>JBEHXA010000041.1:0-22904 GCA_048498935.1 Myxococcota bacterium
CCGCCGTCCCCTACACGCTGACACGGCCCTCCGCCACCTCGATCACCAACGTGCCCGACGGGAAGATGTGGGTCGCCGGCCTCGACGCTCTGTGAAGACCACCGGGCCGCGATACCGCCCGCCCGAAAGAAACCAGGCCCCTCTACTTGATCGGGCAGGCCCCGACACAGGCCTTGAAGCTGTTGTCGGCGCTAGTCTCGTAAAACGCCTTGATGTCAGCGCAGCTAGCCGCGTTGACGCACTTGGCGTTGCACTCGTACTTGTCGTTGCACTCGGAGTTCTCGTCGTCGGAGGGCTTGCTGTCCCCGAGATTGATGCCGCACTCGTCGATCTTGTCGGCCGCGTCCTCGCACTCGTTGTTGCCGCAACCCACGAGCACCAAACCCAGGACCAGCACTGCGCGAAGAACGGATTTCATCTGTGTTGCGCGCAGACTGCCTCGATCGCGAGGCGCGTCAACCCCAAAGCGCTCGGATCATCCCCAAACATCACAGCGAGGGCGACGTGCCGCGTCTGCACGTCGCCCCTGCAGCGGTCGCCTATGGGGCGACGCGCTAGCTATCCGATCGGGCTAGTCACTGTGAACAAGCCGTCAGGCACTTCGTGAAACCGTTGTCAGGCGGAGTCTGGAGCATGGTGATCGCCGTCCAGGTCGCCTTGATGTCAGCGCAGCTGTTTTCGTTGAAGCACTTGGCGCCGCACTCCGCGTCGGCATTGCACTCGTCGATCTCGTCGTCCGACGGCTTCTCGTCGCCGAGGTCGAGACCGCATTCGTCGATCTTGTCCTGGGCGTCTTCGCACTCGTTGCTGCTACAGCCGAACGCCGCCAAACCCAAAGCCATCACCGCACAAAGAAGAGTCCTCATCTGTCTTTCTCCCGACCGCCCGGATAAATGGGCGAGTCAACCTGAAACCATCCTCGATTGCCCAACCTCTCGTCAACTATGTCGATGGCGAATTCACAGCCTCGTCATCCCTCCGCTCCGTCTGGTCTCGTTTCCCGCATTTCCCACCGCGTTGTGCGCAGTCGCTCGCCCAAACATCGGGCCATCGGCCAAAGACTAGGCCGAGAGGCGTGATATTGACGGCTCCAGGCTCGGCCGTATTCAAACACGCACCATGAATCGCACACGCCGAGTCGATTGGTTTTTGCTCGGCATGCTGGGAGCGGCCGCGCTCGCGTGGTCATTTCCTCAGCCCGGGGCGCGCGGGGGCGCGCTTCACGCGGAGCTCTTGAATAAGTTGGGGGTGGCGCTGATCTTCCTTTTGCACGGCCTCACGCTGCCCCTGGCCGCGCTTCGGGCAGGGGCGCTCGCCTACCGACTGCATCTGGTGGTGCAGCTGGCGACGTTCGGCGCGTTTCCGGTCGTGGGCTGGCTTGCAGCGTCACTGCTCGGCAGCGTCGTGAACCCCAGCCTGGCAGTGGGGCTGTTCTATCTGTGTGCGCTGCCCTCGACGGTCTCGAGCTCGGTCGCGCTCACTGCCGCCGCCCGCGGCAATGTTCCGGTCGCTGTCTTCAACGCGACGCTCTCGAGTCTGCTCGGCGTCGTCCTGACTCCGGCTTGGCTGGGCTTGGTGCTCGGAGCGGGCGGGCACACCCTCCCGCTCGGCGAGGTGATGCTGGATCTGGCGCGGTGGCTGCTCTTGCCGTTCGCGCTCGGGCAAGCGTGCCGACCGCTGCTTGGTAACTGGGCAACACGCCACAAAGCCAAGATTTCGATCGTGGATCGGCTCACGATCTTGCTACTCGTATACACGAGCTTCTGTGACTCGGTGGTCGCCAATGTGTGGCAGGGCAGCGGGCTCACGGCATTGTTGATCACGCTGAGCTTCGCGGTCGCATTGCTCGGCCTGATGCTGAGCGGACTCGGTTGGGCGTCGCGGCTACTCGGTTTTTCGCGCGCAGACAGCATCGCGGTCGTGCTGTGCGGCTCGAAGAAGAGCCTAGCTTCGGGGGTACCGATGGCGCGGCTGATTTTCGGGAGCAACCCCGCGCTCAGCCTGATCCTGCTCCCGATCATGATCTACCATCCGCTGCAGCTCGTAGTCGGTGGCTGGCTCGCGGGGCGTTGGGCTCGTCGCGAAGGTGCGTGAGCGCGTTCAGAGCGCGCGGGCCGTTCGCGCGAGCGCATCACGCATCCACTGGTGCGCCGGGTCGTGATCCCAGCGCGAATGCCAAACCAGCCGGAGCTCGATGCGAGGCAATTTGAGCGGCGCCGGCACCACCCGGATCGGAAACCGCGCGCTCATCCGCTCGAGCAGTCGCTCGGGGCCGGTGCTGACGAAATCAGTGTCCGCTATCACGAGCGGTGCCACCAGAAAGCTCGAGACTTGGAGCACTACCCGCCGTGACAAACCGCGCCGCGCGAGCGCGGTATCCACCACGCTGCCCGGGGTACCGCCAGGGGCGACCAGCACGTGCCCGAGCTCGAGGTACTGCGCGAGGCTCAAGCGCTGACGACGCAACGCAGGATGCTGATCGCGCAAGATGCACGTAAAACGATCGTCGAATAGAGCCTGCTGAGAAAACCTGCGCGGCACTGGCCCGGCCGCCATGACTGCCAGATCCAGCGCGTCTGCCTCGAGCTGCTCCAGCATGCTGATGTAGCTGGTGACCTGCAGATCGACGCCGGGAGCCTCTCTCTGCAGGAGCGCGACGAGATGCTCGACCAGCACCGCTTGAACGTAGTCGGCTGCACCAACGCGCAAGGCCCTGCGCGCCTTGCTCGGCTCGAACGACGCGGGCCCCTGTACACCGCCTTCGAGCTCGGAGAGCCCACGCAGCAGCGATGGCAAGAGCTCGACCGCGCGCGGCGTCGGCTCGAGCGAGCGCCCGCTGCGCACCAGGAGTGGGTCCCCGTAAAGCTCACGCAAGCGCGCGAGCGCGTGACTGGTGGCGGACTGGCTGAGCCCCAGTTGGCTGGCCGCACGAGTGACGTGCCGTTCCGTGAGCAAGGCTCGCAAAACGACCAGCAAATTCAGGTCGATCGCCGACAGGTTCGGAACATGCATGGCATCGATAATTATAATGCCAACTGTGCACTGTACACATCATCGCGATGGCCCCAGATTCGCCGTGCCTCGGGAAACACGACAAGGAGACCGTCATGTACGTCATCAGTGGAGCCACCGGAAATACGGGCAAAGCCGCCGCAATCAAGCTACTGCGTGCCGGAGAAAAGGTGCGCGCGCTCGTGCGAGATCCGGCCAAGGCAAAGGACCTGGCCGCGCTTGGTGCCGAGCTGGTTCAGGTCGAGCTGGGCGATGGCGCCGCCTTCCAGCGTGCCCTCACGGGCGCGACTGGGCTGTACCTGCTCTCGCCGCCGGACATGGCGAGTAGCGACTTTTTGAGCGAGCGAAGCGCGCTGCTCAGCTCGGTCGCCTCGGCGATCGAAGCAGCAGCCGTACCTCACGTCGTGTTCCTGTCGTCGCTGGGTGCGCAGCACCCGAGCGGCACCGGCATCATTCAGTCGGTTCATCAAGGCGAACAGGCTTTGCGCGCCACCGGCGTGCCCTGCACGTTCGTGCGCGCCTGCTACTTCGTGCAGAACTGGGGCTCCGTACTCCCGGTCGCGGTGAAGGACGGCGTGCTACCCAGCTTCATCCCGGCCGACTTCAAGATGGCGATGGTGGCGAGCGCCGATGTCGGTGACCTGGCAGCGGACGCGTTGCTCGATGGTCCGCGCGGCATTCGCATCCTGGAGCTTTCGGGGCCGCGCGATGTGACCCCGCGCGACGTGGCGACGACCGTTTCCCAGCTCCTCGGTAAGCCGGTGCAGCTGGTCGAAGCACCCGTTTCTGCCGTGGTGCCGACCTTCACCTCGTTCGGCATCTCGACCAACGTGGCGAGCCTGTATCAGGCCATGTACGAGGGTTTCATCAGCGGCCGCGTAGCGTTCGAAGGCGGCCGCGCCGAAGCTCGCCGAGGCTCCACGAGCGTCGAGGACGCGCTGCGCCCCCTGCTCGGCTGAGCGGCGCCTACTTCAGAACGCGCGGGATACGACCGCAGTCGACGAACGAGAGGTTCGTGTCGATACGGAAGGTCGACGCGGTCGTATGGCGCTCGGCGTGAAACAGGTCGAGCGAGTAGATGGTACCGGTGACGATGCCCAGCTGCGTGGCGACCGCGTCGAGCTGCACGGCGCGGCTCTGCATCGGATGCAGGCCGCCTAGATCGACGGCGAGCTTGTCGTTGATGTAGACCCAGACATCGTCGTCACCCTCGAACGTGAAGGTTTCTCCGCCCTTGTACAGGAAGCGCGTGTGAAGCTCGGTGGTGAAGCCGAAGTTGTGCGGCTTGCCGTCGTCGGCTTGCGCCGTACTCATGAAGCCAGCGCCGTCGATCGGGAAGTAATGCAGGCTCTGGAAGGTGAACAAGTTGCCCGGTTGCGGCGCAAAGAACAGCGAGACTTCGTAAGCCTCGTTGACACCGGGCGTGTCGTTGTACCACTGGTCGAACAGCATCTTCGACGTGTTCTGCGCGCCGTAGGGGCACGTCGGAGCCGGCATTGCGTGCCCGATTTCACACATCGACGAGTAGACCGGCTTCTGATCGGGGCCCAAAGTGTTCGTCACCATGCCCGGTGTGGCGTCGCCGCCCTGAATGCCATCGGTCTCGAAGTCGGCATGACCGGCGTTCTCATTGGCGCCTTTGAAGTCGCGCACCACGCCGAGCAAGATGTTGCCGCAGTCGCCGGCGTCTGCTCCGGCGCTGCCGCCGCTCCCCGCCGAGCCGCCGCTACCAACGCCACCGGTGCCTCCATCACCGGTCAGGCGCGCGCCTAGCTTGTAGCCACCGATGTCACTCGGAGTGAACCCATCCGGAAGCGTGCGCACGACCTGCTTCGAGGGCCCACCGCCGCTACCGCCCGAGTCCGCGCTCATGCCGCCGATGCCCACCAGCGTCACGTCCCTTTGGCTGCCGCCCGTGCCAGGGATGACGCTCGAACCGCCGACGCCGGCCGCAGTGGTGCCGCCCGTGTTGTTGGACGGAGGAGACGTGGTGCTGCCAGCGGCCGGGCCACCGGCGCTGCAGCCGACCAGCACCGCAATCAAGCCAACGCAGAAAACGCCGCCGTTGCTGCAATCGGCTGCCCGGATGCGTGAGGTGCTGAAGATCACGTCTGCGTCATGTCCGACCGGGACCCTCTCCATGAGGGCATAACCCTGAGAGTGAATTTATACGCTGGCGATCCGCACAATCGTCAGGCGCCGGCGATTCGTCTGAGACCGGGCGACGAATTTGGACGTACCCCGAGACTCACGACAGGTCAGGAAGGCGGTCCGATGTTGTTGTCTCCGATTCGTTTCGCTCGCTTCGCGAGTCCTCGCGCGCTCGTCGCGGGTTGCGCACTCTCGCTGCTCGGTTCGGGCTGTAGCGGCAGCGAAGATTTCGATGAGCAGTGGGGCGAAGCGTCACAACCGTTGAAGCTCTCGGTCACTGCAACCGCATCGTCTCAACAGAGCGCGACGCTGGCGGCGAGCGCAGCGGTCGACGGCAATACCGGCACGCGCTGGAGCTCGGCGTTCGCGGACCCACAATGGCTTCGCCTCGACCTGGGCGCAGTGAAAGCGATCAACCGCGTCGTGCTGCGTTGGGAGGCTGCCTACAGCTCGAGCTACGACATCGAGCTCTCGAGCGACGGCGCGATTTGGAACAAGGTGTACACCGATACCGCCGGCAACGGGGGCGTCGACGATTTGGCGATCAGCGGCAACGCGCGCTTCGTTCGCGTCAACTCCTACAAGCGCGGGACGGCCTATGGCGTTTCGCTGTGGGAGGCCGAAGTGTATTCGCCGGACGCGCCGCCACCGCCGCCGCCTCCCCCGCCCGCTGCCGTCGCGGTCCCGGCCAAGCTCGAAGCCGAAAAACCGGCTCGTTTCTTCGACACCACCCCGACCAACCTGGGCTCGGCCACCTGCAGCAGCAGCGCGGTCGATGCACAAGCAACGACCGACACCGGCGGAGGTTGCAACGTGGGCTGGACGGAGCCGGGCGAATGGCTCGAGTGGGACGTGTCAGTAGCGACCTCGGGCAAGCTCGACTTCGTGACGCGCCTGGCGTCGAACACCACGGGCAAGACCGTGCACGTGGAGCTCGACGGCGCGAACGTGAGCGGCGCTCTAACCGCCCCTTCAGCTGGCTGGCAAGCGTTTGCAGACGTCGCAGCACGCGGCATCACGGTCGCAGCCGGGGCGCACAAGCTGCGGCTCGTGATGGATACCGGCGGCGTCAACGTGAACTACTTGAACGTGACGACAGCGACGACCACGCCGCCGCCCCCGCCTCCACAAAACTTGGATGCGTGCAAACGAGGTGTAGCTTTTGGTCGGAACACCGCAGCGGGCCTAACGGCGCTCTCGAGTGATGTCACGTGGTGGTACAACTGGTCGGTCGCTCCCGAGGCCGCAGTGCGCGATGTGTATCGCAACCTGAACGTCGAGTTCGTGCCCATGATTTGGGACGAAACGCGCTATGGCAGCGCCGGCAGCATTCCCAGCGGCACCAAAACGCTGCTCGGCTTCAACGAGCCGAACTTCTTCAGTCAGGCGAACTTGAGCGCCGCTCAAGCCGCCGCACAATGGCCCAACGTTCAGCAGATCGCGCAGAGCAGGGGCATGAAAATCGCGGCGCCAGCCGTCAATTTCTGCGGCCCCGCGGCGAGCTGCCACGACACTGATCCGTTCAACTACCTTCAGGCTTTCTTCGCGGCCTGCCCGAATTGTCAGGTCGATTATGTCGCCGCACATTGGTACGCCTGCGATCTGCCGGCCCTGCAGTGGTACATCGGGCAGCTGAAGACGAAGTTTCCCACCAAGCCTATTTGGCTCACCGAGTTTGCCTGCGGCGATGGCGCGGATCGCTCGCTCGCCAAACAGAAGCAATACATGCAAGCCGCCATCCCCTACTTGGAGAGCGAGCCTCAGGTCGCCAAGTACGCCTGGTTCGCCGACGAGAACGCCATCCCCAACGTGGGACTCACGACGAGCACGGGCGCGCTCACCGAGCTCGGCCAGCTGTATACGAGCCTGGCACCCAACGTAGCTTGTCCCAAGTAGCTCGCCCGCAGACTTGGAGCCAGTCCTAAAACCCTCCCGTCGCCCGCCGACAGATCCGCGGCGCAGCCCGTCGTTGCTCCTCCTCGGCGTACTTCAGTACGCCTCGTCGTCTCGCCTAGGTCTGCTTGCGCCTCCTTGGCGGGCTCGGTCCGGGTTGTAGGACTGGCTCTTAGTGCACCTTGGTCGTCCAGCGTCGAATGTCGTAGAGGGGTACCGTCCCGGAAGGGCCCGCATTCACCGTGAACTGCGTGTAGCACTCCTGGGTGATCCAGATTTCGTTACCCACGAAGGACACCGTGACCCTGTTCTGGACCAGGGTATCGATGCCCGATGAATCGACACGGCACTTGTCGGTGTCCCGCGGCGAGTAATACGAGATGTCCATCGGCTGCGGCACCGGGTAGACGGTTGGAATCGTGTCGCCCGTCGGGTTGCCGTCCACGTCGACCACCAAGTTCACGTAGCTGCTCGTACACATGTCCTGGCTCGGCGCCTGGATGGTCAGCTCCTTGTTCGCCGATAGGGTCGCGTTCAGGGTGATGGGCCAACTCGAGGTGTCCGGGTTGCACGCGGGATTGTTCTGCGAGACGCACCCGTTCGCGGTGGCGTTCACGACGCACGCTTGATCGTTGCGCGTGGTGGTGCCGGAGAGCGGCTTGGTGCCGGGCATGTTGCCGAAAAGGCTCCGCAGCCAGCAGCCCGCGTGCCAGTCTGCATCGCTATCAAGGCAGTCTGGGCCGAGGCAGGCAGGGCCCGTGCCGTAACCGTCGTCGTCGAGGTCGTAGCACCAAGGGGAACAGATACTATCCGTGCAACCTTCGGGGCACTCGGAGTTCAGCGGGCAACCGCAGTCTTCCGCCTCCTGGCATTTCTGCCCGATCGCGCAATCGGCCTCGCAAGTGTCGCCACCGCAGTCGATGTCCGTCTCGTCTTGATTGGCGATACCGTCGGTGCAGGTGGGGCAGGCGATGCAGTCGAGACCGCCGCAGTCGACCTTCTCCTCGGTCCCGTCGGCGATGTCGTTGGCGCAATCGTGCGCGGCTGCGGGCTCGCCCACCTCGTGCGGCAGGCTCGCGTGGAACGTCGTACCGTCTCCGACTTGGCCCCCCGAGTTGGCACCCCAGCACCAGACCTCGTCGGCTTCGTTGCGCGCACAAAAGGTTGCACTACCGCCGGCGATGTCCACCCAAGCACCTTGGGGCCCGAGGGGCTTCACCCAAGCGTCGGAGTCGATATGCTGGAACGAGGGGTCCAGGGTCCAAGTCCCGAGGCCGAGCTGGCCAAACGCGTTGTTGCCACGACACAGGATGTCCTGAGCGCCGTCGATGACGCACATGGTGTAGTTGGCGATCGCGCTATCGGTCACACTGCTCGGATCGCCCGCTTGCACATAGGAGTCGAGGAAGCCGACCAATCGTTTTAGTTTGCCGTCATAGACGCTGAGGCCCTCGTAGCCTCGACTGACTTGCTGGCCCCACACGCCGGGCGGACCTTGCGGCGCCGGCTTGCGTCGGAGCACCGAGAAGTTGTCGCCCCAAGCCCAAACGCGCGGCAGCCCCGCTTCGTTCTGAATCGCGATGATCTGCCAGCCGCTGATCGCTGCATCCAAGAATGGGTTGGGCGCGGGCACGAGAGTGGGAGCTCCCGTGGCTGGTGGCGATTGGCAGGTTTGGGCTGCGGGATTCGCGCAGTAGCCGAGGATGCCGCTGTCGCCCGCGCCCCAACACCAGAGCTCGCCCGACACCTTCAAGCCACAGGCGTTCCTATCGCCCGCCGTGACCCGATAGTACCCGTCGCCTACTTTCTGGGGTACGGCACTCGAAATGTCGGTCGTATTGCCGCGGCCAAGGACACCGTACCTGTTTCTGCCCCAGCACCAGAGTGAGTAGTCGTCTTTGATGGCGCACGTGAATTCGTAGCCCGTCGACACGGCTATCCAGCTACCGGCGATCGCCTCGGGGAAGAGGTTCTTGGAGCTCTCGCCGACGTAACCGAGCTGCCCGGCGCTGTTGTCGCCCCAGCACTTGAGCGTCGTTCCCCAAATGGCACACGCATGCCCGTCAACGTCCAGCTTGGGTCCCGGCTCGCCAGGAGCGACCACACCGGAACCGCCGCTTCCGCCGCTTCCGCCGGCTCCGCCGCTTCCGCCGAAGCCACCGGCACCAGCGCTTCCACCGCCGCCTGTCGTGCCACCCGCACCAGCGCTACCAGCCGTCCCGCCCATGCCGCCGGTTCCACCTGCCCCACCGACGGGCAAGGCGGGACACGAGCCACACTCGAAAATCGGGACGTCCTCGACGCAGTACGAGTCCCACGAGTCATCGCAGCACGAAGGGTCGCCGTCGCAAACACAGGCCTGTACGGACGGCACCTGACAACCCTTGCCCGCGTGAGGCGTGCAGCAATTGCCGAGCGGGTTCGCAGGTGCTCCACCGGATCCGGATGTTCCCCCGCTAGCGGCGGGTTGACCGCCTGAACCTCCCTGGCCGGCGGGAGAGCCACCCGCACCGCCCATTTCCCCACTGGAGCCGAGCGCGCCAGCCGTACCGGCCGTTTCAGTCGTGCCGCCCGCACCGCCCGTGCCAGCCGTCCCGCTCGCGTCACCGCCGCCGCTCGTAGCACCTGTACCACCGAGTGCCCCCGTCCCGTCCGTGCCTCCGGCAGGCACGCTGTCGCTCCCGGCCATGCTCGCGGCAGCACCTGCCGCACCTGGACCTGCTCCTCCAAAGCCCGGGCCGCCGGCGCTGCCAGCGCCTCCGTCCGGACCCAGCGCGCTCCCACCGGGACTGGAGCACCCAAGCAACAACGCGACGCCAACTCCTACACGCCAACCCAACGCCATAATCGGACATATGTAGCTGAAAGCGCGCCGCATGGCGAACGCGAATCACAGCTTCACCCTCGATACTTATGCGGACAAATTGCCGACAAGTGGGCCACTCACCTACTTGTGGACATGTGGACTAGGGGGCCCCGCTCCCAGAACTTCTGAAAGCGTAGATGGCACGTCGAGCCGGAGCCGAAGTCGCTCGGCAACGCCTTCCATCGGCAGCCCGTCTTCAGCCGATAGAGGATGCCTGCCATCACGACTCGAGCTGCAACCGGCGGCCGTCCGCCCCGCGGTTCGCGCGCTCCGGCGGGATCAGCGGCTCGATTCGACGCCACGGAGCGTCGGGCACGTCGGCAAACTTGCTTCCACAAAGCACTGTAGATCACACTCGATCCTACCTATCGAGAGGTTTTAGGATCGGCTCTTAGAACATCGCTTGCTCTTCGACCTGCGTGCGCACCATGCGCTGCGCCTTGGAGCCGGCGTTGGCTAGGTCGCAACCGCCGGCGAGCATCGGGCCAAACGGAGTGATGCCGAGGCGGTAGCTGCAGACCTTGCCTCGGCCGGCCAGGAAAACGCCGGGGATCTCGACGATCGCGGTCTGTCCGGTCACGGGTGCGCCGGTATCGCCGGTCACGGGATTGAGCTCCTTGAGCTTGTCCTGCGCGTCGGCGGTCGAGCGAAGCGCAGGAGCCACCGCCTCGAGGTGCGGAGCGGAGAGCTCGGTGCGCTTGGTGCCGTTCGGAAAGGCTTCTTCGGCCGTGATCGCGATGACGACGCGCGCGCCGGTACGCGGCTCGGGAATGCGCGGCGGAGCTTTGCGAATGGCTTCGGCCGCCAGAGTACCGACACTCGACCAGGCGGCAGCATCACCGCTCGCTCCGACCAACGAGACTTGGACCGAGCCGGATTTGAGCACCGTAACCTCGAAGCGGGCGACGCCGGTTTGCGGCGCGACGGGCGAATGAGCAGCTCGGTAGAGCGCTCCAATGACTGGGCCCGAAGGACCGAGACCCAGCTTGCGATCTTGAGCTTCGAGACCTTCGAGCAAGCCGCCGGTAGCGCTGGCCGGTGGAGCGCGAAAGGGCTGAACCTTCGAGCGCTTGCGCTTGGACGGAGGCGGCGCGTCCCCTTGACCGAGCAAAGCCCATTTACGCCAGCCGTCGGGACCTAGGCCCAGATCGATGGCGCGGTCCGGCGCGTCGGCAACATCTTCGACGGGTGCGGATTCGTCCGGTTCAGCGACGAGCGCGGGGCCCGCCGCATCGTTGCTGCCTTCGTCGCCGCGCTCGCGGTCGCCTGCCTGCGAACGCGCAGTGGCACCAGAGAGCCTCGCTGCGACGGACAGCGGCGACGGTGCTCCTAGCGGCGACGGAAGGTCTACTGCCTCGGGCTTGGATTCGGACAGAGCGAGCAGTTCCACCTCGATAGCGTCGACAGCGTTGTGGCGCATCGACACATCGGGTCGAAAAGAGCGCATCCACCCGTAGAGGCTCACGAGCGCCAATGCGTGCAGCACACTGGCGAGTGCCAGCGCGACCGGCAGCCTGGCCAGAGGCGACGCCCGCATGCGCCCATTATAGGCGGCGGGTCACGATCGCGCTAAGCGCCGGTCTTGGCGCGGCGAACGCGTTCCTCGTTGCCGTCACGATCGTTCGGCGATCGCGCGTCGCGCTCGCTGTTGGCGGCGCGCTTCGAGCTTTCGTCACCCGGCGCGTTGGGCCTATTCCCTCGATCTTTGGCCGCTTCGGGATGCTTCGGCGCGGCCGAGGTGGGTCGCTTCTGAGCTGCATGTTTCTGCTGCATGCCTCAGCACGAGGCAAGCCCTATGCCCTGGACGGCACGCTGAAACTCGAGGAGCCTCAGTGAGCCGCTCGGATGGACGTCGCTGTTCCCAAGGTGCTCTGCTACGTCATTTGGCAGGGGCAGCTCTTGCTGCTCAGGCAACCCGATCGCCCCGACCGTGGCGTCCAAGTGCCGGGCGGTAGCGTCGAACCCGACGAGGAGCTGGCTAGTGCGGCGCTGCGGGAGGCTCGGGAGGAGACTGGCCTGCGCGCGCTTTCGCTCGGGAGTTACTTGGGCAGCGCCAACTACGAGCTGAAAGTCGACGTGGGCCCGCCCCACGAGCGCCATTTCTTTCACTTGCGCTGTGAAGAGCCCCCGAATGCGCGCTGGCTGCACATCGAGCCCGCGACCCCGACCCGTCCCTTTGCACAGCGCTTCGAGCTGTGGTGGGAGCCGATCGAGAGCGCTCGCATCGATTGGGAGATGGACCGGTTCCTGAGCGTGTTACGCTTGCTCGCGTGAGGAGTTGGAAGTTCGGGGAGCTCGGGTTTGGTCTGACGCTGCTGAGCGTGGCGCTTGCAGCGAGCTGCGGAGGCACGCGCCACGCTGCAAAGGGCAATCCAAGTTGCAGCGCTGAGGATTGCGCAGGGGCAGCCGGCGCGGATGGCGTCGCCCCTCCGCGAGGCGGCTCGTCGAGCCAAGGAACAGGCGGGACCGGCAATGCAGGTGAGCCCAATCAGGCCGACGGTGGCGAGCCGCCACAAGCGTGTAACTGCAGCGCCGAGCAGGTCTGCATCAACACCGTATGCGTCGACCAAATCTGTAACCCGGGCGAGCGCCGCTGCGGCGCGGCCGATGTCGAGCAATGCAATGTAACCGGCACGGGCTGGTTCGTCGCGGTCAGCTGCGGGGCGAACTTCCGTTGTGAAGTCACGGACATGCCGCTCTGCACGGCGCGCAGCTGCGAGCCCGGACAGAAGGTCTGCGCAGACAACGCCGTCGCTGTCTGCACCGACGACGGCAGGGTGCCAAACACCGGAGAAAGTTGCGGTGACGACATCTGCTTCCAAGGGGTCTGCGAGCCCAAGCAATGCGAGCCCAACGCCGAGCTCTGCGTGGATGGAGACGTCCACGTCTGCGCGGCTCCCGGTGTTCAAAGCGTGCTCCTTCAGGATTGCCCGAACGACGCACCTTGCGGCCCGTACGTGGACGGAGGCCTAGCGTGCGTCGCGCCCATCTGTGAGCCCGGCGAGGGCGTCTGCCTGGCAAACGCCCTGGGTAAGTGCGGAGAGGACGGCCGCTCCTTGGTCACGACCAGCGCAGATTGCGCGAGCACCGGCCTCGTCTGCAACCAGGCGGGCGCGTGCGCGGCAAGCAGCGTCGATCTCGCTGCTCAAAGCCTGGAGGTGGAGGCCGTATCGGGCGCCGTATCGGGCAATGCTATCGACGCGCATTCGTCGCGCCGCATCACCAAGCTCGAGGCGCACCTACTGCTCGATGTCCCGCGCGATCTGCGCTGGATGATCTTCGAGTGGCAAGACGGCACCTTCGTCACCAGAGTGAACACAGTCACTACCAACAACGTGGGAAGCAGCTTGTTCGCCTCGCCCCCATTGACGTTCAACATCGAAGCCGGCAAGCGCTACGCCGTGGCGGTCGGCACGGTTGTCGGCGATGGCTACGTCTACTACGAGCAGGATCCGGTCGTCCGGCGAGTGTCGTTCGGAACAGTCGTGGACTCCGTCGTAGGCAGCTCGACGGGCATCGGTTCGTCGGGTTCGAGCAAGATTTTCGCGCTGCGCATCACCACCACGGCGTCGACCCCCTGAGCGCGCACCTCACGCATGTGACGTGACGCGCACCGTCCGCCAGCGAGGTTGCTCTTGGCGCCGCCTGAACCAGGCGTCGACGCTGGCGGGACCGGCACCGCGAGTCACGAAGTAGAGCGCGACCAAGCCGAGCACGAGTGGGTACTCCCATCCGCCGTTCTTGCTCAAGAGCCCATGACCGAAGTGCGCGTAGCCGATGGCAACGGCCATGGTAGAAAGGACGCCGAGCGCGGCCACTCGCGTGAGCAGGCCCAAAATCAGGCCGAGCCCACCGCCCAGCTCGCCCGCGATCGCGAAGTAAACGGCCCGATCGGGGTACGGAATGCCGAGCGTCGCGAAGCCTTGCACGGTGCCCGGGATGTCCATGAGCTTCATCGCGCCGTGCACCACCAGGATCGCGCCTACGACGATGCGCAGCGCCGTCAGCGCCACCTCTTCTGCGCGCGCCTGAGAATCGAGCTTTGATTCCGTGTCCATGCCCGCTACCACTGCATGCGGCGTGCCCACACCGTCGCCCTTGGTTCACGGCGGCGATCTTTGGCGCGGCCAAATGGCTGCAGCAGGCTCAGCGAGGCTCAAATGCTGCAACGGGGCATAAGCGCGCGGCTCAGTCGCCCGCCGGCTCCCATTCGCAAACATAGCCATCGGAAGCATCGCAACGGCTGTCGAGCCAGGTGCCGCCGCCCTCCATGAGGATGCAGTGCTCGTAGCAACGAGGACCGATCGGCCCGCTGCTGTTGCAGCGATACTCCGCGCTGTCCGGCTCATCTTCGGCCCAGTTCTCGTAGCCGAACGGCTCGCCCGTCACCCACTCGTATTGTCCTTGGCCCGGGCTGGTGAGGGGCACGTTCTCGAAGCCGCCGATCCACTTCGAGTTGCGAACCAGACTGCTCACGACCTCGTTCTCGGCAGCGCTGGTGATGCTGACGATGTGAGCACCGAGTGCTTTGCAGTCTGCGACCGCGCCCTCGAAAGCGTTCTGATCGAAGCCGACGTAGCAATGAAAGTCTTCCGACTTGACGGCACCTTCGCCGTGGTCTCCGCACACGACCTTGCACGCCGCGCTGCAACCGTCCTTGCCTTCGTGACCGCCATCGTCACATTCCTCGCCCGTCTCCCGTTTGCCGTTGCCGCACACAGGCTCTGGGGGAGCTGGCTTTCCCCCGGTTCCGCCGCCCGCGGTAGCAACGCTGCCGGCAACGCCACCACTGCCTCCGCCGTCGGAGGCGCCGGCCATACCGGGCGAATCGGGGGCACCGCCATCGCCGTTGCTCGGGGCGCCTCCGTCCATCGGGACGGGCGCGCCGCCCGAGCCCGACGTGGAGCCGCCACTACCCGCGACTGCTCCCGAGCGACTGCCACCAGTACCGTTGCCGGCAGTCATGGGCGGCGGGTTCTGAGCGTCCGTGCCACCCGTCGATCCCGACGGTGGTTCGACGTCCGAAAACAGGACCGAGTCGGGTCGGTTGCAGGCAGCAACCAACAGCCATGCCAAGACACTGCAGGCGACGCGCGCTTTCATCGTGAGCTCGTTCGTGACGTCGAGGCGCAAGGGTCGGCGACTCGACTCGGGTAGGGTTACACCATGCACACTCACCAGCAAGGGAGTGCATCCCCCACCTCGACCTTCCTCATGCCGGGCGCGCACGCAATTTTCGCGCGGCGCTAAAGCCGAGAAACAGCGCCAGCGGCAAATCCAATTCTCAGAAGATCGATCAAGCGAGCGCGCAACGAGAATGCTCGTCGACAAAACGCGCGAGGGACGGTCCGTTTAGGCACCGTCCCTCGCGTGGTCGCTACCTCGCTTCGGCTCAGAGCGACTGCACGAACGCTAGCAACGCTTCGCGATCCGCGGCCGGCAACTTGGTCACGCGCTCGCGCGTCGCTTCGGCTTCGCCACCGTGCCACAGCACGGCTTCGAGCACGCTCGCCGCGCGACCGTCGTGCAGCAAGCCGGTGTGCATGCTGATCGTCGACAAGAGGCCGGTGCCCCAGAGCGGCGGCGTGCGCCACTCGGAAGCCGACGGCGGAGCCGACGGATCTTCCGAAGGAGCGATCGCGCTGTCGTCCGCGAGGTCCGGGCCCATGTCGTGCAGCAGCAGATCGCTGTACGGCTTGATGTCCTGGTTGCGGAGCTCGACGAACGGGTGATTGCCGCTCGTCACCGCGTCGGTCACGTGGCAGTTCGAGCACCCGATGGTCTTGAAGATCTGCTCGCCCTGCGCGACCGTGGGGTCGCCGTAGTTGCGCTGACCAGGCACCGAGACCAAGCGCATGTAAGTGACGAGGCGATTCAGGTCCTCATCGGCGAGCTCCGCCTTGCCGTTGTCTGGGAACAGCGAGGTACCCAGGCCCATGTCATGGAACGCGGCCTCCGCGGCCTGGTGCCGAACGTCGACCTTTTCGGCCTTCCACCCGAAGCGACCGATGCGAAGGTCGCCTGTCGTCGGATCCTTCACGTAGCTCGGGCGACCGGAGATGCCGTCGGCGTTGCAGTCCTTCTGGTCGGCTCGCGTCAGGATGGTGCGCTCGTCGATGGCTTCGAGCAGACCCATGCCGATCACCTTGCGGGCGATGCGCGCCGAGTACTTGAGCGTCGCGCCCGAGGTCGCGGTCACCGTGAACTTCGGGCGGGTGAGCGTCACCGCGGTGCCGTCGCCGAGCGTGACCATCTTGGTGTCGCTGCCCGAGACCGAAGCCGTGCCGTCCTTGGGCTGCAGCTGCGCGCCCAGGTCGCCTGCGTCGTAGAGCTTGAACGCCATCGAGCTGCTCTTGCCGAGCGGCTCCTTCAAGAACTCGCCGGGGCCGTTGTTCTCGTGGCAGTTCTCGCAGCTGGTGGCGGTGCCGAGCGGGCCGGCCTTGTTGGCCTGCTCGTCGAACGCGAGGTTGTTCGGCTCGCTGTGCTCACCGGTGACGAAATCGGTGTGGAACAAGCGCCGGCCCTCGACCAAGTGCTGCACGTTTTCATGCTGCACGTTGAGCGCCATCTGACCGAACTGAGTCTCGGTCATGTAGTAGGGCCAAACGTTCGTCGTGTCGCCGCCCTGCTGTGCGGCCTTGACCGGCCCCAGGATACCCTTGCCGTCGTACTTGTCCGGGTTGTCCGAGGTGAGCCCGCCGACGCCCACCTGATAGCGGTAAGTATCCGTGTAGTAGTTCGTTCGGGAGCCGGGCGGTTGAATCTTACCCGCGTCGTTGAAGATGCCGAACTCGAACTCGAACAGCTGCCCCTTCTGAATCGCGCCACCCTCGCGCGTGTTCGTGGTGGTCGTTTGCTGCTGAATCTTGGCGTACGGAGCGAACTTCGCCTCGTACGTTTGCGACATGTCGGTGCCGGCCAACATCAGCGGAGGCAGCTGAGCGTCGTTGTCCATGCCGGCGTTGGTAGTGAACACGTCACCGTTGTCGTAGTTCTTCCAAGCGCGGAAGTTGGTACCGCCCGTCGGCATCGAGATGGGGAGGTAGGTGACGCGAATCTTGCTCTCACCGAGGGGCGTGTAGTCCTCGATGATGAAGCCGTAAGTGCGTGACATGAAGTAGTCGGCGACGAACTCCATGAACGGCTGATTGGTATCGAGCGGGCCTTCGTGACGACCGCGCACGCGACCCGCGCCGCGCGTGACCAGAACGCCGTCATCACGCGTGAAGACGATTGGCGGGTTGACGGCGTCACTCGGCTTGAAGAGCGGAACGACACCGCCGAGGTCCACCGTTTGCTCCGTCGGGCGCGTGGTGCCACCGGTGAAATAGCCGAAAATCGCAGTCAGGTCGGCGTCAGAGATCAGATCAACCGGGTACGCCGCCATGCCCTTCGCGCTGCCCATGCGCACCTGCTTGGTGAAGTCAGCTGCGGTGCCTGCATACTTGTAGAGATCGGGATAGCGAGCGTTCGCGGTGCCGGACTGCGTGTGACATGCGTTGCAGATAGCGTTGTAGCTAGCCGGCAAAACACCGCCGCAATTGCCCGCCGGCGGCGGCGTGCCGGGCGTGTTGGGCGTCATCACTACACCGCCGCCCGTGCCGGGCGTGGAAGGTGTGCTGCCGCTTCCACCACTCCCGGGAGTTGCGGGATTATCCGGGTTCGTCGGAGCGTTGCCTGGACCGCCGGGCGTTTGCACGGCCTCGCTCGAGCAACCAGCCAGAGCAGCGCTCGCCACCCAAGCCAAGCTCGCAGTCACGGCGACATGAGCCAATCGTCGAGTCCCAATAGCCATCGATTCCTCCGAATGAGCAGCAGCCATCCCGGCTGCCTGAATTTTTTTCGCGCACCCGAAAAGCGCGAAGTCGCACCGACACGGCACCAGGCCGCTCAGGTGGCTTGGTGTCCGATGCTCACCCACTCGGATAAGATTTTCTGCACGGCCCCGCGGAAGCGAGAAACGAATCTGACGCCTAGTTCCCTACACCGCCGCACTTAGTACGCTGTCGTTTTAGCGGAAAAGTCGCTTATAGCGACACGGAGTGGACACATAATCTGACTGTGAAGTCAGTTCTCTCTACGGTGCTTGCCGGTCTCCTCGTCGCGTGTGCCACGGCGGAAAATGAACCTTTAGGTAACTCGCACGATCCTTCCGCTCTCGGCGGCAAGGGCGGCAGCGCAGGCAACGACGCGAGCGGCGGCACCGGCGATTCCGCGAACGGTGGTTCGGGCGCGACCGGCGCGACCGGTGCGACGGGCGGCAGCGATGGTGAAGGTGGCTCCCTCCCCAATGGCGGGCAAGCAACGGGTGGCACCGGCGGCGCGACTGGCGGCTCCGGCGGCTCGGACAGCGCTGGTACTGGCTTCGTTGTCGGTGGTGGCGGCGCTGGTGGAACCGGCGGTAGTGCCACGGGTGGAACTGGCGGTGGCGGCGGCTCGGGCGGCAAGGCTGCGGGCGGCAGCGGTGGCTCGGGCGGCACCACGGGCGGCGGCGGCTCGGGCGGCAAGGCCACGGGTGGCTCGGGCGGTACGGGCGGCGCTCCCGCCGGCACCTGCGCCGGAAGCCCCATCGGGCCGAAAACGGAATGGACGGCTACCGCCATGCCGCCAAGCGACGCCCCGTGTGCGGCAAACCCAACCGATCCGTACTGCGGCCCCGCCGAGAGAGCGATCGACGGCATCACGACGAATCGCTACTCCACCACGTTCGACGCTTCAGGCGCAGACTGGTTGCAAATCGACTTCGGCAAGATCGTCGCCGTCAACCGCGTGGTCCTGACCACCGCGACCGGCAACATGGACTACACGCACGACTACGAGGTTCGTATGGCGGACAGCGCTGCCGACATCGCGACTGCGCCTGTCGTGGTCGCCGGCACCGGGACGATCAACACCACGACGATCACCTTTCCGGCCATCAAGACCGGCAAGGTCTTGCGCATCACGCACAAGAGCGTGATGGATCACTGGTGGTCGGTGGCCGAAGCCGACATCACCTGCCAGTGACCGAAGAATTCAGCGCTTGAGGCGCTGCGCCGCCTCTGTCCCCTGCGAGGCGGCGACATCGCCGGCCTCCGGGGCTCGTTCTTCGAGCACCCGCCAGCGACGCGCTTCGCCCTCGAAGTCGTAGACGACGTGCCCCTGCGGATCCACGTCGAGCGTGACCTCGGTCGCTTTCTCGCGCGCCAGTCGGGTGAGGAGGTCGTCGGCCTGCGCTTCGGGTAGCTCGAGCGAGCGGGCAACCTCGAACGCGCTGATCGGGCCGCGGCGGTGCTCGACGAGCGCCCGCACTGCCTCGAGCTGCACCTCCAGCCGGCGCGCTTGTCCGCTGCGTCGCAGTCGGCTGCCACCCAGTAAGAGGAGTAGCCCGAACAGCAGCGACGCCGCGCCGACCGGCACGGCAAAGGCCCAGCCAATCAACGACGCCGGCCACAGCGACTGGAGCAGCAGCCAAAGCCCCGCCGCGAACGAGAGCCCCAGCACCAGCACCGCGAGCCCGGCAATGCTCGCCGCGATGCCACCCACCCTCGACGGCTGCCCGGCCAGCGCGACGCTCGGCGCCGCCAGCAACGAGCGTGGGGCACCGCACGCAGCGCAGCGCGAATCCAGTCCACGCATCACCACCGGTGCGCGCTGCTGGCAGAGCGGACAGGCGGAGCCCAGGGTCGATGCCGTCACGCCTCTACCCTAGCGCCGGAAGGCCCGGGCGCGCACCTGGGCGCGCCCGGAATTGCGACCGAGCGCGCACCTGGGCGCGCCCGGAGATTGCGACCGAGCGCGCACCTGGGCGCGCCCGGAGATTGCGCGAGCTCCTCGTTAGCGGCGGCGCCGACGGCCCAGAGCCAATGCGCCGACGACTCCGAGCGCGGCGAGCGCTCCGAGACCGCCACGCTGGGCCGGCACGCTGCAACTGCAGCCCTTGGCTTCGATGTCGGCTCCGTCGTCGCCGCCTCCATCGTCCCCAGCCTGACCGTCGCCGTTCGAGCCACTGGAGCCGCCGCTCGAGCTGCCACCACCGGACTTGCCGCCGTTCGGGGGGATGACGATGCCGCCACCATTATCACCGTCGCCGCCAGCACCGTCGCCGCCGGCTCCGCCGGCTGCAGCGTCCGGATCGGCGATGCAGTCGCCCAACTGGCAGATCTGGCCGTCCGGGCACACGGCGCCGTCGCAGTCGTCGACGCAGTTGCCCATCGAGCAATGCGCACCCGGCATGCAGGTTTGAGTATCGCATCCGGTATCGACGCACACGTTATCGCCGCCGCAGACCTGATCGGCGCCGCACTCCGTGCATTCGCAACTTTGACACACGCCGAGGACGCAGCTGAAGCCGTCGTCACACGTAATGCCCTCGCACGGGTCGACGCACCCGCCGTTCCGGCACACGCTGCCGTGCGGACACACCACACCGGTGCAGCTATCGACGCAGTCGCCACCCTGGCAAACCTTGCCCTCGGGGCATTCGACGTCGGCGCAGGCCGGTTCGACGCATACGCCGCGCGAGATGCACACCAGACCCTTCGAGCATTTGAACTCGCCGGTGTTGCACTTGGGTACGCAGCGCCCGCGGTCGCACACCTCGCGCTTGCCGCACAGGTCGTCACCGTCGTCGACCTCGCCGTTGCAGTCATCGTCGAGCGCGTTGCATTTCTCGTCGCTGGGCTGAATGTTCTGAACGCAGGTCAGCACGCCCTTCTGGCATTGCTGCGTGCCGTCCTTGCAAACACCCTCCTCGCCGGTGTCGCACGCCTCGCCGCCACCCGCGCATTGAATGCCGGTGACCAAGAAGACCAGGTCGTCGAAGTCGTTGTCGGCGCTGGAGCTCGCAACGCGATCCTCCCAACCGAAGTAGAATGCGTTCTTGAACGCGACGCTCTGCCACGTCAGCACTTGATAGAACGTCTTGGCAGCCATGCTGCCAGGATTCAGCGCGTGTTGTGTGTAGAACACGCGCGTCAACACTTTGCCGGTCAAGGCGTGCGTGACGGGATCGAGCACGAGGTCATTCAGGTTGCCGTCGCCTGCCAGAAAGAAGCCGATCTCACCGCCGGTATAGCGACCCGCGGCGGCCTCGGCTGCCAGGTCGAGCTTGGCTTCCTGACCCGCGAGCCCTGCCCCAGGCGTGTTGCCCTGCGCGAGCCGGAACATGCCGTAGAGCTCCGCTTGCGTCGGCGCCAAGAACTGCCCTGGGTTGGCGGGGTCGGGCTTGAGGTTGTACCAGCCGAAGGCCACGTGATCGCTGCCGCCCTTGACGATGGGCTTGAAGGTCAGCGCGCATGTGGGCTTGAACGCCTCCGGCGCGATCAACGCATCGGTCTGCACCTTGATCAGGTCGGGCGTGCCTTCGCTGTCGTCGACACAGTGCTGAACGTTCCTGTCTTGGCAAGCCGGCTTGGTCTCGTCCACCACCGGGATGAGCAGCGTGCCGTCGCTGGGTTGAAACACCGCGCTCGCCGGGATGGACCAGAGCAAACTAGAAACGACTGTCGCCGCTGAAATCATGCTTGCGACACACGAACGCTGACCTGAAGAGAACCACATCGCGCCGCTACCTCCGCGCTTAGCTTAACCTCTCGCGCACCGCTCGCGCCAGCACGCGCGCGCAATACCACGTCACCTACCCCGGTGCATGAGGTGCGAGCGCAATGGCGACGCTCGCGACAAACCTTCCGCTCTCGTGCACTCATGCGCGTCGCGTTCGACGACCGCGACGCGCTGCTCGTCGGCGTACCCAAGCGCTCGCGCATCGCGACTCTGCCGGGTGGACACCTGACCGCCGCGAATCCGTATCGCGAAGGCCCAACCGTTGGACGACACGCGCGGTCGCGGCTACAAGGAGCCACCGCTTTTGACTCCGACCTCCGATCCAGAACTTGCCGCACAGAAGCTGCGTGAAGGCGGCCTGGTCGCGTTTCCGACCGAGACGGTTTACGGCCTCGGCGCGGACGCCGAGAACGAGCGCGCGGTCGCCCGGCTTTTCGCGGTGAAAGGCCGCCCGACGAACCATCCCCTGATCGTGCACCTGGCGTCGGCGAGCGAGCTGCCGCGCTGGGCGGCCCACGTTCCGGAGAGCGCCCGACGCCTGGCCGAAACCTGTTGGCCGGGCCCACTCACGCTGCTTCTCGAAAAGAGCGCGCGGGTGCCGGACGCCACCACGGGTGGGCTCTCGACGGTGGGGCTGCGCGTGCCAGCGCACCCGCTCGCGCTCGAGCTACTCCGTCGCTTCGGTGGGGGCATCGCCGCCCCGTCGGCGAACCGCTTCGGCCGCGTGAGCCCGACACGCGCCGAGCATGTGCTGAGCGATCTGGGTGACGACATCGACGCACTCCTCGACGGCGGTGAGTGCCAGGTCGGGCTGGAGTCGACCATCGTCGACCTCACCCGCCCGGTTCCGATCGTGCTGCGGCCGGGAGGCGTGACGGTCGAGCGCATCGAGTCACTCCTGGGTGTTGGTGTGCAGCGCCAAGTGCCGGGCGACGCGCGCGCGCCGGGTCTGCTCAGCTCGCACTACGCGCCAGACGCGCGGGTGGAGGTGGTGAACGGCGACCTGCTCGGAGCGCGCGCGACAGAGCTCGTCAGCCAAGGGCAGCGTGTGGCAGTTCTGCTCTCCCACTATGACGACCGTGGCGCGCTGGAAGCGATTCCTCAGGTCACGTTGCTCGACCTCGGGCCGAGCGACGCTTCGGCCGCCCAGCGGCTGTATGGGGCACTCCGGCTCGCGGACGCGGAAAGGTGCCACGTGGTCCTGGCCAGCCCGCCGGTTGCGGCCGGGCTGGGTGAGGCATTGGCCGACCGCTTACGTAAGGCCGCGGGTCCTCGTTAGGGGCTGCGGGCCGGGGCAACCCCTCAACGGCCGACTGGCCTATTTCGACGCCTAGGCGACGCTGTCTCGAGATTCCGGCCATTTTTCCGCATCACCCGGTCATGTACTTGCGTCGAACCATAAGATGACATTCTTGACCCTCTCCACACCGCCGTGCCG
>JBEHXA010000042.1:0-21870 GCA_048498935.1 Myxococcota bacterium
CTCTGGAGTCAAATATTATCCATTCTTTTTCCGTCGTCAAGGGGTCCGATGCCGGAAAAAGAAAAGGGACGGATTCGTCTCTTTAGTTAGGAGGGAGAAAAAAACGGAAGGCCGGATTTCGACCGGAAGGAGCCGCGCCTGGGGCCAAGGCGGCCGCGCCACGAAGGCGCCCATTCCCAAAAGAAAACCAAAAAGAAATAAAGAGCGCAAAAAAAAGCCCCGGAGTCGAGGGCTTTCGCAAGCCGCCGACCCCGGAGCGTGGCGTTCCCAAGGGGATTTGAACCCCTGTCGCCGCCGTGAAAGGGCAGTGTCCTAGGCCACTAGACGATGGGAACGGGTCACGCGCGATTTCCCGCGCGGGGACGGAAAACATAATAAAGAACCTTCGGGACTCCTATCGGGTTCCGCTAAAATCCATTTTTAAGACCGTCGCACGTCGGCAGAAAGCCCGGGAGGTCCATGAAAATCCGCTTGATCTGCGTGGGGAAAATGAAAAACCCCGCCCTGCGCGCGCTGGCGGAGGATTACGCGGCGCGCATTCCGCGCTTTTCCCCGCTGGAAATCGTCGAGTTGCGCGACGGGCGGGCCTCCGATCCGGTCGCGCGCCTCGCCGAGGAGGCGAAGTCGATCACGGCGGCCCTGGAAAAGGGCTCGGGCTTTCACAACGCGGTCTTGTGGGACGAGCGGGGCGAGGCCCTCGACACGGCGGGCTTTTCCCGCTTCGTCGACAGGGCTTCGCACAAGGCGGCCTCGCTGGATTTCGTGATCGGGTCCTCGCACGGGATCGATCCCGGACTCAAGAAGAAGATCCCGGCGCACCTGCGCCTGAGCCTGCGCTACCCGCCGGGGTGAGCGCACCGCCAACCCCAGCCGTGCCGCCGGCACCGCTACTGCCACCGCCGAGCGTCGGAGAGCTACCGGCGCTACCGCCAGCCCCTCCGCCAACGCCCGAATGGGCGCTCGGCGCGTTGTCAGAGCAGGCCAGGGTCATGCCGAGGAGCGCTACAGTGATCGCGAAGCGAAGCATTCATGCAGCATGGCGACAGCTGCGGAAGACCTTCACGAAGCTCTGATCGTCGTGATTGCTCAAAAAAAGGTCGACCACTGACTAGTGGCGCTGCAAAAACTCGGCGGCAGGCGCGTGGAGCGCGCTGGGCCAGGCGTGGCCGGAGCCGTGCTCGCAATAGACGACTTCGGAACCGTCGAGGCAGCCCTGGTACTGCACGCACCCCGCCTCCCCGAGCGGCACCGCTGCTTCGCTGCAGCCGTTGCGCTGCCGAAAGTAATCGCGAGCTCGAAGCCCACGTTCGTGGTGCGAGATGCCGGGTGGCCCGCCCGTCGGGTCCGAGGTATCGAGCGGGCTGCTGATGACCATCACGGCAGCGTGACCGACGCACGCATCATTGAAGTCGCGATCACCGCCTGCCACGGGCACGATAGCGCGCACCACGTCCCCACGCCGGCAGCCGAGCGTGTTCGAAAAGAAGCCGCCGGAGCTGAAACCCGACGCGAAGATTCGCTTGCGATCGACGCAAAGATTGGCCGTGAGCTCTGCCACCATGGCGTCGAAGAAAGCTAGGTTTTCTTCGGTCGGAAAGCGCCACGTGGTGCGGCCGTCGAGCTCGTAGAAGAGCGCGGACGGGAAGACCAGGATGGCTTGCTCACGCCAAAAGGCAGAGAGCGGAAAGTAGCTGGCGAACGACTCCCCATTGCCGCCGGCGCCGTGCAACCCGAACACGACGGGATACGACTTGGTCGGGTCGTAGTCGGCGGGCAATTGCACGAGGTAGCGACGCTCTTTGCCGGCCACCACCGTGGTGTGCGTGCCCTCGAAGCGCGGCACATCGACTCCACACCCGAGTGGCGGCTCGCTCGGCGTCGGCTCAGGATTTCCGCCCGCTCCGCCCGCCGCACCCGCCTCGCCACCGCTCATGGCGCCACCGACTCCACCGTCGGCACCACCTTCATCCCCGCTCATTGCGCCCCCTGCTTCGACGGCCGCACCGGTGCCGCCGCTCGGCAATGAGGTAACGCGATCCTCGGCGTCGTCGCAAGCGAACACGGTCGCGCAAGCAGCCATGGTGAGCGAACGGGCAGTCAAAAAATAGTTCATTGGCACTCGCGATTCGTGCAAACGCTCGAGGCGCAGTCTTGACCGTCGTCGCAATCGTCACCGGTCGCTCCGGCGGTGCAAATGCCGGCGCTGTTTCCGCCCGTGTAGCAGTGCTTCGACGTACAATGCTGCTGGCTCACGCAAAACGCGTCCAGCGCGCCGTCGGTGCATTCGCCACGGCCCAAACCGGTAGAGTAGGCGCAGGTCCCTTCGACACAATCGGCGGCATCGGTGCACGCGCTCTTGAGCAAGCCCTCGGTACATTGGCCGTATCCGTTACCGGGGTTGAAAGCGCAGATCTCGCTGACGCAGTCGTCTTCGACCGTACATGTTGCTCCGACGGAGCCGGTCGTGCAGGTGCCGTCGCCGCCTTCGCGCACCGCGCAACGGCTCGAATCGCACTGCTCATCGAGCTTACAGGCCGCGTTGTCGGTGCCGTCGCTGCACCAGCCGTCGGTGTCGGTGTCATCGGCGAGCGTGCAAGTGCCAGTAACGCAATGGCTCGGCTTGCTGCAGCGGTCGCCAATCGCTCCGGCGCTGCACGTCCAGCCTGGGCCGGCTGAATCTTTCGCGCAGCGGGAGTCTTCACAATCGGCGTCGTCTTCATGGTCGCAAGCGGTGCCGATCGCGCCGTCGTGGCAAGTACCGCGACGGTCGACGCCTCCGCTGTTGAGGCAGTGACCACTTTCGCAATCGTCGTTTGCGCCGCAAGGCTGCTCGAGCTCGCCCGCGCTGCACAATTTTTGGAACGAATCGATCTGCAGGCAATCCCCGGCCTGGCAATCCTGCTTGCTGCCGCAAGGCTCGCCGATGGCGCCGGAGCTGCAAGTGCCTCCGAAGCTCGCGCTCGTCATCACGCAGCTCAGGCCGTCGTCGCACTGGTCGGCAGCCGCGCAGGGGCTGCTGGCGCTACCGTCCGTGCAGGTGCCCTGACTCGAGCCGGGACTGCTCTTGCCACAAAAGCCGCTCTTGCAGTTGGCGTTGCTCGAGCAGGTGGTACCGAGCGAACCATCGGTGCAAGTGCCGAGCCCGCCCGTGTCCGAGGAGCCCACGCAGATCTTGCTGGCGCAATCGGAGGGCGCCAGACACGCCGAGCCGCTCTCGCCGTCGCTGCAGGTGCCGATAAAGGAGGTCGCCGGTAAGAGGCATGCGAGGTCGGTCTCGCAATGCGCGTCGACGTTGCAAGAAGAGCCATTTTTGCCGGTCTGACAGCGGTAGGCGCCGTCGCTCCCCATGGCCACACAGCTGCCGTCGAGGCAATCGTCGCCGTCGAGACACGGAGCGCCGGAAGTGCCGAGCTGACAATCACCTTGCACCCCGTCGACATCACCGACGCAGCGCCCGGCTTCGCAGTCCTGATCGCCGTCGCAAGGTGCGTACGTGCCGATACAGCTCACGACCTCCTTCAAATCGAGCTCGCAAGCAACGTCGCAATCGACGGCTGTCAAGCAGCCGCGTTCAGGATGGCAGCCGGTGTAGCTCGATTTGAAAGGCTGACAGGGACAGACGACGGGGCTGCATGCCTTCGTGCAAGCGCCACCGTCGTATTCGAAGCCGAGACTGCCGCATGCCTCGTAAACCGCTGGCGGGATCGCGGGCCTCCCGCCATTGCCCGTTTTGCCGCCGTCCGACGTCTTCGAGCCACCGGATGCTCCAACATCGCCGCCCTCCCCTCCCTCACCGCCAGCCCCGATCGCTCCATGCCCTCCCTTCGAGGAGCAGCCAAACGCCAAGCCACTCGCGACCGAGGCTAAACACAACACCAGCGCGCCCAACCTGAGGGAAGTCATCGTCCGTCATGCTACTGCCCTCGCCGGCAGGAGCAGACCCACCGCTACACCACTTTCGCGATCTTTGGTGGCCAAGTGTAGCCAGCGGCTCCATCCAGACGCACACGGCCCCATGCCGCAATTTGCGCCACCCCGTTGCTACCGACCGCGTTCGGCTTCGATGAAGCCTCGAATCTGCTGTCTTGCACGATGCAGGCGGCTCTTCATCGCCGCCTCTGACAGGCCGAGCGACGCTGCCACCTGCTCGCCCGGGAGGCCTTCGAGATCGCGCAAGACGATGACCTCTCGGTATGGCTTGTCGAGCCCGGAAATACCGCGGTGCACCAGCTCGACGAGGCGCCATCGCTCGAGAGCCAGCTCGGGGTCGAGGTCGGACGATGGGACCGCGTCGACGTCCTCGATGCGCTCGCCCAGCCGTGACCGTTCGCGAAACACCGTCCGCGCCAAACGGAGGCAGGCGTTCTTGACCACCGCCAGGAGCCACGCGAGCGCGCCGCGATCGGCGAGCACATCGGGACGCCGCGCCAGCTTCGCAAAAGCCTCCTGAACGGCGTCGTCCGCGTCGAAGGCGTCACGGCAAACGCGGACCCCAAAGCGGTACACGCGATCGTGGTACTCGCGGATTAGCGCTTCGAGCGCCCGATCGTCACCGCCAGCCGCCGCGCGAAGGGCCTCATCGTGGGCAACTGCCGTCACGGCGACGCAACCGACGATGCCGGACAGGTCGACCTACCCATCAGGCGGTAACCGAGGCACGTCCCCACGAGGGCGGTACCTAGAACGTAGAACCCGGGCAGCGCCAGGGCGAAAATCCGGGTCATCAGCGGGAGTGGCGCGAAAATGGCGCAGCCGAACAGGCCGAGAGCTGCAAGGGCGCGAAGGTACCGATCCACTTTACCAACGTTGTGCTTCATACCCACAAGAGGCTCGCCGCATGGCAAAGGATTCGCCCGGCCTGACGATTTTTTGGCGGCGCGTCACGTCCTGTAGGTGTGCTGTTGCTCGGACACGACCTCTAGGCCCAAGCCTGGCCGCAGGACTCGCAGCGTGGCGGCGGTGCCGACCAGGCGTCGCGCGTTCGCCAGCGTGCGAGCGCTCGGGGCGACCAGAGTTACCAATTGCGCGCGCCGCATCAGCGATCGGTCGGCGAAGCTGTCGGTATAGACGCTGGACCAGCTTTCGATGCCCAACCAGCGTCGCAGCTCTTCGACTTTCGTTCGGCCGGTGCAGTGCGTTTCCACGAGGAGCGCTCCCCAGCCGCGTCGCAGGCGCGAGCCTACGACGCGCAGCCCCTCGACTTTACGCGCGCGCAGCAGGACGCGCACCAAGAGGGGCAGAGAGCCAGTTGCAATCACGACTCGTCTCCCCGCCTCGACCTGCCGCCTCAGCTCTGCAAACGTGTCCTCGTGAGCGCGACCGGGCAGCGAACGCGCGGCAAAGCTGCGCAGGGAACGGACGTAGCTCCGCGTCGGAACCAGCACCGTCATGGCCCAGAGCAGCACCGACCCCGCGGCGGTGCGTGAGCGAGCCAGCGCGAGCGGGATCAGCGGCAGCACCGCGAGCACGAGCACCAGGCGCACCGGCCTGAGCAGGCAATATCGGACGGAAAAATTGAAGAACGAGTCCCCGCTCACCAGCGTCCCGTCGAAGTCGAACACCACGACTTCTGAAGGCGCTTGATTCATGCTGCGACCATGGGCGTTGGAGGACGATGATACCCGATGTGTGCGCAGGTGCGAGCGACACTCGCATGGCGAGTCGACGAGATGAGTGTAGACTCCCGGCGGTGGTGCGTCGTTTCATTTCGTGCGTGGCGTTGGTTGCGGTCGGCTGTGGCGGCCCTGTCGACTCAGACAACAGCGGCGGTACCGCGGGCAGCGGCGGCCAAACGTCACCCAATACGGGCGGCATGGGCGCCGGAACGGATCCAACGGATCCTCGGCTCGAAGCGCGCGCATGGCGCCTTACTCCCGCGCAGTACAATGCAGAGCTGCAGCGCGCGTTTCCGGGCGCGCCAGCTGTCGATCTTCCGGTGGGCGGCGCCGAGTACGGCCTGAGCAACATCGCATCTGCGGCGCGCATCGATACCGGAAACGCTGCGACGTTCAGCGAAGTAGCGCGCGCCATCGGTTCCTGGGTCGCCAAGCAAGGAGCCAGCGCGGCGCGCTGCGACACCTTCGGCAACAGCGCCTGCGTGGACACGTTCTTGGGCTGGTTTCCCGAGCTGGCGTACCGCCGACCGCCCACCGCCGACGAAACCAAAGAGCTGCGGTCCCTGTACGACGAGCTCGAGCCTCAGTACGGCGCCGAATGGGCTTTTTCGGCGATCGTCCGCACGGTCCTCTTATCGCCGCATTTCCTGTACCGCACCGAGATTGGTCCGAACGGCACCGGCGTGGTGCAGCTCGACGACTACGAGATCGCTTCGCTGCTCTCGTTTTCGCTCACCGATCGCGGCCCCGACCAAGGGCTGCTCGAGGCCGCGCGCGCTGGCAAGCTCCGCGATTCGAACCTACGAGTGGAGCAAGCGCGACGCTTGATGAGTAGCTCGAGCGGCATCTGGCAGCGCTTCTTCTGGGAGTGGCTCAAGATGTCGACGCTCCAGAGCCAGGGCACCGAGACTGGGCTCGACGCCGCGACCGTGACGGGACTCGAAGAGGAGTACCGCGAGTTCGTCGACCAAATCGTCGTCCAAAAGCGCGGCAAGCTGACGGATTTGCTCACGTCTAGCGGGACTTGGGGCTCGCCCGAGGTCGCCACCTACTACGGCGTCAGCCACCCGGGCGGTGGCCTCGCCCCGTTGCAACTCGATCCCAACCAGCGCGCCGGGCTCCTCACGCTCGGGGCCTGGCTCGTTTCTCACGGCAAGAAGGGCCGCGACAACGTGGTGAGGCGCGGCATGGGCGTGTACCGCGACGCCATGTGCAACGACATCAGCCCGCTCAACGTCGACCTGGTCGCTGCGCAGAACAAGCTGGTCGGCGCAGACGCGACCATCAAGGAGATCGCGGCGGCGCGCGGCAGCAACGCGGTGTGCGGGGCGTGCCACGCCACATCCGATCCGGTCGGTCTCTCGTTCGAGAGCTTCGGCGGCGACGGGCGCTTTCAGAGCACGTACGCCGACGGCAAGCCGGTGGAGGCTTCTGTGGTTTGGAACGACGTACCCTACGAAAACGCTGCGCAAATCTCGGCTGCGCTCGCGAAGGACGAGCGCTTCCAGCAGTGCTTGGTGCGGCGCTTCGGTCACTTTCTGCTCGGCGCCGATTTGGGTGACCCGCTCGAAGCGCGCGCACCGGCAGCGGCCTACCAGGCATTCAAAGACAGCAGCGGCTCCTTCGAGGAGCTGGTCGTCGCCCTCGTGCGCGACGCAGCCTTCATCGAAAGGAGGAAGTAGTGGTCATGCTCACTCGCCGCCGCATCGTGCTCGGCGGCACCGCTGCGCTCGCTGGGTTGCTCGCCGCCGGCAGGCGCCCAGCGCGCGCCCAGGCTCCCACGGGCCCCGTTCGCTTCCTGGCCGTGCGCACCCCTCACGGCGTCGATCGCGACTTCTGGATCCCGCGCAACGCCGACGGCAGCGAGCCCAAGACGCAAGACGAGGCGCTGAGCGGCCTCAGCTTCGAGTACGAGAACTCGATCCTGAACCCGCTCATGCCCTGGCGAGACCAGATCACGCTCCTCGACGGGCTCGACAGCCAGGTGGTCAAAGAGAACACCCGCCCCAACCTGTACGCGAACCACGGTCACAACGAGCAGGGGACGATGCTGACCGGCGCTCAAGCGCCGGCCAATCGTGAAGGAAACTTCGACAATCATCCGTCGCTCGACTTCTATCTGCACGGGTTGCTCGGTGCGCCGGTGCTGCCCACAGCGAGCGTCTTCGGTGCCGGCACGTGGAAGTGCATGAGCTTCGACGCAGCGGGAGTCGGCCGTGAGCCGGAGACCAACCCGGCCGAGCTGTTTCGACAGTGCTTTCCTGCGGATTTCATGCCGCCCGATCCCGGCGATCCCCAAGTCGACTACGCAACCGGCGAGAACCGAATCATCGACGTCGGCCAGGCGCAGCTGAGCGCGCTCGAGGCGCGCCTGCAGGGCGTCGAGAAGGACAAGATTACCGCCCACCGCGAGGCCATGAAGGCGCTGCGCAAACAGCCTGGCAGCCAGGCCGTCGGCCAATGCATGACCAGCGGCGGCGACGTGCCGACGAACAAAGGCGACCTCGCTGACTACACCCTGGTGCAGCCGGTCGGGCGCGCTCACGCGGCGGTCATCGCGCAGGCCTTCGCGTGTGGGCGTGCTCGCTGCGCCACGCTTCGCCTGCTCGACGATTATCCGAATTTCTACACCGAGGTGCCCGAGGTGAAAGCCTCTGGCGCCGAGCAGCTCTACGGCGCAACGTATCGCTACCACGAGAACCTCGTGCACGATTACTGGGGCGCCCCGGCGGACAAGCTCCCGATCTTGCGTAAGGGCTATACGGCAGGGCTACGCTGGGCCGCTGGCCACTTCGCCGCAGTGCTCGAAGAGCTCGATAAAGTGCTCGATCCGCTCGACCCGGGCGGCGGTACCATCCTCGATAATACGGTCGTCTTCTGGCACAGCGAGTTCGGCCATTTCGGTCACGACAACCAGCACATGCGCCACCCGGTAGTGATCGCTGGTGGCGGCGGCCGAACGCTGCGCCTGGGTCGCTACCTCCGCCTGCGCGACATCGAAGGCGACGCACGGGTGCCTCACAACAAGCTACTCGTGAGCATCGCCCACGCGATGGGTCGAACGGAGCTCAACTACTTCGGCGACCGTGACCTGACCGGAAACGCGGCGTACCAAGGGCCGCTCGAGCCGCTGATGGCCTGAGCTCGCGTAGCTGGCGCCGCACGAGCGCTCTTCACTCGAGAGGGCACGAGAGCGAGCAATCGCTGCCGTAACCTTCGTAGCAATCGATGGCCCAGGTATTCGGGTCGTCGCTCGGAAAGGCTCGAATACCCCAGCAAAAGCCGTCGAGCTCCGTCCCGGGGTCCATCTGCACCTTGGTCCCGCAAGCGTCCTCGAGCTCGAGGGTCGGGAACCGCACGTACGTCGGCGCCGCAACGTAGTCCGCGCTGAGCTCTAGCGAGTCCCCGGTGTGAGCGACGGTGCCGTCCACACACGCGCTGAAGCCTACGGTGTCGACCGTATAGTCATAGCGCGCGCCAAACTGACCGCTCACCATGAGCTCCATCCCGGGCAGAGAGTCGATCACGATCTTGCGCGAGGCCACGTCGTAGTAGCCCGTCAAATCCCGGCAGCTGAAGTGCAGTGCTGGCACGAAGCTCGCGCCACCCGCACCGCCGTCACCACCTGCTCCCGCAGCGTTCGCGTCGACCTGCTCGAAACACTCGGGAGCCTGCCCGCCAGCACCGGCTTCGCCAGCGTTACCTGCCTCGCCGCCCGAGCCAGCTTCGCCGCCTTGGCCCGCCACAGCGGTTTCGCCACCCATGCCACCGGGCGGGGGCGCGCTCGGTACTCCACCTGCGCCACCCTCGCCTGCCGCTGGAGACGAAGCGTCGCCGCCTTGGCCACCTGCACCAGCGTCCCCTTGTTCCACGACCTTCTTGCCGTCGCTCGAGCCGCACGCCGTGAAATACGCCGCACCCAGCACCGAGCACGCAAAGAGAGCATAAGCAGGCTTCATGAAAGTATGATTTCCAGCGTAACATGCGCGCTCCTGCGATGGCAGAGACAAATCCCGAGCGCTCCCACTGGAACGCCTACGCCGCGCGCTGGAGCCTGATCGGGCCGCCGCTGCGGCCGAGCCCAGCCGACGTCGACTACGTGAAAGCCAGCGTGCGCCGACTGCTCTCCGAAAACACCGAAGGGCAGCGAGCGCTCCTGCTCGGCGTTACCCCGGAGCTCGCACAGATCGACTGGCAGCCGCCGCTTCGGCTCTTGGCGGTAGATCGCTCAGCCGGGATGGTCGAAGGCGTTTGGCCAGGCGATACGGAGACACGTCGAGCGATGGTCGGCGACTGGCTCGATCTGAACCCAAGCGACGGCGCTTTCTCGCTCGTGCTGGGGGACGGCGTCTTCAGCCTGCTGGATTACCCCGATGGCTATGCTCGACTGGCAGGTCAGCTCGCGCGCCTGACTCGCCCCGGGGGCCTGCTCTCGCTGCGCTCGTTCTGTCGCACCGAGCCGTATGAAGCGCCGGACGCCGTGTTTGCTGCGCTTTCAGCGGGAAAGATTGGGAACTTTCACATCTTCAAGTGGCGGTTGGCGATGGCGCTTCAGGGCGAAGGGACGCTCGGAGTGAAGCTCGACGACATTTGGACCACACTGGCGGCGCGCTTCCCCAGCTTGCAGCAACTCGCAGAGCAGTGCGGCTATCCCGCAGAAGAAGTCGGCACCATCGAGGGTTATCGCGGCGTGCAGGATCGCTACTCCTTTTCGAGCGAGGGCGAAATCGTGGCGGCGCTATCACCCGCCTTCGAGCTGATCGAGACCTGGCGCCCGAGCTACGAGCTCGGGGAGCGTTGCCCGCACTTTACCTTTCGTAGGTCCGGGTGACCGCCCCCGACCGCCCGGGGACGAGGCCCGTGCTTTCGAGCAGCGCGGATCTGCTGTGGCCTGCCGCTGTCGATGCGGCGACAGCGCAGCTCCTGGCTCTTCACCATCAGCTCGAGCAGAGCCAGTGGTGGTCCGCGAAAACGATCGAGCGCGCACAGCAGGTGCAGCTCGAACCGCTCCTCGAGCACGCGCGCAAGCGCACGGCCTTCTACGCTGCCCGCAATGGCGAGCTCTCGAAATGGCCGCTGCTCACTCGTCGCGAGCTACTCACTCAAGCTGGGGCCCTCCGAGCAGAAGGACTGGCGCCCGAGCATGGCTCGATCGCGACCGTTCAAACCTCGGGCTCGACCGGCGAGCTGGTTGCAGTGCAGCGAACGGCAGTCTCGCGCGCCATGCTGTTCGCGTTGGGACTTCGCGTCGCTGACTGGCACCGCTTCGACGTATCGCAAACGCTGGCCGTGATCCGCGCCGACAGCCCTCGCCTCGACGACGACGCGCGCGCCCGAGAGCTCGGTTGGGGCGCGCCCTCAGCCCTGCTGTATCGGACAGGCCCTGCTTACGCGCTCCCGATATCGACCGACATCAGCACCCAAGCCCAATGGCTCTCGCGCCGCCAGCCCGGCTACCTACTCACCTACCCGACCAACCTCGCGGCCTTGCTCGATTGCTTCGAGCGTGAAGGCGCCGCTCTGCCCGGCCTGCGCTGCGTCCGGACCCTGGGCGAGACACTCTCGCGCGAGCTGCGCGCCCGCTGTCGCGCCGTTTGGCAAGCACCCGTGGTCGACGTCTACAGCGCGCAAGAGGTCGGCATCATCGCGATCGAATGCCCGGAGAGCGGGCTCTACCACGTGCAATCGGAGAGCTTGCTCGTCGAAGTAATCGACGACAGCGAGCGACCTTGTGAGCCAGGCCAGGTGGGGCGCGTCGTCGTGACCGACCTGCGCAACTTCGCCATGCCGCTCATCCGCTATGCCATTGGCGATCGAGCCGAAGTCGGGCCGGCCTGTTCGTGCGGCAGAGGCCTGCCGACGCTGACGCGAGTGCTCGGGCGTGAGCGCAACCTGGTCACGCTCCCAAACGGAGAGCGACACTGGCCGCTCGTGGGCCTGCACGAATACCGGCGCATAGCCCCAATTCTCCAGTATCAAGTCGTGCAAGAGAGCTTGGCGCTCGTGGAGCTGCGCCTGGTGAGCGAGCAGCCGCTCTCGAGCGCTCAAGAAAGCGAGCTTTGTCGGGTGCTCCAGCGCTCGCTCGGGCATCCCTTCGAAGTGCGGCTGCGCTATTTCGATCGAGAAATTCCACGCGGCACCGGCGGCAAGTTCGAAGAGTTCGTTTCGTGCGTCGCGCCGCCGTAGTACCGGCGCTTCGGTGCTACTCTGACGCTGGATGCGGTGGAGCGTTTGGTCTTGGTGGATCGGAGTCGCGGCGGCCAGCTTGGCCGTCGGAGCCACCCTGCTGACGCGACCGGCTTCACCCAGAGCGCGCCCTGCCGCTGCGGCCCCTAGCGCCGGAGCAGCGAGACTCCCAGCGCCCGTAGCAGCCGCGCTCACATCACGAACCACCCGGCAGCCGGCAGTCGCGCCAGTTGTTCCGAGCTCGGCTCCGCTCGCGCTCCTGCCCAGGACTGTGCCGCCAGCCATTTCCCCTCGAGTCGAGACACCGCCCAGCGGCAGCGCGGCGAGCTTGCCGCCGAGCGTTGATGCCGCGCCTCCCTCCATTGCGAGTGCGGTGCCAGCGCAGACCGCCAGCACCCCGCGGCAAGTCTCACGCGCCGCGCTCGCTGATTGGTCGAAACCTGGTCTGTGCTCGACCGCGCAAGGCGCCGCAGCGACGCGCGACAAGTTGACGGCGAGCTTTCGCCACATCGACAGCCAGACACTCGGGCAGCTCCACCTCGATCCACGCTTGGCGGAAGGCTCCGAAACGACGCTGCTGTCTCTCCTAGAACAAGCGCAGCTCGTCGTCGCTCAGCGATTAGAGCTCCGGCCCGAGCCGCCCACCACTTTCGTGTACCTCGATCAGCAGCTGATGAAAGCCGCTGCCTGCATCAACGAAGACGTGGTCGCCTTCTACGACGGCGCCTTACATGTGGTTGCCGATCGATCCGACCTGCAACAGAGTGTGACTCACGAGCTCACTCACCACGCTCTCTTCAGCTCGGGGCTGAGTAGCCCTGCGTGGGCTCAAGAAGGCATCGCCATGCTCGTAGCCCGAGAAACGTGGTGGCGAGCGCCTGCTCGCTTGCAGGCGCTCGCTCGCTCACCCTTTTCCATCGAGCAAATGGAGGCGCTAATTCCTTACAAGCTCCCGGCAGAGCAGGCCGTCGGGTTCTATGTGCAAGCAGCCTTGACCGTGCAATGCGTCCTTGCGCGACGGGAGTGGTCGCTCCGCGAGTTGGCTGAAACATTGCGTGGTAGCAGCGACCCCGACTCCGTGAGCTACGACCTACCGGAGCTGCAATCGACCTCCTTCGTGAGCGATTGCGTGGCGGCGATCGGTGCGCACTAGCGCGTTTTGCGCGACGCTCGGCCCCGCGATACTGCGCGGCACTGGCGGTGCTGAACCAAGGCGGCGTAAGCTCGCGCCCATGCTTCGACCCATCGCTTGTTGGTCGCTCTTGGTGGTCAGCGCCTGCTCGATGCAGATGCAGGCTTCGTCGTCCGGTAGCGGTTCGGTCGCTTCGGCTTCGAGCGGCGCACCGGCAGCAGCTACGCCTCCGGCGAGTGAGCCCGCCGCGAAGGCGCACGAGCACGACGATGCCAAGGGCCATGGTGTTTCGTGGAGCGTTCACAAGCATGGCTCGGTCAGCGGCAAGGTTGAATGGCACGGGCGGAGCGGGCAGCTGTGCCGCCCCATCACTCCCTTCAAATTCGTCGGCACGGCCAAGCTCGCCGGCACCGCCAAGCTCACTCCGAGCGGTGTGACCGCGAGCGGCACGTCACAAGCGTCCGGCAAGACTTCAGGCGGTACCGCCGGAGCCGGAGAGTGCGCCGCCCCACGCACGCCGATCCCGCCGACTCCACCCCCCGTACCGGTCAAGCACCCGCCGGCGCCGGAAAAGCCCACGCCACCCGGCAAGACCAAACCCAAGCCAGGTGAGCTGACGAAGCCCGAGCACACCAAGCCCGAGCACACCAAGCCGACAAAACCGGCAACTCCGTCGACACCCGCACCGACGCCCGCCGGTCCTTCGCCCGCAGAGCTCGAGACTCCAGTGCCGCCTCCCGCCGAGGCTCCGCCCAACGTCTTCGGCTACGAGAAGCCCGTCCAAGGTTGCTTCGAGGGGCAGGTGTTTCCACTAGCGCCCGACACGCAGAAGCTGCCGACCGACTACGCTTCGCTCAAGCCGGTGAGCGCGCTCTATGCCTGCGAATGGGATATCCCGGCGCGTGAGTGGGATCAAGGCTTTCCAGGCGTCGCGGAGCGCTTCGAGTGGTTCGCGATCCGTTACGCCGGAGCTTTCCGCATCGCCACCGCCGGCGAATACTCGTTTCGCATCTCGAGTGACGACGGCGCCAAGCTCATCATCGACGGTAAGCAGGTCGTCGACAACGACGGCCAGCATCCGCCCAAAGTCGCAACCGGCAAGGTCCAGCTCAGCGCCGGAGACCACGACATGGTCCTGGAGTATTTTCAGGGTCCCCGCTTCTACATCAACCTGCAGCTGTGGGTGACCCCCCCGGGAAAGCCGGAAGAGATCTTCACCGTGAGGTAGAGCGAAACGACGCACCGTCGGCTGACTGCACGGCGCGCTGCGCGAGCGAAGCGACTGCCCGACGAATCGAGCAGTCGCCTTCGTTTCCGTTCAAGTCAGCTGCGTTCGCCCGCTGTGCGAAACGCGGCGACACGCTCACACGAGCCAGTGGCGACCCCGAGACGATCACTCACCGATTCCGAAGCGACTCGACCACGAACACATCGCACGCGTCAGAGATCCGACGCGTGATCAAATGACACTCGCTCGTCGTGGCGTCGACTTCACTCCACGAGAGCGCGCACGCTCGCCGCTTGAGGATCCCGCGGATGATTCGCGAGGAACACTCGAGCCGCGCTGGCCGCGGCTTGCCTGCGCCCCTGCGCGGCAAGCAATGCAATGGCGAGCACCTCGCCCTCGTTACGCAAAGCCCCTTGCGCAAACTCACGGCGATAGCGCGACAGTTGAAGCTCGGCGTCACGCCAAGCACCGATGGCGAGCGCCGTGCGAATGCTGTCGAGCGCCGCCACCTCGGCAGCAAGATTCGAAGCCGAGGTAGCGGGTTGCCGAGCTTCGGCCGGCAATTTCAGCGGGCGACGCTTGGTATCCACACTGCGCGGCTCCGCCTGTCCGAGCGGCGCGACGGGTGGGTTGCGCTGGGTAGAGCCAACTGAAGCGATCACCGCTACCGGAGCCGTGGGAGCTGCTGCAGCAGGTCGCGCTGCCACCATTGACGGCGCGGGTGACGTCGCCGGCCCGCGCTCGAGCCAAACCATCGTCGCGGCGCTGCCCAGGAGCACGCCGAGTGCCAACCATTTGGCCACGAGCCACTGCCCTGCCCAACCGGCGGCACTCGCGCCCGAGCTCGCCGAAAGGCCGGCCCCCAGCTCGTGACCTTGCAGAGCCACCATACCCGCAGCAAACGCCGAAAATGCCGCCGCGGTACGCGCGCTCGGCACAGGCTCGGCTCTCCCCGCATCGAGCAGCTGGCGCGCGAACACCAAGTCCTCGTCGAGGTCCAATTGACGACCGCTCATCGAGTGCCTCGGTTCAGGCTGGCGCGGACGCGCTTCGCGACGGCTGCAAACTCTTCACGCGCGCGCCGCAACCGAGAGCTGGCCGTGCCCAGCGGGACTCCTTCGATCTCGGCGATCTTACTCACCTCCAAGCCTTCGAGCTCGAACAGCACCAGCACGGTTCGGAGCTCGATCGGCAGCTGCGCCAATACCGCATCGAGCAAGGCGAGAGCTCGGCGCTGCTGCAGCGACTCCTCTGGACCGGGACCGGCATCTGCCAGCAGCTGCTCGGCGTCCGGATTCGGCCACGGCCCTTCCACGCGCGACTGAGCGCGTCGAAGCTCGTTGGAGGCAACCCGCAACGCCACGCCGTACAAGAACGCCTTCTCCCGACCGACCTCGATACATGCAAAGCGCCGCGCCGCGACCCAAAACACCTCTTGCGCAGCGTCGTCGAGCTGTGCCGGCGGGACGCCAAAACGGCGCAGCAAACGCCAGACCGCCCCGTAGTGTGCTTCGAACAAGGCCCGTAGATCTTTGACCGGTGCCTCAGCCGCCTCGGTCGGCAGCACGACACCGCTGGCCATACCGACGCGGCTGTCGAGCGAATCCGAGACCACGGCTGGTTTATAGCGGCCGAGGGCGCTCGCGATCACAAAAAGCGCCGGACGACCACACTTGGAGCTTTTCGTGATCGCGGCACCGGTCGGACGCGATTACCGGCTCGTGATGCCCATTCAGCTCGAGTACACGGCACCCGCCAGCTGCCCAAGCCAGGCGGAGTTCGTGGCCCAGGTGCGCAGTCGCGGGGGCAACTTCGACGGCCCGGGGACCAAAACATCGCTGCGAGCGATCGTCGTCTCCCTGCGCCGCGACGAGCGCGAACACACTGGCTCACTGCAGTTGCAAGGCAATGCAGCGCCTTCCGAGCCTCGCGTAGTTCACGCCGAGAGCTGTGCGGAGGTAGCTGATGCGCTGGCGGTCGTCGCCGCCATAGCGCTCGGTGCGCCCGACGAAGCGCCTGCCCCTCAACCTGCCGCTAGCGCAGTCCCCGTGGTTACCGCAGAAGCCGCCCCAGCACCGCCAGCCACACCGCCTGCGCAGCCGCCCCCGCCCGACACTCACCTAAAAAACGCGGGCTTGTGGGGTCCGGAGGCCGTTCGGGTCACGAGCGGCGAGCTGCGCGTCGACCGCAGCATCGCCGCGACGCTTTCGGGCGGCGTCGTACTGGGCGCGATCCCGGGAGTCGTGCTGCCGCGCTTCGACTTGAACCTCTCACGCGCCAATTTCATCTCCACGCCGGATCGCACGAACTATCTCATCGGCAACGTCTTTGGCGTGCGCTGGAGCTACTTGGGCAACGCCACCCATACGGCGGACGGCTATTCGACCGACATCAGCGGTTTCACGGCGGGCGTCAATGCCTGCACCTCGTTCGCCTACGACACCACCGGCTTCGTCTTCTTGCTGTGCGGGGGCTTCGCAGTCGGCCGCATGCACCTCGAGACACGCGCGCTCGAAGGCGACTACCAAAAGGCGAAAGACATCGGGCTGGGCACCGCTTCACTCGAGCTGAACAGCCGCTACAACATCGGGCAGCACTTTCACGTCGCGCTGGCGCTCGCCGGTGAGTTTTGGGTCAGCGAGCTCACCGCCGAGCGAGCGGACGGCAGCCAGCTCTTTCACTCGAATCTGTTCAATGCCAACGCGCAGCTCGGCTTCGGCGTGCACTTCTGAAAAGCTGGGTCCGAAGCGGGCTTCACGGAGCAGGCGGATCGCTCGGAAACGCGCCTTGGCCGGGCGGAGCTGCGGGCGCCGCTGACGCTGGCGTGCTCGGAGGAGCTGACGGTGGAGTCGATGTGGCCGAAGGCGGCGGCGCGGCGGGCGGCGCGCTTTGAGGCGCAGCGGGCTGTGGCGCGCTGCTCGCGGGCGCGCTGGACTGTTGCCTCTGCTGCTCCGGCGAGAGCCATTGCTGCGAGACCGGACAAGCGCGGAACCGACGCTCGACCGCCTCGCAACTCTCGTCCTCTTTCTTGGCTGGCAGCACCGCAGGCGCGATGTCGTCCCAACGCACCAAAAAGGAACCGCCGATCGTCGCGACGCTGCGACCCGAGAAGGCGGCGCCGAGCGTCGAGAACATGCCGTAGAGGTTGAAGTCGACCGTGCGCGTCGCGTGAAGCGCCGCCTCGACTCCAAAGCGCATCGGAACCGCGACGCTGACGTCCATCGTGACGCCTTGGGCCAGCGCTTGATTCACCGCGTCCGGGCTGAGCGAAATCGGGCGCCCCGTAGGGTCGGTTCGAATCCAGCTCTCGTCGATCGGAATGTCGTCGGTCGAAATCACGCTGTCCGCGTTGACGCTGATCGCAAGCTCGTACCAAGGCGTGATCGTGAAGAAGCGCGACGGCGAGAGCGGCACACCGAGCCCGAGCACGAAGGGCAACGTCAAAAAGTTGTGCTCGCCGCTCACGAAGGCGGTCGGCACGCCGCCCAAGTGAAATGCCAGCGCCGCCTTGGGGACACCATCCTCGTACCGGTCCATGACCGGCAATGAGTAGACGGCCACGCCGCTGCCCGCGACGCCGTGCGCAACCGCATCGAAATCCTTCTGGTTGAAGTTCACGTAATGGAGGCCGAATTGGGCGCTGAGCCGGCCGCTAGTCGACGTGAAGTTCGCGTTGTAGCTCGCCGTATTGAAGTCGCCCGCCTCACTGAAGCCATGGCGATACGAGAACACGACGCTCGACGCGCGCGTGTCGTAGGTCGAAACGGAGGCCGGGTGCGTGCCCGCGGCCGCCGAGCCTGCGCGACTCACCAAACACGCACCAAGCCCGAGAGCCACGCCAAGCCAGACGCTCGCCCGATTCCTCATGCACGACGTTACGACCGCCTCGCGGCCGAATTGAGGGCGAAAAGCGAACTTTCGGCAATCTGGAGCCATGGTCGCAACGGAACCAGATCGCTCGAATCAGAGCAAGACGCTTTCGCGATCGCCTAGGCCGGGGGTAGACCGGGGTCTCGTTCCGTGCGGCACGCCGCCCAGCGGGGCGGCTCGTTTTCTCAGCTACCGGTGCCGGCGCCACGCTTACGCGGACGCCGCACGGCCCGCACCTTGCCGCTCTTGGCACCCCCACAGAAGAAGGTGTCGCGCCCATCACTCTCGAGCCCGCTCACGCAGATGCCGCTCGGCAGCGTCAGTCGCTCCAGCACCTCGCCACTCTCGGGCTCCAGGCGCCGAAGCTCGCTCTCGTCGTTCTCCCACGTGGCATGCCACAGCTCGCCCTCGACCCAGCTCACTCCGGTGACGAAGCGATCCGATTCAATCGTCTTCAGAACTTCACCGCTATTCGGATCGATCACGAGGATCTTGCGGTCGCGATACTGCCCCACCCAGAGCTTACCTTCGGCCCAGGCAAGTCCGGAATCACGACCCTTGCCCGGCGACGGAATGGTGCCGAGCAACGCGCCACTCTTCGCGTCGAGCTTCTGAATCACTTCACCCGTCAGCTGATAGAAATGACGACCGTCGAAAGCCGTGCCGGCATCGGCCGCGACGGCGACCTTCTTGCCGAGCTCCCCGCTGACCGGGTCGAGCGCCAGCAAATGCGTGCCGGTCGCGAGCCAGGCGCGCTCGCCATCGAAGGTCACACCGGCGACCTGTTCGACGTCCGGAAAGGGGCCATATTCGCGGATGACTTGGGCAGGAGTCGACGGAGGCAGGGCGTGCTTGGCCATGACTCAGAACTAGCCCAGCGTGCCCGGAGCGACGAGTAACAAGGTCGTCGTGAATCCGTCGGAAGGCGCGGCCACCCAGCGGCGCGCGCGCCCGGCGCCGCTGGCCCGCACCTTGGCGTCACGCTCCAGCCCTTGCAACGCGCGCTGAACCGCCCTTTGGCTCTTGCCGATCGCAGCCGCCAAGGCCGACGTCGCCCAAGCCTCGCCGCCGCGCAGCAGCGCGAGCAGAACACTCGCTTCACCTTCGGCCGGTGGGAGCAGCACTGCACATTCGGCGCCATCACGCGCGCTGAGCGCGAAGCCCGCCGGTGTGGCACGGACGTCGGCCAGGCGCGCCATCAATTTGCGCAGCCGACCGAGCTCGACTCGCAAGCGCACGCGGTGCGAGTCGTTCACGCGACGCGCGCCAAACACGCGCGCGATGAGCGCGTCGCGACCCACGTCTCCAGGTGCGGCCTCGGCCAAGGCCACGAGCAGCTCGAGCAAGATAGGCCGCGTGACGAGCGCGACCACGTGCTTGCCCCGCCGCGCTTCACGCCGGCACGCATCGATCACCAATTTTCCGGACTGCCACAACGCCGGAAGCTCGCGCAGCAACAGGGGGCGCGCGCGGCTCCCTTCGACGAGCCGAGCAATCGGCATTTGCAGCTGGTTGTCCGCCCTTTCTACCTCGCTGGAGAGCGGAGCGATGCGCGCTAGCCGAGCCGCGTCCCGCGCGAGGACCAACAGCCTCGCAGCGCTCGCGGCGTCCGCGCGCTTCATCGCCAGATCTGCTGCCGCCAGGTGGAGCAGCGCCGCCAGGCGAGGCGGCGCGTCGCTGAATGTGAGCTTACCGAGCGCGCGTTCGGCTCGCTCCACCTCGCCGAGCAACGTCATGCGGCGCACCTGCACCAGCCGGGCGAACGCCGCGTTGGTCGCGGCGCCCCGCCGAGTGAGCAGCGCCACGGCCTCGTCGAGCCCGTGATCGGGGCGCGCCAGATCGCGCAAGGCCAGCGCGACCTCGGCCTCGGCCACCACGCAGCGCGCGCGCGCCACCGGATCTGCCGCGCCGAACTTGGCGGCGGCGCGCCGCAACAGCGCCTTGGCGTGACCCAGCTCACCGAGCTGAGCCATCGCGATACCGCGCAGCGCCAGCGCGGGTCCGTCGCTACGGAGCGCGACGTACTTCAGCGCGGTCAGCGGATCAGCCACCGAGAGGGCGCGCGCTGCGGTGCTGATCGCCGAGTCCATCGCTGCATGTTTACACTAGCGTCAGCGCGCGCGCTCGTAGTGCAAACCGACGACGCCACTGGGGTACGGGTGCGCCGATTTCAGCTTGAAAGCCGCGTGCACGCCGGCGGGCAGCAAGCGCTTACCGCCGCCGAGCAGCAGCGGATAGAGCAAGAGGTGGAGCTCGTCGACCAAATCGTGCTTCAGCAGCAGCTGCACGAGCTCGTGGCTGCCGTCGCTCATGATGGTCTTGCCCGGGGCCGCCTTGAGCTTTCGCACTTCCTCCACCACGTTGTCGCGAATGATCGTGGTGTTGCGCCAGATCGGCTTCTCGAGCGTCTTGGAGACCACGTATTTGGCTGGCGCGTTCATCATGTCGCCGAAGGGGTCCCCGACCGGCATGGGCTCGAACGCATTACCGTGAATCAGGTACGTCTTACGGCCGAGCAGCAAGGCGTCCACGTCTTGCATCATCGCGCCGAAGCTGGCGCCGATGGAGTCGTGCCAGAACGGGATGGTCCAGCCCCCGTGGCGGAAGCCTCCCTCCGTATCTTCCTCCGCGCCGCCGGGCGCCTGCATCACACCATCGAGTGACACGAACTCAGAAACGACAAGCTTTCGCATGGGCTCTCCTGTTTGATCCGATCGATTCGATTTCACGCTCACGCCGAAGCGACGAGCGAGCCCCCTGCCGATCGACAGGCCCCGACGCTTTTTCTGCGCCGGGGCACCAAAGCCCAATACCCGATTAGTTTCAGCAGCTTAGGGCGACCACTCAAGCTAGCCGGGGTCGACGACCAAGAACGTCGGGCTGACCGCGAAGCCGCAGGCCTCCGTGTACAGCTCCAAGAAGTAGGTCGCGGCCGGCAGCCCGTTCGGGAAATTGCAGTCGAGCGACGTCGCGGTCGGAGCTTGCTGGGACACGCACTCGCCGACGGAAGTACCGCCGGCATCGACCGCGCTCACGTACGAGACGCCGTCCAGGCCTTCGCCGACCACGTGCAGCACGTCCGTGGGAGCAATCTGCTCCGTGATGCTCGTGACCTTGGGAGCGACCAAGTCGTTGATCTCGATCGCTATGCCTTGGTCGTTGGGCTGCGTCTGACAGACGAGACTCAACGCATAAGAGCCGAACGGGGCGTCTTCGGGAACCTGGAAGACCAGGTCACCGCCACCATCGTGATTGGAGGTACCACTGAGCTCCAAGCTGAATGCCGGGGTGCTCGTGGACGCACCGCAACACGTGAAAGTATCAGGCGTCAGGGTCGCGTCGAACGGCACATTGACGAACGCGCCACGGCAACCTTGATAGATCGGCTCGGGGTTCAAAGTCAGGCCCATCACGCTGCCCTCAGCGACGCACGTCGCGGCCGGGGCACCACCTTCGCCGCCGCTCTGTCCCCCGCCGCCGACGCTCGACACGCCTCCCGAGCTCGACGCTCCAGCCTGACCAGCTACGCCACCCGTCGCGTCTCCCGCGGCGCCACCTTCCGGAGCGCCGACTGCACCGCCGGTGGCCGCGCCCGCCTCGCCGCCGCTCGCCTGGTCTTCACCGGCGGCACCGGCTTCGGGACCGCGGAGCGACTTTTTCCCGTCGCTCGCGCCGCAGCCAGCAGCCGCGAGAAAGCCGCCACAACAGATCAAACCCAGCCCCAAGATGGAGCGCTTCGAAGCAAGCCAAGTCATTGGTAGATCCTTCTAACCTTTCCTCGCGGTTGCGAGGGCAAAGAGAGCAAGACCCCCTTTCAAACCGTGCATGCGGATTTCCCG
>JBEHXA010000043.1:0-20918 GCA_048498935.1 Myxococcota bacterium
GGCATCGCGAGCGGTCGCGCTCGCCTCGATTTCGCCTCGATTTCGGGCGAAGTGCAGCCGGTAGGCGAGGTGGTGGACCGCGCGTCCGCCCTGGCGCGTGACGCCGAGCCCAGCGTCGTGCTGGCCGACGCTACGACGAGCGAGCTCGGCCGCGGTCGCTACGAGTTCAGGACGCGTGACGACGGCTCGGCCGTGGTGGGTGAGCCGATCCTGGCTCACCGCGGCGACCGCACCGGTGGCGCGCCCTTCGTGGGTCGCGATCCGGAGCTGGCCCAGGTGATGGCGGCTTTCGAGCGCTCGCGGCTCGATTCGACCCCTGTGCTCGTTTCCATCACGGGACCGCCCGGCATCGGCAAGAGCCGGCTGCGCCGCGAGGTGATGGCGCGCATCTCTTCTCAGGCGGGCGCCCCGCACATCGTGCTGCAACGCTCCGAGTCGTACGGCCAAGGACACGCGCTCGGCGCCGCCACCGACGTGCTGCGCGCCATCATCAGCTTGCCCAAGGGCGCCACCAGCGCCGAGGCCGAGCGGGCCATCGTGTCGCGGCTCGGCCCGTCGACACGCGACGAGCTGAGCTCGCAGAACCGAACCTTGCTTGCGCGCTTGCTGGCGAACGAACCCTTGCCCGAGGGGCTGGATCCACGCGGCTCGCGCGATGCGCTGTGGCTCAGCATGACCGACTTGGTCTTGCAGGTGACGCAGGACGAGCAAGTCGCCATCCTGATGGAAGACCTGCAGTGGTCGGATCCTGAAAGTATCGGCTGGATCGACCACATGCTGGGGCGCGCGAACGGGCGCCCGCTCGTCGTGATGGCGCTGGTACGGCCGGAATTTTGGCAGGGTCAGGCGTCCCGCTTCGCTGGTCGCGATCACGTGCGCCTCGAGCTCCGCCCCGTCTCCAAACGCGCGACGCGCGCCATCGCCCGCGCCGTGCTGGGCGACGCAATCCCCGAAGAGGTCGTCGAGCGCATCGCCGATCAGGCGGCCGGGTTACCGCTGTTCGCCGAAGAGCTGGCGCGCCTCACCGCGTCGGGGCGCGACGCCCGGCACGCCCCGACGATTCAGGCAGCGATCCAGGTCAGCCTGGATGCGCTCGAAGGCGAGTGCCGCGACGCCGTGGGGCGACTCTCGGTGTTCGGGCTCACCTGCTGGGACGCCGCGCTCGACACGCTCGGCATGCACGGCTCCGAAGGCGTGATGAAGGCCGTGGTCGGCGCCGAGGTGCTCACGGAGCAGAACGTGTCGCGCTTCACCGGCACCAGGGAATGGCTGTTCAAGCACGCGCTGGTGCGCGACGTCGCCTATGCTTCGCTCGGCGAGCGCGAGCGACAAGAGCTGCACGGCCTGGCGGGCTCTTGGCTCGCCTCGATGGGCGAGGACTCGGCCACGGTTGCCGGTCACTTCGACCTGGGCGGCGAGCCCTCGCGGGCCGCGCAGTTTTGGGCCAAAGCAGCGCTCCGCGCGTTGGCCACCAACGCGCTGACCGACGCGCTCAGCATGGCCGAGCGCGCCCTCGCCTTCGCCGAAGACAAGCCGAGCGCCTTTCAGCGCGCGCTGTGTCTCGACGAAGCCTGGAGCCGGCTGGACCCCCGCTCCGCCGAGCGCCAAACCGCCATCTCGGCGCTGGAAGAGAACGTGCACGACGAGGGTAGCGCCGTGAGGGCGCGCGGCGCGCGAGCGCGCTACGACGACGCCCGTGGCTCGGGCGAATCGATCAGCCAGAGGCTGGCCGAAGCGCGTGACCAGGCGGCCACGCTCGGCCTCTACGACGAAGAAGCGCGTTCGTCTGCAGCGCTGGCATCGCGCCTGGCCTTTGCCGGCAAGTTCGCCGACGCGGAGCTCGAGGCCAAGCGCCTGCTGACCCTCGCTACCACGCGCCAGCTGAGCTCGGCCGCCGTGGACGCCTACCAGACTCAAGCCATCGTGCGCCAGACTACCGGCGCGCTCGGCGCAGCGCTCGAGGCGCGCCGCAACGCGGCCGGCGCGGCAAGAAGCGCTGGCCTCCGCGAACGCGAGGCCACGCTGATGAGCAACCTCGGCTTCGCGCTGACCACGATCGGCGCGCGACAAGAAGCGCGCGCTGCCATCGAAACCGGCCTGGCGCTGGCCGACGCCATCGGTAGCCAGGGCGCCGTTCGCCACTCACAAATGAACCTGCTCGGTTGGGCTGCAACCTTCGGCAACGACGTCAAGCTCGAGGCGCGCCTGGCCGCAGTGCGAGAAGACGCCGACGCCGCCGCGGCCGGAGTCTGGGCTGCGCCCGATCGCTCCAACCTGGGCATGCTGTTTTATCGCGGGTGCGAGCTGCTACGCAGTCAAGGCGAGGCGCAGTCTCGGCGCGCGCTCGGGTTGCTCCGCATGTCGGCGCAAGCATATCGCCAAACCGCCAACCGCGACGTGCTGTCGGTCGCGCTCGGCATGTGGGCCGAAGCCGAGCGCCGCTGCGGCAACACGCACGCCGCGCTCGACCTCGCTCGCGAAGCGGCACAACTACTCGAAGCCGGCGCCCCGAGCCTGCTCAACGAGGCCCCCGTCTTCTTGGCGTTCCACGATGCCGCCATGGACTTGGGCGACGCCGAGCTCGCCAAGAGCGCCATCGCTCAGGCAGTGCCGCTGGTGCAACGCCGCCTGCAAGGGCTCGCTGGCACGCCGTACGCCAAGCTCTACCTGACCGAGCTGCCACACAACACGCGCCTGCTGGCACTCGCAGAAGAGCTCGGGGTGGCGGCCGACGCCATTCATCGCGCGCTCGACGGCAGCAGCTAGCACCAGCCACCCCGTCCGGGGTTCCCGGGGCCGCGAGCTACCCAGGAAAATTCAATGCTTTCCCAGCCTTTCAGAGCGGCGGTGCTACTGTGACGATCCAGTGACAGGTCAGCTTTTGCGTTTGGCGCTGTTCGCCGCCGCCATCGTGGTGCTCGCGGCGGTAACGCGCATCGTGCCGGGGGCCTCGCGGCGCCGGCTGCGCCGCAGCGTGTTGCTCTTCGGGCTCCACACGCTCGTGCTCTTTCTCACCATCGGCATCGGCGTCGCCGGGCTCAATGAGGTGGCGTACGGCTTCGAGCTCGCCAGCAACTTGCTACGCGTGCTCTTGATCATCAACTTGTCGGCGCTGGCGGTCTTCGACCTGCTTCTGCCCCTGACCGGTTGGGACTTCCCGGACATGCTGCACGACCTCACGGTAGGCACCGCTTACCTGGTCGCCGCGGGTTGGCTCATGCACCACGCGGGAGTCAACCTGACCAGCATCATCGCCACTTCGGCGGTGGTCACGGCCGTCATCGGTCTCTCACTTCAAGCGACCCTCGGCAACGTGGTCGGCGGCCTGGCGCTCCAAGTCGACGACTCGATTCAAGAAGGCGACTGGATCGAGTTCGAGAACAAGCAGCAAGGCCAGGTCAAGAAGGTGCGCTGGCGGCACACCGTCATCGAGACGCGCGACTGGGACACGCTGATCGTCCCCAACTCGCAGCTGATGGGCCAAACCATCAAGCTGCTCGGCAAGCGCGACGGCATCGGCGTGCCGCACCGGATGTGGGTGTATTTTTGCGTCGATTTCCGGTACTCGCCCGGCGAAGTGATCGCCACCGTCGACCAGGCGCTGGCCTCTGCGCCGATCGTCGGCGTCGCCAAAAACCCCGCCGCCCACTGCATCTGCAACGATTTGGCGCGCGACAACCGTGACGGCTACGTGCTCTACGCGGTGCGCTACTGGATCGAAGACCTGTGGCGCAACGATTCGACCAGCTCCGACGTGCGTGAGCGCATCTTCTCGGCACTGCGCCGCGCCGAAATCCCGCTCGCCATCCCGGCCGCCGCGCTGTTCCTCTCGCAAGACGATTCCGAGCGCGCGCAGCGCAAGGAAGAGCGCGCGGTCGAGAACAAGCTGCACTCGCTCGACGACATCGAGCTGTTCCGGCACCTCGACGACGGCGAACGTCGCTCGCTGGCTCGCTCGGCTCGCCTCACCCCGTTTGGCCGATCCGAGGTCATCACGCGCCAGGGAGCCCAGGCCAACTGGCTCTATGTGTTGATCAAGGGCGAGGTCGAGGTCCGAATTGCGTCTCGTGAGGGAGACCGGCGCGTCGCCACGCTGAAGGCGCCCAACTTCTTCGGCGAGATGGCGCTGATGACCGGTCAGGCGCGTGAGGCGACGGTCGTCGCCATCACGGCCGTGGAGTGTCTGCGCATCGACAAGGCCGACTTTCAGTTGATCCTTCAGCGCCGGCCCGCCATCGCCGAGCGCATCTCGGAAATTCTGGCGGCGCGGCGGCTCGAGCTCGACGCAGTCCGCGAAGACCTCGATCCCGAAGCCCACAGCCAGCGCCTGAGCAGCGAAAATCTGCGCATTTTGGGGAGCATCAAGCAGTTCTTCGGGCTCTAACGCTCTAAGCTCGGCACCCATGAAGCCGTGGCAGCGCTGGACCATAATCACTTGCCTCGTGCTGGCGGCGATCATCGTCCCGTTCTTGTTGTGGGAGGAGCCCATCACCGCATGGACGACGCGCCAGCTCGCCGAAACGAGCTCGCGCGCGGCGCTCGGCGCCTTGGTGGTGGCGTTGATGGCAGCCGATGTGCTGCTCCCGATCCCTTCGAGCTTCGTCGCGGCGGGCGCTGTCTCGCTCCTCGGTGCGGTACAAGGTGGAGCGAGCGTGTTCGTCGGCATGACCCTCGCTGCGTGGCTCGGCTATGCGCTCGGCTACTGGGGCGGGCACCCGGCAGCGGCCCGCATCGCCGGCGCTGCGGAGCTGGCGCGCGCGAGCGCAATGATGTCGCGGCATGGCAGCTGGCTGCTGTTGCTCTGCCGCGGCGTACCGGTGCTAGCCGAAGCATCGACCCTGCTCGCCGGCGCCACGAAGCTCTCGGCGCTGCGCTTCGCACTAGTCACCGGGCTCGGGAACGCTGGGCTTTCGCTGGCTTACGCGCTGATTGACGTGCTCGGGCTGTCCGGTGTGGCAGCCATGCTGGCGCCTTTCGCTTTCGGAATGGCCGTACCGGGCCTCCTGTTGCTGGTCGCCCGAGGTTGGGGCTTCAATCGTGAATTGAGGCGTGATAGCCCGTAACACGATGAACAAGCTTTTTGTCGTGGCCCTGGGTGGAGCTCTGGCCTCGGGCGGCGCGCTGGGCTGCAAGCAAATCGCAGAGGCCAAGAAGGCGGCCGAAGCGATCAAGGCCGCAGCTAGCGCCGTGGCGGACGCGAAGGGTCCGGCGATCTCTTCGGAAGAGGACAAGGACGCGGAGCTGGGCTCCAAGCTCGGCGAGTACATCAGCTGCATGAACTACACGTCCAAGCGCGTGGTCGACAGCCGCAACCGCTACCTGTCCTGGGTCAAGGACGAGAAGGTCGGGCCCACGGGCAAAGAGCGCAACATCTACGGCCTGTACGAGATCAACGCGGACAGTTGTTTCCAGGCGTTGGAGCGCGCCAAGAAAGCAGCGCCGCCCCTCCCCGAGGTGGAATCAGCCGCCGCCGAATACAGAAACGCGCTCGAAGCGCTCGCTCCGATCGTCAAGCAAGCGAACAAGTACTACGACCAGGACGACTATAAAGACGACAAGATGGCCAAGGGAAAGGCCATGCACCCGCAGCTGATGAGCGCGTTTGCGAAATTCGAACAAGTCAGCAAGGGCTTCGAGGAGCGCGTCACCTCGCTCAACGACGGCGTGAACGTGCGCCAGCTCGCCCGCCTGGAAAAAGACCCGTCACGCAGGCTTCAGTACCTGTCGCAGCGCTCGTTGAACGAGGCCAAAGCGCTGATCGCTTTGACCGACATCGCGCAGCTCAAGGAGCTCGACCAGCAAAAGTACGACGTGGCGCTGCAAACCTACGACAAAACGCTCAGCGAGCTCGAGCAATACGCCGACTCTCACAAGGCGGACGCCGACAAGATCATGATGTTTTCGTCGTACGTGAGCAGCTGCAAGACGTTTCTGAAGTCAGCCAAGGAGCTGCTCCGTCGCAAGCGCGACAACAAGGACTTCAACAAAGAGTTCTTCTCGGGTTCCAGCCCGCAAATGGTCGACGGTCACCCCGCGCAAGTGGTCGACACCTATAACCGCATGATCAACGACAGCAATCACCTGCGCTACTAGGCGCGGGTGTAGCGGTGCTTCACGCCGACGGGGAAATACGCTGGATCGGCGTGCGGCAGGAAGCGCACGCGGGGGGTGCGGCGCTCGACAGGCGTGTAGTTCAGGAATTCGCTGTTCAGGCGCTCGAGCTCGCGGCGAATCGAGGCTGCAACCGCCGTGGTCAGCTCGTCGCTCGGTGACTGACGCGGCAGTAGCTCGACCGCGATGTCCAGCAGCGGATTCTGGTCGATGTCGTGCGTGACCTGCATCACGAACTTGCCGCTCAGCGCCGCCATCAGCTCGGGCTGCTCGACGCCGACCGACACATTTTCCGGGTACACGTTGGCACCATAAAACGACAGAGCAAAGCTGCTGCGTCCGAAGACATGCACGAAAGGCAGCTCTCGCACCGCAACCCCGCGTGCCTCGAGCGCTGCCCGCGGCGATTCCGGCAGCGCTCCGAGCAGCTCGTCGAAGCCGTGCAGGCCGCCGCGATCCAGGATGCGATAGCGGATCAGCGGGATGCCGCCGTCACCGGAGAAAAGCAGATCGCCGGAATCTGCCTCGAAGTAGCGATGGAGGGGGTCGTATTGGCAGAGCGTGGGCAAGCGCGCTTCACCGAACAGCTCCCGCGCCAGCTCCGGTCGCTGCGCGAGCCGGCGACGGATGCCGATGCTGAGCGGAGTCTCGTTCGCGAGCACTCCGCCGTCGGCCGTGCCGTAGAGCGACGCCGTCGCGAGCTCAGGCTCACGCGCCCCGAGGCGCTCGCACACGATGCTCCGCCACTCCTCGCTGAACACCTCGCCGGCCATGACCAGCTTCACCGGCTGCGCCGCCCACTCGAAGCCGTCGGCCGAGCCGGCGTCGATGACGTCCTTCAAGAACGGCGGGTAGCCGCACAGCACAACCTGCTCGAAGGCGGGAGCGAGCGCGCGCAGCACGCGCAAAATCTCGGCCTTCTGGTTGCCCGGCGTGACGAGCGTGAGCGGGTAGCCCTTGGCAGCGAGGTGCCTGAGGCAGGCCGTCGTGTACATGCCCCCTACCCAGCTGCCGAGCGCGAAGCAGATCACCGCTAGCGTTCGCTTCTGATGCGCCCCGAACGCATCGCGCAGCACCTGCTCGAAGCGAAACGCCGTCCCCAATTCATCGCTCACGAAACGGGGCCAGATCGCGGGCTCCCCAGTGGAGCCCGAGGAGACGGCCAGCATGTCGCAGGCGGCGAGCTCGCCACCGCGACACAGCTGCGCAAGCGCGTGGCGCCGATGGTAGGTGTCCTTGGTGGCCGCCGGAATGCGCGCCCAATCGGCTGGAGCCTGCACCGCGACCGGGTCAAAGCCGGCAGCGTGCAAGAAGTCAGCGTAGGCTGGCACGTCGCCGACGCAGCGCCGAAAGAGCTCGAGCGCCGCGGCCTCTGGCGGCTCGACCTGGTGCCGCGCCAGCTGCTCGTCGAGGCTGGTAGCGTAAAAGCTGCCCAGCGCCGCCAGGGCGAGGCGCGCCTTGTCCACGACCTCGAGCGTCATGACGGCGCCTCGCCCTCGTTCCGCTTCAGCCGCTTACTTGTTCGGTTGAACGACGATTTCGACGCGGCGGTTGTTGGCTCGCCCGTCCGGCGTCGAGTTGTCGTCGACCGAGCGCGACGAGCCGAGCCCCTTGGCGCTGATCTTGTCGCTCGGAATACCCTGCGAGACCAGGTACGAGCGCACCGACTCCGCGCGCTTCAGCGAGAGCGTGTCGTTGTCGGCCGCCCTGCCCTGCGAATCGGTGTGGCCTTCGACCACAATCGACTTGTAGTTCTGGCCCGAGAGCGCGGTCGCGACATCGTTCAGCTTTTCGCGCGCGATCGGCAAGAGATCGTACTTGCCGGTCTTGAACAGCACCGAGCCCGACAGCGTGATCACCATGCCGCGTTCTTCATCGGTGACCTTGGCCATCTCGGCGAGGCTGGCCATCGCGGCGGCCGCCTTCTTCTCGGCTTCAGCGCGAGCCTTCTTCTCGCTCTTGAGCTCTTGCTTGGTCTTATCCAGGCCCTCGAGCTGCGCGTCCTTGAACTGCTTGTCAGCCAGCTTGGAGTCGCGATCCGCGGCCACCTTCGAACCGGTGACCTCCGCGATCTGCGCTTTGCGCTCGGCGACATAGGCCAGGTCCGGCGTGGGAACGCCGGCGCCCTGCTCCTCGTAGCTCTTTTCGGCCTTGTCGAGCGATTGCTTGGCCGTGTCCAGCTCGGCCGGCGCTAGCTGCGCCGCCAGGCTTTTGGAAGCCTTCTCGTAAGCCTTGCGCGCGTCGACGAGCTCTTGGGGCGGCGGCGCCGTGGCGCAACCGCTGACGATCGAGAGGATCAGAAGGGACAGGGAGAGTTGCTTGCGGTTCATGATCTTGATCTCCCTCACTCCTTGAGCTGCTTCTTCAGCTTACCGAGTTGCTCGTCGGCATCCTTGGCCTCCTTGAGCGACTTGGCGGCCTCGGCGTAGGCAAGCGCCAGGTCGGCGTCGGCCTGAGCGCGGTCGACCATGCGAGCAGCTTCCTCGTTGTCACCATCGTCCATCAGCTGCTTGGCTTTCTGGATCTGCTCCTGGGCCAGCTTCAGATGAAGCTGAGCCTTGGGATCCTCGTGCGCACCAGCAACCTCAGCGCCCTTCACCCCGGACTGAGCCGCGGTGAGCGCATCGTGAGGAGGCGGTGCCCCACCACAAGCGACGAGCGACAATGACGCAGTAAAAACCCAAACCATCGGCGATGCGAGCTTCCGACTCACGGTTCCTCCAGTTGAAGAACTGCGAGCTTAGACCAGCAACCCACCGACTTGAAAGCCCGCTCCTCACTCGAGGATTTTGCGGGACGATGTAGGGAAAGCGGCTCTCCGCTCGCGGCTCAGGCCGTCTCGAAGAGGCCGGCCGCGGCGCCTCGTTGCTGATTGGGGCCCCAGCCCCAATCAGTGCGTTTCGCTCCGCCGCGGATCAGGCTGATTCGAAGAGACCGGCTGCACCCATGCCGCCACCGATGCACATCGATACGATGCCGTAGCGGCCACCGCTACGGCGCAGCTCGTGGAGCAAGCTGGCCGTCAGCTTGGCGCCAGTGCACCCGAGCGGGTGGCCGAGCGCGATAGCACCGCCATTCACGTTGAGGCGCTCGTCGGGCACCCCCAGCTCCCGCGCGCAATACACCGCCTGGGCCGCAAAAGCCTCGTTGATCTCGAAGCGATCGATGTCGCCGATCGAGAGCCCGGTTCGGGTCAGTAGCTTGCGAATCGCCGGTACCGGCCCGATGCCCATGATGTCCGGGTCCACGCCCGCGACTGCAAAGCCGCGGAGGCGGCCGAGCGGCTTCACCCCCAGGTCTTGCGCCTTACGGTCCGAAAGCAGCACCGTGGCGGCCGCTCCGTCGTTGAGGGGAGAGCTATTGCCCGGCGTGACGCTGCCGCCTTGCTTGAAGACGGCCGGCAGCTTGCCCAGGACGTCCAACGTCGTCCCGGCGCGCGGACATTCGTCGACGGAAAAATCCACCTCGCCCACGCCTTTGCCCTCGAGCACGCGAGCCTTTACCGAGAAGATCTCGTCGTTGAAGCGCCCGGCCGCAATCGCAGCGATGGCTCGCTCGTGAGAACGAACCGCAAAGGCGTCTTGCTCCGCGCGCGTGACGCCAAAACGAGTGGCAACGCGCTCAGCGGTGTGACCCATCGAAATGTACGACTCCGGGTAGGTGTCCATGAGCGCCGGGTTGAGGCTCACCTTGTTGCCGCCCATCGGCACCATCGACATCGACTCGACGCCGCCGCCGATCACCACGTCAGCCAAGCCGGCGTGAATCTGCAGACCTGCGTGCACGATGGCTTGGAGGCCGCTCGCGCAGAAACGGTTGATGGTCTCACCCGGCACGGCGTTGGGGAACTTCGCCAAAAACACCGCGTTTCGCGCGATGTTGAGGCCCTGCTCGGCTTCGGGCATGGCGCAGCCGAGCACCACGTCTTCGACGTCTTCGGCGGCCAAGCCGGGCACCTTGGCCACGGCGGCCTGCATGGCCCACGCGGCTAGGTCATCCGGTCGGGTGTTGCGTAGCGTGCCCTTCAAAGCGCGTCCGACCGCGGTCCTGACGCTGCTGGCGATCACGACATTGAGCGGGAATGCCATCGTAGTTCCTCGGGTAGTCTCGGTTAGTTTCGGAGCGGCTTGTTGTTCATCAGCATGTGGCCGATGCGGTCGAGTGTCTTTTGTTCGCCGCACAACGACAGAAAGGCTTCGCACTCCAGGTCCAGGTAGTGCTGATCGGGTAGCTCGGTGCCGGCAGCCACGACGCCACCACACAAGATGTGTCCGAGCTTGTTCGCGATCAAGGCGTCATGCTGGGTGGCGAAGCCGCCTTCGACCATGCCCCAGATCCGGGCACCGATGGTGCGGGCGGCGTCGTAACCCACTGCACTGTGCAAACCGGGCCGCGGGGCCCGATAACCGGCCCGCGCCAGGCCCAGCGCGCGCCATTTGGCCGCGTGCAAGAGCTCGGCGCGGTTCAGGCTGATGCCGTCGGTCTGCCGCAAATAGCGCAGCTTTTTGGCCTCGTCAGCGCTAGTGGCAACCTTGGCCGTCGCCACCTGCAGCGACGCCTCGCCAATGAACGGCAAGAGGTCGACGCCTTTCACCTTCGATGCTTCGTCCGTGAAACGCTCGACCATGCGCAAGCAACCACCACCGGCGGGAATCAAGCCCACCCCCACTTCGACGAGGCCCATGTAGGTCTCGGCGTGCGCTTGGCAGGCGTCGGCCGCCATCGCCACCTCCGCCGCACCGCCCAACGTGTACTGGAAGGGGGCAGCCACGACGGGGACGCGCGCGTAGCGCAACTTTTGGAGAGAAGCCTGCAAGCCGCGGATGATCTTCTCCACCTGATCCCAGGCCTTCTGCTGGGCAGCCATCATGATCAGCATCAGGTTGGCGCCGGCGCCGAAGTGCTCGCCGTCATTGCCGATCACGATCGCTTCGAAATCCTTCTCTGCGATGTCCACGGCCTCGCCGAACATCGCGATCACGTCGGGGTCGAGCGTGTTCATCTTGGTGTGCACCTCGACACCGAGCGCGCCGTCACCCAAATCCACGAGGGACGCTCCGAAGTTCTCCTTGACGACCTTGCCCGCTTCCTTGAGCGCGGCGATGCGCAGCTCCTTCTGGCCGAACGGGACCGGGACCGCGCTCTTGCTGCGATAATCGAAGAAACGCGCGTCTTTGGCGCCTCCCGAATAGAAGCTGCCGCCGCTCGCGGCGAGCTCCTTGACCCACCCCGGCAGCGCGATGCCGTCCTTTTCCATGCGCGCGACCGAATCCTTCACGCCGATCGCGTCCCAAGCCTCGAAAGGCCCCAGATCCCAGTTGAAACCCCAGCGCATCGCGCGGTCGACGTTCACCACGTCGTCGGCAATTTCGCCCAGGCGACGCGCCGCGTACGCGAGCGTGCGCGACAGCACCTTCCAAGCGAAGCGACCGGCAACGTCGTCCGCAGCGACCAACAACTTGAGGCGCTTGCCTGGATCCTCTTCGTTCTTCACCGCGCCGAGCGAGTCGAAGCGCACCTTTTGCTGCGCCCGGTACTCCAGCGTCGCGAGGTCGACGACGTGAATCTCGCTGCCGACCTTCTTGTAGAAGCCACCGCCCGACTTGCGACCCAAGCTACCCCGCGCCGCCAGCTTGCGGACGACCTCGGGCATCTCGAACACCGCGCGCTCTTCGTCGGACGTGAGCGAGGTCTCGCAATTTTTGGCGACGTGCATCAGCGTGTCGAGCCCGACCAGATCGGCGGTATCGAACGCTGCACTCTTGGGGCGCCCCATGGGCTTACCCACGATCTTGTCGACCTGCTCGACGGTGAGCCCGTCTTCGAGCATCGAGCGCATGGTCAGCATCAGCGAGTACACGCCGATGCGATTGGCGACGAAATTGGCGGTGTCCTTGGCGTAGACGATGCCCTTGCCCAGCCACTCGCCAAAACGCGCCATGCGCTCGACCAGCTCGGGTCGCGTCTCCGGCCCGGGCGCCACCTCGAGCAAGCGCATGTACCGGACTGGATTGAAGAAATGCAGGACCAGGAACTGCTTGCGAAGCTGCTCGGGCAGCGCGCCGCTCATGCTCGCGATCGACAGGCCGCTCGTGTTCGAAGCGAGCACCGCGTCCGGCGAGAGGAACGGCGCGATGGTTTCGAACAGCTTCTTCTTGATACCGAGATCTTCGACGATGGCCTCGATCACGAGATCACACTCGCGTAGGCGCTCGAGGTGGTCCTCCAAGTTGCCGGTCTGGACGAGGCGCGCGGCGTCGGGATCGTAGAAGGCGGCCGGCTTGGCCTTGAGTGCCTTCTCGAGACCACCGTCGGCGAAGCGATTGCGCGCCTTGGCCAGCCCCCGCTCCTTGTCGGACAAGTTCGGCGGCACGATGTCGAGCAGGTGCGTCTTCACGCCCGCACCCGCCAGGTGCGCTGCGATCGCGCTACCCATGACTCCCGCTCCGATCACGGCTGCCGTTCGAATGGACTCGGTCATCGTCCCACGATCATGCGACGCTCCCCCGTCTGCGTCCAGCTTGTTTCAAGGTGGAGATTTCGGGCGGTTATCTCGTGATCTCTCGCGCTGCGGCCGAGCTGGGGCCCCCCACCGGCGGGCCGTCAGCGGGCCACGCCGGGGATGCGGTCGAACGAGAACGGCTGTCCGGCTACCGAGAATTTGGCGCGGAGCAGCTGCGACAAGCGCGACGAGCCTCCCACCTGCAGCTCGAACTCGCCGGGCTCGACCACGCGCTGCTCGTAGGCGTCCACCAGCGACAGCCGCTCGTAAGGGATAGTGACCCGCAACGAGCGCTTTTCGCCGGGCTCGAGCGTAACGCGCTCGAAGGCGACGAGGCAGCGATTCACCCAGGTTACCGAAGTCGTCGAGTCCGACACGTAGACTTGAACCACCTCGGTGCCCGCGCGCTTGCCCTGGTTGGTGACGACGACGTCGACCTCGACCGGCTGACCGAGGTGCACGGTCGGTGTTTCGACTCGGAGGTCGCTGTAACCGAACTGGGTGTAGGAGAGCCCGTGGCCGAAGGGGAACAGCGGCTCTTGGGTGAGGTCGGCATAGCGGTCGCCGTGCTGGCCGCGCACTTGACTGTAGAATACGGGCTGCTGCCCGACGTGCAGAGGATAAGAGATGGTCAGCTTGCCCGAAGGGTTGTGGTCGCCGAACAGAATTTCGGCGAGCGCTTCACCCCCACGCATGCCGGGGTTGAAGCATTCGACGATCGCCCTCGCGCGAGTCGCGCTCGGCGGCAGCACCAAGGGCTTGCTGGCGATCAGCACCAAAATAAAGGGCTTTCCGCTGGCTGCGACGCCGTCGATGAGCGCATTTTGACCGCCGAGCAGCTCGAGCGTGCCCGTGCTGCGCGTCTCGCCGATGAATGGGATGTCGTCACCGACCACGACCACGGCCAGATCGGCCGCAGCAGCGAGCGCGACGGCCTCTGCGACCTGCGCGGCGTCGTGCGACCAGAGACCACCCGCCGCAGCGTGAGTCACGCGTGCTCCGGACGCCCGCGCCACGATGCCGTCGAGCACGGTGCAGGTCAGCTCGCGCGGGTGCCGCCCGTACTCGGGACCGTACTGCGACGCGCCGAGCGACCAGTCGCCGAGCTGGGCGGTGGGGTTGTCGGCGTTGGGTCCCAGCACCGCGATCGTTTGCCATTGGGCGGCGTCGAGCGGCAGCAAGCCATCGTTGGCGAGCAGCACGATCGACTCGCGCGCCGCGCGCAGGTTCAGCGCGCGGTGTGCGTCGCAGGCAACGACGCTGGCCGCGGCAGCTGCGTTGGGTCGCCGTGGGTTTTCGAACAAGCCCATCCGGAACTTCAAGCGCAGGATACGCCGCACCACCGCGTCGATTTCGTGCTCGAAGAGCAGACCGCGCTCCACCGCCTCTTGCGCCGCATCGAAGAAGCCGCTCGTCGCCATGATCAAGTCGTTGCCGCATCGCACCGCGATCACGGCTGCTTCGACCATACTTGGCGCGACCCGCTGCTCGTACACCAGGCGCCCGGTGTTGTCGTAGTCGGTCACCAGAATGCCCTCGAAGCCCCACTCTTGCTTGAGCACGTCGTGCAAGAGCCAACGATTCGCGGTGGAGGGCAGCCCATCCATCGACTGGTACCCAGTCATGAAGGTCATGCAGCCCGCCCGCACCGCTCGCTCGAACGGCGGCAAGAAAAAGCTACGCAGCTTGCGCCGAGAAATATCGGCCTCGGAGGCGTCCCGCCCGCCCTGCGTCTCGGAGTAGCCCGCATAGTGCTTGGCGCACGCCAGCACCCCCTCGGGGTCGTCGAGACCGCGCCCCTGGTAGCCGCGGATCATGGCCGCACCTAGCTCGCCGATCAGGAACGGGTCTTCGCCGAACGTTTCGCCGGTACGGCCCCAGCGCAGATCGCGCGTCAGGCAAAGCACCGGCGAAAAGGTCCAATGAGCGCCGGTGGTCACCATCTCGCGCGCCGTAACGCGCGCCACCTGCTCGACCAGCTCCGCGTCCCAAGAAGCAGCGAGCGCGAGCTGAGTTGGGAAGATGGTGGCACCGGGATGGAACGAGTGCCCGTGAATGCCGTCCTCGCCGATCAAGAGCGGGATGCCGAGCCGCGTCTCCGCCGCTGCGTCCATGGCCGCGGCCAGGCGCTCGTTGAGGATGTGAAACATCGAGCCGGGCTGCTTCTCGCGCACGGCCCGAATCGGGTCGGACTGGCCGTCCCACTGCAGCATTTGGCCGACTCTCTCGGCCAGCGTCATGCGCGACAGCAGGTCGTCCACGCGCTGCTCGAGAGGCAGCGCCGGGTTGCGGTAAGGCGCGTTGTGGAGTTCCGAGTCGGTCATGGCTCGGTGCTCGTCCTGCGCGCGTTCTTGCGGGCAGCGCGCAGCAGCGCGTCGTCGATCAGCCGGCTCACCAGCTCGCGTGATGAGACACCGCTCGCTTGCATCAACTTGGGGTACATCGAGATCGCCGTGAAGCCCGGCATGGTGTTGATCTCGTTCACGAACAGCTTGCGCTCGCGGCTCAAGAACAGGTCGACGCGCGACAGCCCCTCGCCCTCGAGCACCTCGAAAGTGCGAAGCGACAGCTCTTGCGCGAGTGCGCGCTCGTCCGCGCTGAGCTCGGCCGGAATGCGCGTCACGGCGCCGCTCTCATCCAGGTACTTGGCGGCGTAGGAGTAAAAGCCGTCGGGGTGATCGACCACGATTTCGCCAGGCTCCGACACCAGCGGCACCGCGCCGCCCAGCACCGCGCACTCGATCTCGCGCGGCTTGTCGAGGCCTTGCTCGATGATCACTTTGTCGTCGAACTCGAAGGCCTCGTCGACGGCTCGCTCTAGCGCATCCGCCGTGAGCACGCGGCTGACCCCGACGGACGAACCCAAATTCGCCGGTTTGACGAAGACCGGGAAGCCGAGCGCACTCACTGGCGCTAGCGCCGCGGCCCGCCCTGCTTCGTAGCGGGCGCGGCGCAGCGCAACGTACGGCAAGCTCGGTAGCCCCGCCTGAAGCAGCAGGCGCTTCATGACGTCTTTGTCCATACCCACCGCCGAGCCCAAGACACCGGATCCCACGTAGGGCAGCCCGGACAGCTCGAGCAAGCCCTGCACCGTGCCGTCCTCGCCGAGCGGACCGTGCAGCACCGGGAACACGACGTCGACGGCTCGCGCTGCGCCGCCCTGCACGGCTAACTCGAGCGCTCCCGAGGCTGCCTGTCGCACGGGCAGCGAGACTTCCGGCTCACCCCCGCCGAGCGCGACGAGGCGTGCATCGCCATTCTGGAGCCAGCTCGAGGCCCTCGATTGGAGCTGCCAACGCCCTTGCTTGTCGATACCGACCAGCACGGGCTCGAAGCGCTCGGGGTCGAGCGACTCGACGACGAAGCGCGCCGAAAGCAGGGAAATTTCGTGCTCGGCCGAACGACCACCGCACAGCACCAACACACGCAGCTTGGAGCTCATCTGGGGCGGCGCAGCATAGCGGAGGCGGCGCCAGCACGTGCTTGGATTCCGCTCAGGGGTCCAGCTCGGCGCACAGGGGCGACCCGGCCGCCAGGACCGCCAACCCGCCAACGACCTGATCGAGCTGCCCGCGCGTCCGCTCGTCGGCATACCCTTGGCCGATCACCAACATGCCCGTCCCGCGACAGATCGGGACCAGGAGCAACCGCCCGTGCACCGGTGTGTCTTCCACCCGCCACACCCGCTCGACCGCTTTGCCCACCGGAGTCTGCACGCTGCCCTGATCGACGACGATGCTCACCGCTTGGTCGCCCTCGAGCGGCCGGCGCAGCGCTTGCTCGAAGGTGTCGAACGAGTGACGCACCGCCGCAGGTGTGAAGGCCAGCTCGGAGACCGCGAGGATGAGCGACGCGAAGCCACCTCCGGCAGCGCTGAAGGAGACGTCGTCGCCCTCGACCTTCGGCTGAAGCCCCGGCAGCAGCGGGATCGATAGCCCGAGCCGTGGCGCGATCAGGCGGTTGGCGTGCACGAAGGGTGCAGACACCTTGGCTGCGCGCTTCACCGGCGGGATCACGACGGGACCGAACGGCGCGGTCGCCGCGATACGCGGCCGGACCAGCTGAGGCAGCTGCACCAGCAACTGCTGCGCTTGCGACCCAGCGAACCCACGAGCGACGGAGACAATCAGCTCGCTCCTTCGCACCAGCGTCGCCCCGCGAAAGATGGCGCGCGTGGCGGCGGGCGCGCGATCCCAACACGCGGCGGTGGCACGCATCGCGCGCTCGAACTCCTCGGCGTCTCGCGGGCTGTCCCACGTGGACACGAAGAGCAGCCCGCCCTGCTCGCCGCGTCGCACCACCGTGAAGGCATCGCCGCCCCAGCCGCTGGCGGCCAAATAGGTCGTCGTGCGCCGGTTGCAAACGTCGAGCATCGCGCGCACCAAAAGCTCACCGACGTGGCCGCTCTGCACGAGCTGCCAGCCGTTCGGAGTCGGGGGAGCTTGCACGGGCACCGCCAGCTCGCCCGCTAGGTAGCGCTCGGGATGCAAGATCTGCTCGGTGGTCGCTGGTGGTTGCTCGTACAGTCGGTTCACCAGCGCGAAACCGCCCGCGCGGTGCATTTGCGCCACGAAGCTTGCGCCAGCTTGATACGGGAACACCAGTCTTTCTCGTTGAAACGGCAGCGCGCTCTTCAGCTCCGGGCTCTGCTCCAGCGCCGCCTGGTAGCCGCGCAGACTGGCTTCGAGCGCGCCCTGGGCGAGCCGCACCAGCACGCGCGAGAGCGGCAGGTGGTTGCTATCCGCCGCGACGGCCGTCATCACCAACATGGCGTCACCCTCGAGCAGCGCGAGGCGAGCGAGCCTCGCGTCCTCGTCGGTGACCGTCGCGATGTCCGGAATGTCGAAGTGCTGAAACTGGAGCGAGTGCCCCAGCTCGTGGGCAACCACGAACGGCAGGTCCTCGTCGCTACGAGCGCGTCCGCGAATGTGCACCTGGTGCAAGAATTCGTCGTAGAACGCGACCATCTGGCTGCGATGAAGGGAACCGAACGAACGCGCGGGCGAAGCGCCTTCGGCAGCAAAAACCAGACCGAGCGAAAGCTGCACGGCCGGCGAGTCCATCGGCGTCGGAGCAATCGCTTCGCGCTCCGCCTTCTGGTTGGCGACGCGCTGGAACTCCGCTTCGTCGTCGAACACCACCGGCGTCGGGCGGCGCTCACTCAGCTGGCGCAAACGAGCGACGCGAGCCACGAATGTCTCGGGCCGGCGCTGGAGGACGTCGTTGGCGCTTTGCGCGGACGGCGTCGCGCAGCCGACCAGCGTCGCTACCCAAGCCAGGGCAGCGCAGCCCCGAAGCTGGCGCCCGACGGTAGTCGGCCCTCGCCTGATACGCGCTTCCAAACCGGTCGTTTCTACCACTGGATGAGGTGCGCTATAAGGGCGCCGTGAGAAGCGCCCATAGCCGACTGATCGAGCTAGGCTTGCTCGCCCTCGTTTTGTCGAGCTGCAGCAGCGCGACCCCGACCACGCTCGGTCCGAGCGATGCGCCGCCGCATGCCGACTCGCCCCTGGTGGCAGCGCAGCCGGGAGCCTGGTTCGACGGGGACGGCAACCTGAGCGTGGTGAGCACCGGGCGACGGCTCCGCATCGTGCTGTCCGCGCCGATCGCTGCGTGCACCGGCGCCTTCGATAGCGGCGCCCAGGGCGCCGAGCTCGCCCAGAAAGCGAGCCTGCCCTTCCGTGTCCTCGGCGAAGCCTGCCGCCAGGATCATCCCACCATCCTGCTCCCCGAAGAGAGCGAGACGGCTTCGCCGAGCGAGCTCGAGCGCAGCTATCACGACGTCGTGCGCTGCGCTGCGCACGATCTATCGGCGAACAGCGCGTGGGCCCCCAGTGCCATCGCGGATGCGGATCCTTGCCCGCTCGTGCTCGGCTTGGGGTGGCGCCTGCCCGACGTGAGCCAGCTCGAAGGCCTGGGCGTCGATGAGCGAAAGGCCATCGCCGGTGCCCTCTTCGACATGGAAGATCGGGGCGGGTTCGGTAGCTTGCTCTTGTACGCGCGCGCCTCGAACGGCTCGCTTCAGCTGGTCACGCTGAGTCCCAACTCGAGCGAACGAGCGCCAAGTTTGGATCCCGAGCAGCGCTCCAAGCCGTTCGCTGGGGCGGCGCTCCGCTGCGTGCGCGACGGCCAACCGCCGGCGGGGGCAGCTCGCCCGACGCCGCCTCCGCTTCCCGACGCCGCCGCTTGCCTGCGCGCCCTCAAGGCCGAGCAAGCAACGCTGAAGGCACCCGCTGCGGCGTCGCCCGTCGAGCTCGAGCGACTCGGCGCCTGGCTCAAGCAGCTCGCCAAGTCGCCCGTCTTGATCCACACCGAGCCGGGGCAACGCGAGCTATTGCAACTCCTGAGCGCGCCGGCGCTCGACACGCTGGCGCGCGAAGCGCGTGAAGAGCGCGCGCTCACGGAACGCTATGCCGAGCTCGCCGATTCGCTCGACGACCCCGCCGCGTCCCCCAATGAACGACAGCGGCGCGAAACCGAGTTCGACACCCTGCGCAAGCGCCTGAGCGGACAAATCGCCGCCGGCGCCATCGCGTCGAGCGCGCATCGTCGCCAACTTTCGACGATCTTGGCGCGCGTCGACGAGGCGCTCGACGAGGTCGACAGAGCCAGAAAACAGGGCAAAAAGGCCAAGCACCCGATCCCCGACCCCGCCGCCATCAGGCGCCGAGTGCGCGAGCTCCGGGGCGAAACCCCCGCGCCCGCCACACCCGGCGCCCCCGCGACCAAGCCTGTCACGTCGGCCGCCAAGCGCTGATGCGCTGTCACAATGGAGGCGCGCAGCGCTCCAGCAAGTGCTGCACCGCTGCATCGCTCGATAGGAGCTCGTGACGCTCCCCCTGACGCAGACTCACCGCACCTGCTTCACGCTCACGCCGACCAACCACGCACACGAAGGGAACGCACAGCTCGTGCGCGAGCGCGATCCGGCGAGCCAGCGACTCGTCTCGGCAATCCGAGCGCGCCCGCAGCCCAGCCCTAGCGAACTCATCCGCCTGCTCTTGCGCATAATCGGCGAGCCCGCCATCCACCGGAAGCACCAACACTTGGTCGGGTGCCAGCCACGCCGGGACCCGCCCGGCGTGCTGCTCGAGCACGATGCCCAGGAAACGCTCGAGGCTGCCGAGCGTCGCCCGGTGCAGCATCAACGGGCGTTGCCGGGCGCCGTCGGCGTCGACGAACGCGACGTCGAAGCGCTCCGGGAGCACCAGGTCGAGCTGAATCGTGCCGCACTGCCAGCTGCGCCCGAGCCGGTCGGGCAGCGCGAACTCCAGCTTTGGGCCGTAAAATGCCCCTGCTTTTGGCGCCAGCTCGAGCTGCAGGCCGGCGTGCTCCGCTGCCTCTTGCAGTAGCCGTTCCGCGCGGTCCCACACTTCGTCGGAGCCAGCGCGGTCGTCCGGACGCGTCGCGAAGCGCACGTCGACGCAGTCGAACCCGAGCGCCCTGTACAAGCGCATCAGCGAGCCACAGAAGCGCGCTACCTCGGCTCCGACTTGCCCGATCTCACAAAACACGTGACCGTCGTCTTGCGTGAACTGGCGCAGGCGAAACAAGCCGTGCAGCGTGCCGCTCGGCTCGTTTCGATGCACCAGCCCGAGCTCGGAGTACCGCAGCGGCAGCTCTCGGTACGAAAGCGCGCGTCGCCGGACGATTTCCAGGTGCCCGGGGCAGCTCACCGGCTTTACAGCGAGCTGATCCTCGTTCAGCACGAACATGCCTTCGCGGAAGTGCTGCCAATGTCCGCTCGCCTCCCAGATGGGCTGGCGCATGAGCTGCGGCGTGCGGACCTCGGCAAAGCCGTCGGCTTCCGCGTGACGGCGCATCAGCTCCTCGAGCGCTCGCAGCATGCGGTAGCCGCGAGGGTGCCAAAACACCATGGCCGCTGCCTCTTCCTGAAAATGGAACAGGTCCAGGCGGCGTGCGATTTCTCTGTGATCGTCCTCAGCAAGCATTGTCGTTCTCCGGGTTTGCCGAGCCGGAAGACGACGCCACGAGGCCACGACCTGCCGGTCTCGGCGGGGTGGTTTCGTGGGCAATTTCTCGTGGACGAGCTATGCGCAGACGAACCCGACTCCGCCGAAGCGGGTCGTAGTGGTCGTAGTCAACGCAAACAGCACGAACATCGAGGAAGCTGCAGGGTACGCCTGGGGCGTCCGCTCGTCAACTCGAGCGCTTGCGGCCTCGCGCGCGAGAGGCCGCGCCCGCAATGCCCGCATCGCGCCTCTCGTCATAAAAGCCGAAACGTCCCGTGACCTGTGTTCCCGGCACGACTTCCATGCCGCCATGGATCGAGGCGCTCGGCCTG
>JBEHXA010000044.1:0-20903 GCA_048498935.1 Myxococcota bacterium
GCCACGCTTGCGGCCGCCGCGCTCGGCGCGGCGGCGCTGGCCGGGTGCTCCGGCGACTCGGGCCGCGTCCCGGTAGGGCAGGCGTCATTGACGCGATATGTCTTGAAGTCGGCCCCCGCCGAAGCCTACAACGGCTTCAAGATCGACTACGACGTGCGTTACCAGAGCAGCAACTCCGCGATCTCCGGCATGGGGCCGTCACACGACGCCGCGTATGCGATCGGGCTTGCGCTCGCCGCGACCCGAGATCAACCGGTGTCGGGCGCTTCGGTCGCAGCCGGGCTGCGCAAGCTCGCGGGCGGCAGCATGAAGCTCACGACGCTCGGGACCAACCTGCTCGCCGCTTTCAAGCAGCTCGAGGCCGGCAAGACCATCACCGCGATTGGCAGCTTCGGCGCGCTCGAATGGGACGAGAGCGGCGCCGTGAAGGGCGGCACCCTCGAAATGTGGTGCATCGGCGGGACCGCCGAAAAACCAGCATATCAGAGCTCCGGGCTGACGTTCGAGATCATGACGCAGCTCACGTCCGGAGCCTTCAAACAATGCGGACAGTAACCCTATGCCTCGTGCAGGAGCAGGTGGTTCTTTGACCATGTCCCGGGCTCACGATTCACTCCCGATGAGCGGCCTTCAGCCGCTGTCGCAGGAACCGGTCCAAGTTCCTTTCTCGACGGGCGACGTCATCGCGCGCAAGTACGAGGTAACGGGACTGCTCGGCAGTGGCGGCATGGGCTACGTGATCTCGGCGCGGCACGTGGAGCTCGGCGAGATGATGGCGCTGAAATTCCTGCGCCCCGAAGCGCTCGTGCATCCGGAGTTGGTCGAACGCTTCGCTCGTGAAGCTCGCGCCGCTGCCAAGATTCGCAGCGAGCACATCGCCAACGTGTTCGACGTCGGAGCGTTGCCGGACGGCACCCCGTTCATCGTGATGGAGTACCTGGCCGGGCAAGATCTGGCTGATCTGCTCCATCACGAGGGCGCGCTCGCGATCTCGAACGCGGTGGAGCTGATCATGCAGGCGCTCGAAGCGCTCGCGGCCGCGCACGCGCACGGCATCGTTCACCGCGACATCAAGCCCGAAAACCTATTCCTGACGCGCCAGGCGCAGGGCTTGGACTTCGTCAAAGTGCTGGATTTCGGCATTTCCAAGATCGCACTGCCGCGCGGCAAGCGGGACCTGGTGCGCACCCAGATGACCCTCGGTTCGCCGGTGTACATGTCTCCCGAGCAGATTCGGCGCAGCGACCAGGTCGATGCGCGCTCGGACATTTGGTCCATCGGCTGCGTCTTGTTCGAGCTCATCACCGGTGTCACGGCGTTCGACGAGCCGTCGCTGCTCGAGCTGAGCGCAGCGATCCTCGAGCGCGAGCCCGTACCACTGCTCACACTGCGGCCCGACGCCTCCGAAGAGCTCGAGCTGGTCATTCTGCGCTGTCTGGCCAAGAACCCGGACGACCGCTACCAAAACGTGGCCGAGCTGGCGGTGGCCCTCTATCCGTTCGCCCCACGACGCGCGCGCATCTCGGCCGAGCGCTGCTACCACACCCTCAAGAACGCGGGCTTGGTGTCGACCGAGCTGCAGCTGGCGAGCGTGTACCCGCCTGGCATGAGCTCGCTCCGCGCAACCACCCCGAGCGCGGTTGCACCGGCACCCTCGCCGCGCACCACGACCCCTGCCGCCATCGACATCCGGGTGGACGACGACCCTGTCACGCCGCCCCGGCGTTCACGCAGCGCGCTGTGGGGAGCACTCGGCGTCGCGGCCGCTGCCGCAGCCTTTTTCGCGCTGCGCGTGCGTGAGATGCCGCCCGGCCCGGTCACCGCGGCGCCTGCTGTTGCGCGCGAAGCTGCGCCCGCAGTAGCAGCAGCTCAGCCCGCGCGCGTCATCGATCTCGATCAGGATGTCGCCGAAGCAGCGGGCGCTACCATCAGCACCGCTCCCAGTACTGCCTCCGCGCGACCGCAAGCAGAACGGCCTGCCTCGAGGCCGGCGGGGAAGGCGACGCCCGCCCGACCGCCGCAACCGGCTCCGACGAAGCGCCCGCGCGGCGACGACGAGCTGGACCCCGGCTTCTAGCCGTCAGAACCCGTGTCGTCGACCGGGCGCACTGCCTTGAAGCGCGTGCCCGATTCGGGTCGCGGATGATGGTGCAGCGGCCGATTGATCGGAGTGGGACGGCGCATCCCGATCGGGCTCGGAGCGGCCACCGGAACCGCGGCGCGCGCCGGGCGCTCACGGAAAGCCTGCCAACTCAGAAGCGCAACTAGCGCACTCGGAACGATGGCGCTCACCGCACCGAGCGAGCGCGTGAGCCATGCTCCCGCTACCGCGCTCCCCAGAAAGCAGCCCAGCGCTACGGCCGCGGTGCGCATGCGGCCTCGGCTGATGCTGCGCTGCACGTCGCTCCACACGCCCATCGGGCGACTGAGCGAGAAGGCGTGCTCGACGATTTCGATCACGAGCTGCGTCAAATTGCCGGTCATGAACGTGGTTGGAGCCGAACCCGTGAGCACCTCGCGCATCAGCGCGTTTTGAAAGCCCATCGCAGCTACGGCGAAGCACGAGCCGGCGCGCGAAAGCAGTGTTGGCGACAGCGGCGCCCGAACCAGCATCAGCAAGCCAGTGATAGCGAACAACCCCAGCGAGACAGCCACCAAGAGCAGCAATACCGGCAGCGGTTGGCGACCCCGCTCGCGCTCGATTCGAGCAACCAGCGCCGTCAAGGCCACCGCCACGACGAAGACCGGAAGCATCCACAGCCGAGACGGCCCCGGCTCATGGTGCCCCGACGACAACGCGACTGCTTCGGAGACGAGCTCGCCGGTAATGTGAGCCGGAAAGAGTGCCACCACCGAGACCAGCCCCGCCGCGTCGACATAGCCAGCGACCCCGCTCAGCGCCGCCGCGCGCACCTTGTCGCGCGCGCCGAGCGTGAGCCCCGTCGACTCGTAACGTCGCGGCGCCCCCATCGCGCGCACGCATGCAGGTTCTCCAGCCTGTGCCACTCATCCAAGAACGACCGCCTAGGCAGTGAACTTAAAGGCGCACACCTGCTTACTTTGCCGCCATGTGGAGCTGACGCGGAAAAGCCCTACACCTTGAGGTGCTTGTTCACGATCTCGTCACTGAGCTCGGCCATCTTGCCGGTCGCAACGGCGCGTCCGCGGTCCATGATGCAAAAGTAGTCGCCCACGCGGCGCGCGAACGGCAGCTTCTGCTCCACGAGCAGGATGGTGAGGCCCTTTTCTTTGAGGCCGATTAGCACGTCGCCAATCATGGAGACGATGTTGGGCTGAATGCCCTCAGTCGGCTCGTCCAAGATGAGCAGCTTGGGATCGATGGCGAGGGCTCGGCCCATGGCGAGCTGCTGTTGCTGGCCGCCAGAAAGGTCGCCCCCACGACGCCCCAACATCGTCTTGAGCACCGGAAAGAGCTCGAAAATGCGCTCGGGAATTTCCTGCTTTTTGTCGGCGCGAGCGGCGAGCCCGGTGCGCAGGTTCTCCTGCACCGTCATCATCGAAAAGACCTCGCGCCCCTGCGGCACCCAGCCGATGCCTTTGCGCGCGCGCATTTCGGCGCGCGTGGCCGCGATGTCGCTGCCCTGAAAATTGATCTTACCCGACCGGATCGGGAGCGCGCCCATCACGCTCTTCAGCAGCGTCGTTTTCCCAACGCCGTTGCGACCCATCAAGCACACGCACGAACCTTCGGGGACTTTCAGATCCATGTCCCAGAGCGTGTGGCTCTGCCCGTAGTACTGATTCAGGCCAGCGACTTCGAGCATTTAATGCGCGCCTCCGAGGTAGACTTCGACGACTTTCGGGTCGGCTTGCACGGCGTCCATGCTGCCTTCAGCCAAGATCTTGCCTTCGTGCAGCACCGTGACGGTGCGGGCGATGCTGCGCACGAACTCCATGTCGTGCTCGACGACCACGACCGTTCGCTTACCAGCCAGGCCACTCAAGAGCTCCGCCGTCTTTTCGGTTTCTTGGTGAGTCATGCCCGCGACTGGCTCATCCACCAAAAGCACGCGCGGCTCCTGAGCCAGCAGCATGCCGATCTCGAGCCATTGCTTTTGACCGTGTGACAAGAGGCCGGCTGAAGCCTGCGCCTGATCTTTGAGCCCGATGGTCTCGAGCACCTCGTCGATGCGCTCACGCTGGGCCTTGGTCAAACGCGAAAACAGACTGGCGAAGACGCCCTTTTTGCCAGGCAACGCGAGCTCGAGGTTCTCGAACACGGTGTGGCCTTGAAAGACCGTGGGGCGCTGGAACTTGCGACAAACGCCGCGCTCGGCGATCTCGTACTCGCTGAGCTGGGTGAGATCCGTATCGTCGCCGACCAGGAAGACGGAGCCCGAATCGGGCTTGGTTTTGCCGGTGATGATGTCCTGCAGCGTGGTCTTGCCGGCACCGTTGGGGCCGATGATGCAGCGCAGCTCGCCCTCGTCCAGCACCAGCGTGAGGTCGGTGATGGCTTTGAAGCCGTCGAATGCGACGCTCACGCTATCTACACAGAGCAGCGCTTTGCGTCGGCCCTCAGTGAGGGCGCTGATGCGCTCTTGCTCGACCTTGCGCGGCTTGGGCAGCAAACTGACCCGCGGGCGCCGGCCGCTGTCCAGGGCGGTGGGCTTGCGCTCGACCGGCACTTCGCCCGACTCGAACGCCGACTTACCCGCCGGTTCCGCATCCATCGCCTTCTCGGCCAGAGTTTCGGTGGTCACGCTGCCGCCTTCTTGCGCAAGATCAGGCTGGCCACGCCGCCCGGGAAAAACAGGGTCACTGCGATGAACAGCACGCCGAGGATGTAGAGCCACGCTTCGGGAAGCGCGACGGTGAACCAGCTCTTGGCGCCGTTGACGATGAACGCTCCGAGCACGCCGCCGAGCAAGCTGCCGCGTCCGCCGACCGCCACCCAGATCGCCATCTCGATCGAGTTCGAGGGCTGAAATTCGCTGGGATTGATGATGCCGACCTGCGGCACGTACAGCGCACCGGCGAAGCCGCAGATGATGGCCGAGAACGTGTAGACGAAGAGCTTGTAGTTCGTGGGGTTGTAGCCGGCGAAGCGGCTGCGGCTCTCTTCGTCGCGGATGGCACAAAGCACGCGACCTGCCTTGGACACGACGACGAAGCGGCACAGCAAGAACACGATGAGCAGGCTCACCGCGGTCACCGTGTAGAGCATCAACTTGGTGCTCGACGCCGCGAGCGGGTAGCCGTAGAGCGTCTTGAAATTGGTGAGCCCGTTGTTGCCACCGACGCCGGTTTCGTTGCGGAAGAACAGCAGCATCAGCGCATAGGTGAAGGCCTGCGTGATGATCGAGAAATACACGCCGCGAATGCGCGAGCGAAACGCCAGGAAGCCGAACACGTACGCCAAGATGCCCGGCACCAGCAGGGCCGCCAGAAGCGCGACGCCGAAGCTATCGAACGGCTTCCAAAACCAAGGCAGCTCTTTCCAGTCCAAGAACACCATGAAATCGGGCAGCTTGCTGCGATAAACGCCGGCTTCGCCGATCGACAGCATCAGGTACATGCCCATGGCATAGCCGCCGAGCGCGAAGAATACGCCGTGGCCCAGGCTCAGGATGCCGGTGTAGCCCCACAGCAGATCCATGGCGACGGCCACGATCGCGAAGCACAGGAACTTACCGAGCAGCGCCACGATGTAGTCGGGTACGTGCAGCGCCGAGCCCGGTGCACTCACACTGTTGAGAATCGGCACGAGCAAAACGGCGAGCCCTGCCGCACCGAAGCCAATCCAGCCCTTCGACGGCAGCAGCCGAAGTAGCTCTGACTTGATGTTCACATCGCCTCCGCGGCGCGGCCCTTGAGGGCAAAGATGCCCTGGGGCCGACGCTGAATGAACAGGATGATGAAGCCTAGAATGATGATTTTGCCGAGCACCGCGCCAGCAGCCGGCTCGAGCAGCTTGTTCACGACCCCCAGGCCGAACGCTCCAGCCAGCGTGCCCGCCAGCTTACCGACGCCGCCCAGCACCACGACCATGAACGAGTCGACGATGTACTGCTGGCCGAGCTCCGGACCGACGTTACCGAGCTGCGACAGCGCCACGCCGCCCAGGCCGGCCACGCCCGAGCCAATGCCGAACGTCCACACGTCAACACGCCGCGTAGCGATACCGATGCCTGCAGCCATCTGCCGGTTTTGAGTGACGGCGCGCACATGCAAGCCGAGGGGCGTCTTTTGCAGCATGAACCACACGAAGCCGATCACGGCCGAAGAGAAGAGGATTACGGCCAGGCGGCTGTAGGTGAGGACGAAGCCGGGCATCACCTCGATGCCGCCGGCCAGATAGCTCGGGTTGGCCACGGCCACGTTCTGAGCCCCGAAGATCAGGCGTACCGTCTGGATGAGAATGAGCGAGATGCCCCAAGTCGCGAGTAGTGTCTCGAGCGGGCGACCGTAGAGGAAGCGAATCACCGTGCGCTCCAGCGCCATCCCGATCGCGCCTGCAGTGACGAAAGCGGCCGGAATTGCCGCGATCAGGTACAGGTCTTGATGCGCCGGGAGGTAGGCGTGAAACAGGCTCTGCACCGAAAAGGTGGTGTAGGCGCCGATCATCAACAGCTCGCCGTGAGCCATGTTGATGACGCGCATCAAACCGAAGGTGATGGCGAGCCCCAGCGCGCACAGCAAGAGCACGCTGCCCAGACTCAGACCATAAAACAGGTTGGAGACCACGCTCAGGATGAGCTCATGCGTCCCGATCGCGGAAAGCGCGGCGTTGGCAGCCTTGCGCACGTCCTCGTCCGCCTCGTTGAATTTGCCGTCGGCGCTCTTGCCTGTGAGCTTTTCGATCTCCGGTTTGAACGCGGCGTCGGCAGACGTTTCGATGGTGCGAAGCGCAGTCAGCTTGAGCTGCTTGTCGCTGCCGTACAGGTCGGTTTGCGCCAGCGCCATCTGGAGGGCGCCCTTGACGCCCCCGTCGGTTTCTTTGGCGAGCCTTTCGCGAATCAGCGGGGCCAGGTCGTCATTGCGGGTCTTGGCCAGATCCTTGGCCGCAGCGAGCCTCACCTCGGAATCTGGAAAGCCGAGCTTGAGCGAGGCCAGCGCCGGCTCGAGCTGCCGGCGAAGGCGGTTGTCCACGAGCGGCGTACTCAGGGCGCCGCTCGGCTTGTCGGTGCCGCCGAAAGCCGGCGAGAGCGCCCCGCCCTCACCGGCCACGAACGGTACACCTGCCGCATCGATGCGCAGGCCGTCTTTGGCCAGCGCTTCGAGTAGCGCCAAGGCTGCCTTGTCGGACGACTTCGCGATGGAGTCGACCGCCGCGGCAACCTTGGCCTTGTCGCTGCTGCTCAGATCTTTGGCAGCTTGTTTCAGATCCTGCGCCCGCGCCGAGGTCGAAACCAAGGCGAGGGCGCAGAGCACCAGAACCGAGAGCAGCGCGCGGAGCTTCATGTGGTCTGATCAGAGAGCAGCGGTGGCCGAGTCGGTCTTGAACTTGGGCTCGGTGCAGTTGCCGCACACCCAGGGGAAGGTCCAGTCCGCGACCTTCTTCGCGCTCTCGGGCACGAAGGGGCTCCAAGGCATCGCGCGGATCGGGCCTTCGGTCTTCCACACGATCTGGAACTGACCGTCACCCTTGATCTCGGCGATGTAGACCGGCTTGTGCAGGTGGTGGTTCTTGGCGTCCATCGTGAGCGTGAAGCCCGAGGGAGCCTTCACGGTCTGACCACCGACGGCTTGGCGCACGGCGTTCACGTCCGTGGTGCCGGCTTGCTCGACGGCCTGCGCCCACATCTTGATGCCGACGTATGTGGCTTCCATCGGATCGTTGGTGACGCGCTTGTCGCCATCGGGCAGGTTCTTGGCCTTCACGTACGCCTTCCAATCCGCGATGAACTTCTTGTTCTCCGGGTTTTCGATGGACATGAAGTAGTTCCAAGCTGCCAGGTGGCCGACGAGCGGCTTGGTGTCGATACCGCGCAGCTCTTCTTCACCCACCGAGAAGGCGACCACCGGAATGTCGGAAGCCTTCAAGCCCTGGTTGGCGAGTTCCTTGTAGAACGGCACGTTCGAGTCGCCGTTGATGGTCGAAACCACGGCGGTCGGCGTACCGGCCGCGAACTTCTTCACGTTCGCGACGATGGTCTGGTAGTCGGAGTGACCGAACGGCGTGTACTCTTCCATGATGTCCGCCTCGGCCACGCCCTTCTGCTTCAAGAAGTAGCGGAGGATCTTGTTCGTGGTGCGCGGGTACACGTAGTCCGTACCAAGCAAGACCCACTTCTTGGCGCCGCCGCCCTCCTTGCTCATCAGGTACTCGACCGCCGGGATCGCCTGCTGATTCGGCGCGGCGCCCGTGTAGAACACGTTGTACGACGACTCCTCGCCCTCGTACTGGACGGGGTAGAAGAGCAAGCCGTTCAGCTCTTCGTAAACCGGGAGCACGCTCTTGCGCGACACGCTGGTCCAGCAACCGAAGGTGACTGCGACGCCTTCCTTCTGCACCAGCTCGCGCGCTTTCTCGGCGAACAGCGGCCAGTTCGACGCCGGGTCGACGACTACAGGCTCGAGCTTACGACCCTTGATGCCGCCTGCGGCGTTGATCTGGTCGATGGTCATGAGCGCGACGTCTTTGAGCGACGTTTCGCTGATGGCCATGGTGCCAGAAAGGGAGTGCAGGATACCGACCTTGATCGGCCCAGTGTCCGAAGCCTTCGGCGTGGCGGCGGGCGCAGCGGCAACCGCTGACGCAGCCGGAGCGGCGCTGGTAGCAGCTGCCGGGGCACTTTCGCCCGGCCCTTTACACCCCACACTGGCTAGTAGTCCTGCAAGCACGAGCTCATATCGAGTTTTCATCACGTTCTCCAATCGAAAGCGGAGTCCCGAAACACTGGTAGGAGCCGGTACCGACCCGGCAACGCTGTCATCGTCGGTCGTGAGTTTCGGCCAGGTCTCGAAACAGAGACCTTCCGGTGTCGTCGATCTGGAACACGGCGTCAGAAACGCACCCACGACGAGGTGATTGGCCCCCAATACACCTGCGCCTCAAAGAAACACCACCGGACGCTGCCAGATGATCAGCACCAGGCAGCCGCCCGCGCTCGTCACCCGATGAGTCATGCCCGGCTCATTGATGACGAACGAGCCGGCGCCGTACTGGCCCCGCTCGTCCCCCTGCTCGCCCTGGAGCACGTAAATGTACTCATAGCCCTCGTGCCGGTGCGCGGGCACCTCGGCGCCCGGCGCGTAGCGCAAGAGCGCGCAGCGCGCGCCGTCCGGGCTCTCGTGGAGCAGGTGGATCTCCACTCCGGGCCGGAGCACATCGAACTCGAGCTGAGCAACGTCGGCCGGCAGCAGCGACCGGGGATCGAAGGGGATCACGCGTGATCGCCTGCCATGTGGCGACCGATCTCGGCCACGTTGGCCGACTCGGCCGGAGTTTCGTAAACGAGCTTGCCTTCGCTCATCACCACGATGCGATCCGAGAGCGCGAAAATCTCGTCGAGATCGGCGCTCACCAGCAACACCGCAGTGCCCGCATTGCGGGCGGCCACGATGCGTGAACGGATCTCGGCGACGGCCGCAAAGTCCAGACCAAAGCAGGGATTGGCGGCGATCAGCACCGCCACTTCGCCGTCCAGCTCGCGCGCCAGCACGGCGCGCTGCACATTGCCGCCCGACAGGCCGCCGATAGGCGCCTCCGGACCCGGCGCCTTGATCTTGAACTCACCGATCGACTTGACCGCCTTGCGGCGGAGCGAGCCACGCCGCACCGCCCAACCGGCGAGCGTGAAGCCTGGCTCGTCGAAGCAGCGAAAGCCGATATTCTCGGCCACGGTCATGTGAGCCACGCACGCGTTGCGCAGTGGCGCTTCAGGCAGCAGGCGCACGCGGCTCTTGCGGATCTGAAGCCGTGTTGGTGTGTACGGCTTGCCCGCGACCTGCACGCTCCCAGAGCCGAGTGGGCGCTGCCCTGCCAGCACCTCCACCAGCTCTTCTTGTCCGTTGCCCGAGACGCCTGCGATGCCCAAAATCTCACCGGCACGCACGCGCAGGTTTACTTTGGCCAGCACCGGCAGGCCGATGTCGTCGTCGGCGCAGACGTCGGTGAGCTCGAGCCCGACATCGACGTGCTCCAGCTGCTTGCGCTCGAGCGCCGCGCTCGGTGGCTCGGAGCCGACCATGAGCTCCGCGAGCGACTCGGGGGTGTGATCGCTGACCTTTCCAGTGCCGGCCAGTGCGCCGCGTCGCAGCACCGTGACATCGTCGGCAAACGACATCACCTCACGGAACTTGTGGGTAATGATGGCGACGCTGATCTCGCCGCGCCGGGTCATCTCCCTCAAAAGGCCGAGCACGTTGTCCGCCTCTTGCGGGGTGAGGACACTGGTCGGCTCGTCCAAGATCACGATTTTGCTGCCCAGGTAGAGCTGCTTCAGGATCTCGAGCTTCTGCTTTTCACCGGCGGCGAGCTGTCGCGCCAGCTTGCGCACCGGCACCCGAAACGGCATGCCCGCCATGAAGTCGGAGATCTCTTCCTCCTCCTTCTTCCAGTCGATGAGCCCCGGGATCTCGGCGCGCGCCAGGACCAGGTTTTCGGCCACGGTCATGTTCTCGACCAGCGTGAAGTGCTGGTAAACCATGCCGATGCCGAAGCGCTGAGCTTCACGTGGGTTTTTGACGACCACGTCCGAGTCGCCCACCACCACCTTGCCGCTGTCGGCCTGGTAGAAGCCCATGATGCACTTCACCAGCGTGCTCTTGCCGGCGCCATTTTCGCCCAAGAGCGCGTGAAAGGTGCCCGGCTGTAGCCTGAACGAGACGTCGTCGAGCGCCACGAGCGAGCCGAAGCGCTTCGTCATGTGCTGTGCATCGAGCAGCGGTGGAGGCCCACCGCCCTTGCGGCGCCGCGGCGCCACTCCGCTCAAATCGATGGCGAGGTTTTCGGCGTGGCCGACTCGACCGCCGACTTGCTCGGCGACGCTCACGGCAGCGCCTCGAGCAAGGCTTTCGAGGTGCTGAGCGCGCCGAACACGCCGTTCTGCATCGTTACCATCTTCAACGCGGCGGCGTGATTGCCGGGATCGGTAGCGGCGCAGCAGTCGCCGAGGATCACGCACTCGTAGCCGCGATCGTTGGCTTCGCGCATCGTGGTGTGCACGCACACGTCGGTAGTGAGGCCGGTGAGCACGATGTTCCTAATCCCGCGCTGGCGCAGGATCAAATCGAGGTCAGTCGCACAAAACGAGCCCTTGCCGGGCTTGTCGATGATCGGCTCGCCCTCGAGTGGCGCGAGCTCCGGGATGATTTCCCAACCGGGCTCGCCGCGCACCAGCACACGCCCGCACGGGCCGGCGTCACCGATGCCGGGCTGCCCCGGGCCGCCGTTCTGCAGCACGCGCGAACGCCAGCGCTTGTTGGCAGGCAAATCCGAGAGGTCGGGCCGGTGCCCTTCGCGGGTGTGAATGACATGGTAGCCGCCCTTGCGGAAGCGCGCGAGCACTGCCTGGATCGGCTCGATGGTGGCCCGCGCGTTCGTCAAGTCGTAGCCGAGGCCGTCGATGTAGCCGCCCTTGCCGCAAAAGTCGGTCTGCATGTCGATGATGATCAGCGTCGTATTCTCGGGTCGCAGATCTCCATCGTAGGGCCAGGGATAGGGCTGCGCGGCGACGTACTTGGACATGCTGGCTCCTCTTTCAGCGGGCGACGGTGAGCTCCATCGGAAGGTCTGCCGACTGCTTGGTGGCCGAGCTCGACAGAACCATGATGATCAAGGTGAGCGCGTAGGGCGCTGCGTTGAACAAGTAGTAGCCGGACGTGACTCCGACCGACTGCAGGGCGGGGCCGAGCGCGCTGGCACCGCCGAACAAGAGCGAGGCGTACAAGCAGCGCACTGGATCCCAGCGCGCGAAGATCACGAGCGCAACCGCCATCAGGCCTTGCCCGCTCGATAGGCCCTCGTTCCAGCTGCCCGGGTAGAACAACGAGAGGAACGAGCCACCGATGCCGGCCAGCACGCCGCCAGCCATGGTCGCCAGGAGGCGGACGCGGTTGACGTCGTAGCCCATGGCGCGCGCGGCCTCGGCGCTCTCGCCGACGGTGCGCAAAATCAGGCCCCAGCGCGTGTTCTTGAGCCCGTAGCGGAGCGCAGGTGCCAGCGCGATGCCGATCAGCAAGAGCACGTTGATCTGCAGGTTGGAGCGAACCTGCGGGATGTCGCTAAAGAAGCCGAGCGAAAGCGACGGGAGGCGCGGCGCCGTCGGCTGAATCAACGGTTTACCGAGGAAGAACGACAGACCGATGCCGAGCAGCATGAGCGCGATGCCGACTGCGATGTCGTTCACCTTGGGGCGACCACACAAGAAGCCGTGCAAAGCTCCGAAGAGCGCACCGAGTGCGCCTGCCGCCGCGACGCCCAGCCAGGGCGAGCCGCTCAAGTACGAAACGCCGTAGCCGCCCATTGCGCCCATCACGAGCGTGCCCTCGAGGCCCAGGTTCACGCGCCCCGACTTTTCGGTGACGCACTCACCCAGGCTCACGAACAGAAACGGTGCGCTGACTCGCAGGGCGCCTCCGATCACTGCCAACGGGACGCCCCACATTCCGAGCGTGGTCGCCGCGTCACTCATACGTGGGCTCCTTTCGGGGCGAGCAGGCGCGAGAACCAGTGCACCTTGCCGCGGTAGGTTTCACTCGCGAGAATGACGACGAAAAGTAGGCCCTGCAGCACGTTCACGGTCGCGTCGGGTAGGCCAAACGTGCGCTGCAAGAGGCCACCGCTCGCGCTGATACCGCCCAAAACTAGCGCCACCGGCATGAGCGCAAACGGGCTATGGCGCGCCAAAAACGCCGCCAAAATGCCGGTATATCCGTAACCGGCAGCGAGCGAAGCGTTAGCCTTGCCGTGCACCGCCGCGACCTCGACCATCCCGGCGAGGCCCGCGGCAGCACCTGCGAGTGCACACACAGTAACGAGCAGCTTGGGCACGCCGAGGCCACTGAGGCGCGCCGCGCGCGGGTTGCCGCCGACGATGCGCGCCGAAAACCCGAAGATGGAGTGATCCATCAAGAGCCACGCCAAGATGCAAGCCACGATGCCGTAGAGGAAGCCATAGTGCACATCGAGACCTGGTAGCGGCCCGAGCATGTTCTGCTCGCCGATGTGCAAAGTGGAGGGTTTGTTCAAGCTCTGTGGATCGCGGAGCGTGCCCTCGATGAGGTGATTGCACACCGCGATGCCGATGTAAGACAGAAGCAAGCTGCTGATGGTCTCGTTCACGCCGCGCTTGGCCCGGAGTGCGCCGGCGGTGCCGATCCACAGCGCACCGAAAACCATCGACGTCACTGCCATCACGGTCAGTACCGTGTAGGGCCCAGAGCCGGTCATGTGTGCAGCGACGGCTGCTGCGGCGGTGCCTCCGACGTAGAGCGCCCCTTCCCCACCGATGACCACCAGGCCGAGGCGCGCCGGGAGCGCCGTGCACAAGCCGGTGAGCATCAGCGGAGCTGCGCGCTGCAGGCTATTTTGCAGCGAAAACCAGGTACCGAAGGCACCTCGGTACATTTGCTCGTAGACCTCGAGCGGACTTGCTCCGGCAAGGCCCACGAAGGCGCCGAACAGCGCTACCGACACCAGGATGGCCGAGCTCGGAACGACGAGCCCGTCGAGAAAGCTGCCCAAGCGGGCGAGCAAGAGGGCCGCACCGCCGCCCCGAGCCTCGAGGTCGCTCGCGGGTCCCGGCACGGCAGCGCTGGCGCTCATCTGAAATGTTCCCTAGTTGATGGAGCCCTTCACGCCCGCAACCAGGTAGTTCATCTTCTCGAGCTCGATGTCGGTCTGCCCGCGATCGGTGCCGGCAGCGATGATCTCCTTGCCGGCGTTGTCCTTCATCGGACCCTTGAAGATGACGAGCGAGCCGGCCGTGAGGGCTTCCTTGGCCGCGTCGGCCTTCGCCTTCGCGTCAGCCGATACGGCAGCACCGTACGGCGACATCTTGATGAAGCCTTGCTTGAAGCCGCCGCGCACCAGGTGCTCCCAGGGCTTACCGGCCTTGACCTTCTCGACGTAGTCTTTGTAGACGACCGCCCAATTCCACTCGGCGCCGGTGAGGTAGCCCTTCGGCGCGAGCGCCGCCTGGTTGGCGTGGTAACCGGTGCTGTAGATGCCGCGCTTTTCAGCGGTCTCGATCACGACCTTGGGCGAGTCGACGTGGCAAGTCACCACGTCCGCGCCCTGATCGACGAGGCTGTTCGTCGCTTCAGCTTCCTTGACCGGAATCGACCAGTCGCCGGTGAAGATGACGCTGGTGGTCACCTTCGGGTTGACCGAAAGCGCGCCGAGCGTGAAAGCATTGATGTTGCGCAAAACCTGCGGAATCGGCTTGGCCGCCACGAAGCCCAGCTTGTTGGTCTTGCTGGTGAGGCCGGCCACGATGCCCGCGACATACTGAGCCTCGTCGATGTATCCGAAGTAGCTGCCGACGTTTTTCGGCGTCTTGCCTTCGGTGTACATGCCGCCACAGTGAAGGAAGGTCACGTCCGGGTACTTCTCGGCCATCTTGAGGATGTGCGGGTCGAAGTAACCGAACGAGGTCGGGAAGAGCAGCTTGGCACCGTCCAAGTTGATCATGCTCTCCATCGTTTTTTGGACGTCGACGGTCTCGGGGACCTTCTCCTCCTCGCGGATCTTCACGCCCTCGATGCTGGCCAGGGCCTTGGCACCCTCGGCGTGGGCTTGGTTGTAGCCGTAGTCGTCCTTCGGGCCGACGTAGATGAAGCCCACCGTCAGACTCGCAGCGGGCTTAGCTGCGGCCTCAGGCGCAGCGGCGGAGCCGGCGGGCGCTCCTCCACCCGGCGCGGGCTTGTTGCAACCAACGGCCGACAACGCGAGCGCGCCGGTCAATGCGAGGAGTGAGCGACGGGAGGTGAGCATCATTGCCACGCCGGTATAGGGAGTCGTGCGTTTCGGCGATTTTTCCAAAACACTTCGAAACAACCTTGTGCGTTTCGGCTTGGCGCGACCTGCAATGAGCCTTCAAACATCGAGTAAAATGCCCAATCTGACGTAACAGCGGCGAGGCGTTATTGATTTCGTGATTCGAAACATTCGGAACACTTTGCATTAACTCGCCGCGGGGGAACGTCCGCGCACCCCATTGACTTGCACGCGGACCCACTGCCGAAACAAAGCCCGCAGAAATCTGTCATCGGACAACGGCAGCGGTTTCACGTGCTCCAACAATGCAGAGGCGTGAAGAGCAATGATGAAATTCCATAGCCACATCTTGGGCGGCTCGGTCGTCCTATCCGGACTGTTTGCTTCGGCGCTCGCCCAAGCCCAAGACGCACCGGCACCCGCACCCGCACCCGCTGCGGAAGCACCCGCACCGGCACCCGCACCTGCTCCGCCGCCCGCTGCAGAGCCGGCGCCCGCCGCGGCCGAGCCGCCGCCCGTGCCCGCACCGGCGCCCGTGCCAGAAGCTGCAGCTGAAGCGGCGCCCGCCGCCGAGAATCCATTCAAGGTCACGGTCGGCGCTGGTTTCCGCGGCGGTGTTCGCATCCAGAACCCGAATACGCCCGACAGCGACGGCAACTTCACCAAGATGAACGACCAGTTCATGGACGAGCTGAACGCCGAACTTCGCGTCAGCGGCAAGGTCACGGACATCATCGGTTGGACCGCCAACTTCACGGTCGATGGACGTTCTCGCGCCGAGCACGGCATCGGAGCTCCGATCGCGTTCCAGGCGCAAGCGCTCGACATCATCGGCCAGCTCGACTTCATGGACGAGTTCCACGTGTGGCTCGGTCGCATGCTGACGCCGACGGATCGCTCGAATTTCAGCGGCGCCTGGTTCATGGCTCCGTGGAACTATTCCGGCGCTCTCCCGGTCGGCTACTTCGGTCCGCGTGGTACCGAAGAGGTAGGTCGTGAGGTCGGTGCCACCATCTGGGGCGACATCAACAAGGGCAAGTTCAAGTACTACGCCGCCATCATGGACCTGGACGGCAACTACGGCGACACCGGTGGCTTCGCCGGCGCCAGCCCGCTCTACGCGCTGCGTGCCCAGTACGCCTTCGTCGGCGCAGAGCCCGGGTTCTACGGCAGCAGCACCTACTACGGCGGGCAAGACATCGTCTCGCTCGGCGCAGGCCTGCAGTACCAGAAGGACTTCGCTTGCGTTGGCGGGAGCTGGGATTGCAGCCCCACCGCCGTCCCGGATAGCAAGGACGACCTCGTCGGCTTCAACGTCGACGCCCTGGCCGAGTTCAAGACCGATGCCGGCACGCCGGGAATCGAAGCCGCTTTCTATTACGAGAAGGGCGATTCGAAGTCGTACAACAACTACTTCTACGTCGTCCCCGGCTTCACCACCGGCGAGATCTTGCCTGCCAAGGGCAAGCTGAACGCAACCCTACGCTTCCAAATGGGCAAGTACGACAACGGCCATACCGATATGGACGGCAACGCAGTGGGTGGCAAGCAGACGGTCTGGGCCCTAGAACCGAGCGTCGCGTACCTGTTCAAGGACTACTTCGCGAAGGTCCAGCTCACGTACACGATGGCTCAGAACAAGCTCGACGACGGCGACGCTGACGCCGCGAAGACGCAGTTCGTCCAGCTGGGCTTCCAGATCCAGCAATAAGGCGTGAGCCAAGCCAAGCCAAGCCGCGCGGGTACTGGGGCTCTTCCCCGCGCGGCTCGGCGACTTCGCTCTAGCCACACGGTTTCGCACGACTATGGCTCCCTGCGGCGTCTCCGTTTCCGGGTTTTGGGCGCTGTAGGGAGCCACCCAAAGTTGGCCCGAAGGGCCAATTTGGGACTTCGGTTTTATTGGCGTTGGGGGCGATTGAGTGTGTCCTGCGTGCTTGGCATCCGGATAGGGAGCAGGGCGCCCGGCCTCGCCGGAGTTCTTAGCCTCCTCTCAATCGCGGATCGTGATCTGATCGTGCCAAGGTCGGTTGAGGGGGTTCTGGCTCGCGCTTTGCGCGAGCTATGCTTCATAACAGCAGCCGCGGCACCGCCACGTCGGACGCGCATCGCGCATCACCCTCGCGGCTCGCGTGCGCGCAGACGCTGCACGCCGAACCCTCGCGCCCTACGCGACGCTTAGCATGCCTTCGCGGATGATGAAGGAGACGACGGCGCCGAGACCTTCACCTTGGCGGATGCTGGTGAAGACGAAGGGGCGCTCCCCGCGCATTTTGCGGGCATCGCGGTCCATCACTTCGAGTGAGGCGCCGACGTGGGGGGCGAGGTCGGTCTTGTTGATGACGAGGAGATCGCTTTTGGTGATCCCGGGGCCGCCTTTGCGGGGGATCTTGTCGCCGCCCGCTACGTCGATCACGTAGAGCGTCAAGTCGACGAGCTCGGGGCTGAAGGTGGCGGCCAAATTGTCGCCGCCGCTCTCGACGATGATCAAGTCGAGGCTCGGATAGCGCTCGTTCAGGCGATCGATCGCGTCGAGGTTGATTGAGGCGTCTTCACGAATTGCGGTGTGCGGACAGCCGCCGGTTTCGACGCCGACGATGCGCTCGATCGGTAGGGCACCGCTGCGCATCAAAAATTGCGCATCTTCCTTGGTGTAGATGTCGTTGGTCACGACCGCCATGTCGCAGCGGGAGCGCAGCTCCTTGCATAGCGCGTCGACGAGCGCGGTCTTGCCGGAGCCGACGGGCCCGGCGATGCCAACACGAAGCGGTCCTTTGCGGTTCATGGCGATCTCCTACGAACGAAACAAGCGCGAGTATTGGGTCTCGTGCAGCGCGGAAAGCAAGAGCTGGCCCGGTGTGGTGGAGCCGAGCTCGTCATCGGGACGCACAAGAGCGGCGGCGATGCCGCTGGCGGCGCGCTCGATCAGACCGGACAGCACACGCTGCGCGTCGCTCTGCCCGAGCGGCACCAGGCGTGTGGCGGCGCCGACCTGCGCTTCAGCCCAGGCAAACGTGTAACTGAGCGCGGCCTGCTCGATGGTCGCGCCCCAGGCCACCGCCCCAAGGGCATAGCCGGTGGCCAAGGTCACGCGCGGGCGGCTCAGCCAATCAGCTGCCCCCGGGACGTCTTCACGAGCGAGCAGACGCATCAGGGCGTTGCCGACTTGGCGCTCCTCGGCACGCAGCTCGGCGCTACCGCGCGCGGCGAAGAGGTAGTCGTTCCAGCGCTGCGCCGCCGAAGTCTCGCCCCGCGAGAGCGCGCCGTGCAATCGGCCGAGCACGGGCACGTCCAGGCTGAGGACTGAGCGCTGCAGCATGCCGGCGATCCAGGAAAGAGCGCTGTCGCGAGACGTGACGTCATGTAGCTCCACCGCTTGCTCGAGGCCCTGGGAATAGGCGAACGCACCGATGGGGAGCGCGGCGCTAGAGAGCTGGAACAGGCGGAGGAGCGCGCGTTCACCGCCCCGGGTGTCGAGGTGGGGCGAGTCGTTCACGGGTCGTGCCGGTGACTGTGGTTGTGGTCGTGACTGTGGTTGTGGTCGTGATCGTGATCGTGATCGTGATCGTGATCGTGATCGTGATCGTGATCGTGATCGTGATCGTCGTGGGAGTGGCGGTGGCCGCCGGCGGAGTAGCCGCCGGGCTCGGGTTCGAAGGGGCGCTCGAGGACCGTTACTGCGAGGCCGAGCTCCCCCATCAGGCCATCGAGCACGTGGTCGTGTTGGTAGGCGAGCTCGCCGGGCGCAATTTGCAGGGGCACGTGGCGGTTGCCGAGGTGATACGCCGCGCGGGTGAGCAGGTGTCGATCGCTCGTTTGCACGGTCGACAGGAGCTCGGGCTTCGCCCGCACCTCGACGATCAGCGCGCCGTCGCGCGTCGCGAGCCGGTCGCCGTGCTCGAGCGAGAGCCCGCGCTCGAGCAGCAGACCCACCTCACTCCCGCTGTCGAGCCGCGTGCGGAGGCGCGCGCGCCGCCGGAGCTCGAACGGCAAGGTCAGCGATTCGGTCGCCGGGCGCGCATCGGAGCGCTCCAGCACGACTTCCAGCATTTGCATCGGGGCCTCCATCAGAACAGAAAATAGCGCTGAGCGAGCGGCAACTCTCGTGCCGGCTCGCACACCAAGAGCTCGCCGTCGGCTCGCACCTCGTAGGTTTGCGGGTCGACTTCCATGTGCGGCGTGTAATCGTTGTGGATGAGGTCGCGCTTGCGAATGCGACGAGTGTTGCGTACCGGCACCAGGCGCCGCGTGAGCCCCAGCGCCTTACCCACCGACTGATCGGCTGCAGCCTGCGACACGAAGTGCACGCAGGTCGCGGATCGGGCAGCGCCGAAGGCACCGAACATCGGCCGGTAGTGCACGGGCTGCGGCGTGGGAATCGAGGCGTTCGCGTCGCCCATCGGAGCCGCCACGATGAAACCGCCCTTGATGATCATGGACGGCTTGGTGCCGAAGAACGCCGGCTTCCAGATCACCAGGTCGGCGAGCTTGCCCACCTCGATCGACCCGATTTCGCGGCTCATGCCGTGGCTGATGGCCGGGTTGATGGTGTACTTGGCGATGTAGCGCTTGGCGCGAAAGTTGTCGTTCCGCGCTGAATCTTGAGCGAGCGCGCCGCGCTGAACCTTCATTTTGTGCGCAGTTTGCCAGGTACGAGCGATGACTTCACCGATGCGACCCATGGCCTGCGAATCGCTCGACATCATGCTGAAGGCGCCCTTGTCGTGCAGAATGTCCTCTGCCGCGATGGTCTCGCGCCGGATGCGCGACTCGGCGAACGCCACGTCTTCCGCGATGCTCGGATCCAAGTGGTGACAGACCATCAGCATGTCGAGGTGCTCGTCGACGGTGTTGATGGTGTAGGGCCGCGTCGGGTTGGTCGAAGAGGGCAGCACGTTGGGAGCGCCGCACGCCTTGATGATATCGGGGGCGTGGCCGCCGCCGGCGCCTTCGGTATGGAAGGTGTGGATGGTGCGACCCTTGAACGCGGCCAGCGTGTCTTCCACGAAGCCGGACTCGTTCAACGTATCGGTGTGGATCGCGACCTGGACGTCGAAGTCTTCCGCGACGCGCAAGCAATTGTCGATGGCCGCCGGGGTGGTGCCCCAATCCTCGTGCAGCTTGAGGCCCACGCAGCCGGCCGTGACTTGTTCGACCAACGACTCGGGCAGGCTGGCGTTGCCCTTGCCCAGCAGGCCGAAATTCAGCGGGAACGACTCGAGGGACTGCAGCATGCGCGCGATGTTCCAGGGACCGGGCGTGCAAGTCGTGGCGCTGGTGCCGGCAGCCGGCCCCGTGCCGCCGCCGACCATCGTCGTGACGCCGGACATCAGCGCTTCTTCGCACTGCTGCGGACAGATGAAATGGATGTGCGTGTCGATACCGCCGGCGGTCACGATGCTGCTTTCGCCGGCAATCACTTCCGTGCCCGGGCCGATCACGATCTGCACGCCGGGTTGCACGTCGGGGTTACCGGCCTTGCCGATGGCAGCGATGCGACCTTCTTTGATGCCGATGTCCGCCTTGACGATGCCCCAGTGATCCAAGATGAGCGCGTTGGTGATCACGGTATCGACGGCTTCGCGCGAGCCTTGCTGGCCCTGCCCCATGCCGTCGCGGATCACCTTGCCTCCGCCGAATTTCACTTCTTCGCCGTAAATCGTGTGGTCCCGCTCGACCTCGATCAAGAGCTCGGTGTCGCCCAGGCGCACGCGATCGCCCAGGGTGGGGCCGTACATCTCCGCGTAGGCGCGGCGTTCGATGGTCCTCACGATGCGTCCTCGCCTTCCAGGGTGTCTTGGGGCTCCGGCGCGTCGAGCGCGCCCATGATGGTTCCGCGAAAACCGAATACCTTGCGCGCGCCTGCGAGCGCGCAGAGCTGGACCGTGCGGGTCTGGCCGGGCTCGAAGCGCACCGCGGTGCCCGCCGGAATGTTGAGCCGAAAGCCGCGCGCGAGCTGGCGGTCGAAGTTGAGCCCCGGATTGGTCTCGAAGAAGTG
>JBEHXA010000045.1:0-20379 GCA_048498935.1 Myxococcota bacterium
GGGGTGAGTCGCAGCGCCACGAGCTACGACGTCAAGCGTGCCTACGCGGAGCTGCGCGAAGCGCTCGACCCTGGCCGCGTCCTCACGCCTGCCACCGCCGATTTGCGCGACGACGTCGACGCCATCTTGGTGGTGATCGACGAGGCGTACGAGATCCTGGCCGACGATTTGCGTCGGGAACGTTACAGACGCGCCCTCGAAGCAGCGCCGGGCTGAACCAGCAAAGCCCGCACATGTCGGGCGTCGCGCTCACGCCAAAGCGCCTCGTCGAGGCGGATCGCCTCTCGCATCGAACGCCGCTCTGCTCACCTGACCGACGCGCAGCGTCGAACGTAAGCGGTGGCGCGGAAGTTGCTCACGTGCAGGCATGACCGCTCTGGCATCGCAACTGGTCGGCGAAGCAGAGCCGCGCGTCATCTCGCAGAAATACCGGCTCGAGAGCCTGCTCGGTGAAGGTGGGATGGGCTCGGTGTGGCGCGCCTTCAACCTGCAGCTGGAGGTACCGGTCGCCATCAAGCTGCTGCGCTCCGGCCTCGACACGCAGGAGCTTGGGGAGCGCTTGCGCGTGGAGGCGCGAGCTGCAGCCAAGCTGGTGCATCCGAGCATCGTGCGGGTGTTCGACATCGGTGAGGCCGAATCGGGCGAGCCGTTCATCGTCATGGAGCTGCTCAGCGGCGAAAGCCTGAGCGACGTGGTGGAGCGCGGTCCCCTGCCGGCAGCCAACGCGCTCCAAATGCTGCTGCCCATCGCCGAAGCGCTGTCCCTGGCGCATTCGCGGGGCGTCGTGCACCGCGACCTCAAGCCCGACAACATCTTCCTGTCGTCGGAAGGCGAGTCGCTTCAACCCAAGCTGCTCGACTTCGGGATCGCCAAGGTCACCAGCACCGCTGCCGCAGGTGGCGCGTCGCTGACGCAGACCGGCACCCTACTCGGCAGCCCGGAATACATGTCCCCGGAGCAGGCCATGGGCTCGGGCGACATCGACGAGCGGTCCGACATTTGGTCGTTCTGCGTCGTCCTCTACGAGGCCCTCAGCGGCACCACGCCGTTCACCGGTGACAGCTGCCAGTCGATCCTGCGCAGTGTGCTGCGCGATGAGCCGGTGCCGCTCGAACTATTCGCGCCCGTCGATGCACGCTTGTCCCAGCTCGTCCTGCGCGGCCTGAACAAGGACCGAGAGCGCCGCTTCGCGTCGGCCTTCGAGCTGGGGCAGGAGCTGGCCGCCTGGCTCCACGACCAAGGCATTCAAGAGGACGTCACGGGCGCCTCGCTCGAGGCCAAATGGCTCGGTCGTTCGAGCGACAGCTTCTTGCTGACGCGCCCTCATGCCGTCGCGACTCCGACCGCGCAGCACGATCACGCCACGCTCGTTTCCGTCGTTCACCCGAAGCCGCGCGTGTCCAGCGCCCCCCTCCTCGAGCTTCCCATTCGACGCGGGCGCCGTTGGATCCCGGCGGCGCTGGTTGCGACCGCCGCGCTGTGCGCCTGCGCCGGTTGGGTATCGCTGTCGCGCATCAGCTCGCCGAGCTTGCTCGGGCTCACGCAACCACCGCCTGATCCGAATACCCCCGCCCTGGCCGCGGCTGCTGCGCCGATAGTGCCGGCCCAAATTGCGGTGCCGGTCGCAGCTCTGCCCGAGCTCGGCTCGCTCGATCCGTCACCTGAGCTCTCAGTCGAGGCCCCCGCTTCAAGCAAGCGCTCCACAGCGCACGCTCAGGCCGCAGGCACCCAAGCCGCAGCCCCACGCCCATCGAACAGTCTTGCGGCTCCCACGACAACGGCAGCCAGCCTGCCAGGTCGGAGGCCTGTCATCGCTGCGAGCACCGGCACCCTGCCCCAGGCACTGCCAAACCGCGACCCCGCCCAAGAATTGCTGGATCCGTATTGAATCATGGTCTCTCGCTTCTTCCACCGCGTGCGCTTGGCTAGCTTGGTGTGGTCGATGGTGCCAGCGCCGGCGCTGGCTCAGGCGCAGAGCAGTGAGGCAGCCGTCGAAGCTCGCCGCGACGAGGCCAAGCTCAGCTTTCAACGGGGTGCCGAGCTCTACCGGACTGGACAGTACGAAGCGGCGGTCAAATCGTTCCTCGAAGCCGACCGACTCGCGCCGAGCCCCGCGTTGTCGTTCAACATCGCGCGGGCCTACGAACGGCTCGAAGACGTGAGCGGAGCGCTGCGCTGGTACCGGGACTACCTGCGCCGCAGTCCCAACGCGAAGAATGCCACCGAAGTTCGGGCGCGCGTCGCAGAGCTGAGCGCCAAGCTCGCCCGCAGCGGGCTGCAGCAACTGACGGTACTGTCGACCCCAACCGGCGCGAGCGTGCTCATCGACGGGCGACCGGTGGGTGTCACGCCGTTCAGCGGCGATTTGAAGCCGGGCAAGCACCGCGTGCAGTTGGAGCTCGCCGGCTACGAGCCCATCTCCAACGACGCGCTGCTGCAAGCCAATGCTCCCCTCGAGCTCGACCTCAGCCTCGCTCGCGATCGCGGTCCGGCCACGACGCTCCACGTGAGCAGCGATCCAGACCCCGGAGCGCATGGAACTCAGGCCAATGGAGCAAGTGGACGCCGCTTTGGAGCAGTGCCCTGGGTCATGCTCGGGGCCGGCGCGCTCAGCCTAGGGCTCGCTACCGGGTTCGAGCTGGCTCGGCGCGGCGACGAAAAGGATGCGCAAAATGCGGATTCTCAGGTCGCGTTCAAGAGCGAGCTCGACAGCATGGAGAAAAATCAGACTCGAGCGCGCGTGTTCGCGGGGGTCGGGGCGGGCCTCTTGCTCGGCGGCGGTGTCATGCTGCTGTTCAATCAAAAGGTGGGTCCGGCGCGGGGGGATGCGAGTCGCTCAGGCGCGCCACGCTTCGCCCTGGGTTGCAGCGCAGGTGGCTGCGCAGCGCTCGCGAGCGGAGGCTTCCAATGATGTCTCGTTGGCAGCGAGTGCTGGTCGGCGGGCTGCTGGCACTGGTGGCTGGCGGTTGCGCGAGCGATCTCGCTACCAGCCTCGACGGCAAACCCTGCGACAGCTCTGGTGGCTGCGTCGAAGGTTATACCTGCGACGTCGCGAGGAACCTTTGCGTGCGCCCCGGCGAGGTCGGCTCGAGCTGTGCGCCCGGCGCGGTCTGCGACCCGATAGGCTCGGGCGGAAGCGGAGGCGGGCCGACGGACCCGGATGGCGACGGCACGTCGCTGCCGCCCCCCGAGGATGGCGCGAGCTGCAGCAACACCATGTGCTCGAGCGGGTGCAGTGACCTCACCCAAGACCCGAAAAACTGCGGCGGTTGCGGCGCCACCTGCAGCTCGCCGAGCAACGGCACCGGCATCTGCCTCGAGGGCGACTGCAACTTCGCCTGCACCAAGCCCTTCGCGCCGTGCGGCATCAGCTGCATCAATCTCGGTGCCGATCCCAACAACTGCGGCTCGTGCGGGCATGCTTGCTCGAGCAGCGCAGGCGCCGCTGCTGCCTGCGTCGATGGCGAGTGCCAGCTCAGCTGCCAAGCGCCGTTCGAGAACTGCAGCGGTGCCTGCGTGGCGCTCGACAGCGATCCGCTACACTGCGGCGCGTGCGACAACGCTTGCGAGCCGGGACTCGTCTGCTCGGCTGGGAAATGTTCGAGCAGTTGCGCTGAAGGGACGCTCGAGTGTTCCGGCGCTTGCGTCGATGTCGCGACCTCCAGCCAGCACTGCGGTAGCTGCGGCAGCGCATGCCCCGCCCCAACGGGCGGGAGCCCTGTGTGCACGGCCGGCAGCTGCGATTTCGTTTGCAGCGCCGGGCACGAACGCTGCGGCGCGAGCTGCCCGGATATCCGGAGCGACGCGCAAAATTGCGGTGGCTGCGGGAAGGCCTGCGATGCGCCGGCCAACGGCAGCGCTAGTTGCGCGGGCGGCAAGTGCACGACCCTCTGCAACACCGGCTTCGCAGAGTGTGACGGAGCCTGCGTCAAGACGAGCAGCGATCCCAGCCATTGCGGCTCGTGCGACAGGACGTGCGCCAGCAGCGAGGTATGCACCGGCGGTGCCTGCAAGCTGCAATGCCCCTCTGGCACGCTGAATTGCGGCGGAGCTTGCACCGACACCCAGACCGACCCGGCCAACTGCAGCGCCTGCGGCGAGATGTGCCCGAGCGCCGACCACGGCAAGCCCGCTTGCGCCAGCGGCGCGTGCAAGATCATCTGCGACTCGGGCTACAACGCCTGCAGCGGGCGCTGCCTGAACTTGCTCGGCGATCCGAACAATTGCGGACAGTGCGGCAAGGCCTGCCCGAGCGTGCCGGGCGGAGCCGGCGTGTGCCGTGAGGGGAAATGCGCGATCGAGTGCGCGCCCGGTCAGCGCGAGTGCAGCGGCCAGTGCGTCGACACCACCTCGAACAAAGACAACTGTGGCGCGTGCGGCACCAGGTGCGCGGCCGGCCAGCTCTGCAAGTCCGGCGTCTGCGCCACGGAGTGCGGCGACAAGACACCGTGCAACGGCGCTTGCGTCGACGTCACGCACGATGTCGCCAACTGCGGCGCGTGCGGCAACGCCTGCATGGCGCCCGCGAACGGCTCACCGCGCTGCGAGATGGGCACGTGCAGCTTTCAATGCTCGGGCGGCTCGCAGCGCTGCGGCGAAGCCTGCGTCGACACCAAGAGCGACCCCGGCAATTGCGGAATGTGCGGCAAGGCTTGCTCAGCCGTGGATGGCGGCACCAGCCGCTGCCAGAACGGGCAATGCGGCGTGATGTGCGACGCTGGCCTTTCTCAATGCGGCGGCGCCTGCGTCGACACCGGCAGCGACCCCGCCAACTGCGGCAAATGCGGCAAGAAGTGCCCCGGCAAGAGGGCCTGCGTGTTGGGGCTTTGCCTACTGTGAACCGCTACTCGGCCGCCGGAGCGCGTTCGCGAGCGTCGAGCACGTCGATCTCGAGGTGCTCACCTTCGACGTTGACGAGCAGCACACTGCCGCGAGGCAGCTCACCGCGCAAGATGCGCTCGGCTAGCGGCGCTTCGAGCAACCGGCTGATGGTGCGCTTCATGGGCCGCGCCCCGAGTGAGGGCTCGAAGCCGCCGGCGTCCATCAGGTACTCGATCAGCTCGGGGCCGTATTCGAGCGTCACGCCGCGCTGCGCAGCCAGCGACCCCCCGACCGCCTCCAGCAGGCGTCGCGCGATTTCGCGCACGTCTTCGCGCTCCAGCGGCGCGAACACCAGCACCTCGTCGATACGGTTGTAGAGCTCCGGAGCGAGCGCAGCGCGAGCCGCCTGCACGATCTTCGAGCCTACGTCTTCGGCTGTCGCCGGCTCGCCTCCGCCGAAGCCGACGCGGCGCTTGGCAGCCTGAGTGAGCACGTCCGAGCCCAGGTTCGAGGTCATCAGGATCACCGTGTTGGTGAAGTCCACCAGGCGACCGCGACCGTCGGTCAGTCGTCCTTCGTCGAACACGCCGAGGAAGGTGGTGAGCACGTCCGGGTGTGCTTTCTCGAGCTCATCGAGCAAGATCACCTGATAGGGCCTGCGACGCACGGCCTCGGTGAGCTGTCCACCTGCTTCGTGGCCCACGTAGCCGGGCGGGGCGCCGATCAAGCGCGCTACCGCGTGCGGTTCGCTGAACTCGGAAAGGTCGAGGCGCGTCATGGCGCTCTCGCAATGAAACAGCACTTCGGCGATTGCCTTCGCGGTCTCGGTCTTGCCGACGCCAGTGGGGCCGAGCAAGAGGAAGCTTCCGATGGGGCGGCGCGAGCCGAGCCCGGCCGCGTTGCGACGCAGAATGCGCGCGATGCGCCCGATCTGCGTGCCGTGTCCGACGACGCGATCCGCCAGGATCTCCTCGAGGCGCAGCATGCGATCGCCGTCGGACTCGAGCAGCCGCTCGACCGGCATGTCGGAGAGCTCGGCGACCACCTCGGCGACGGCCTGCGTGCCGACCTCGACCTTGCCGCGGCGGCGCGTGCGCGCGCCGGCCAAATCCAAGATCGAAACAGCCTTGTCCGGCAGCGCTCGGCCCGGCAAATAGCGCATCGACCAGGCCACACCGAGCGCCAGCGCTTCGCGCTGGTAGCTCACCCGATGGTGCTGCTCGAGGCGAGGCCGCAGCGCATCCAGGATCAAGAACGCGTCCTCGCGCGAGGGCTCTTCGAGCTCGACTAGACCAAAGCGCCGGGCGAGCGCGGCGTCGTGGCCGATCGCCTTCTGGAACTCTTCCAAGCTGGTGGCGCCGATGCAGGGTAGCTCGCCACGGGCCAGCGCCAGCTTGAGCTCGGAGGCGATCTCCTCCGCCGCTTCTCCCAAGAACAACTGATGGATCTCGTCGAAGAAGATCACGACGCGCCCGCGCGCCGCGCGCACCTCTTTACGAATCGCCGCAATGCGGCCCGCCAGGGCCCCCCGCACCGCAGTGCCCGCGATCAGCTCACCGATCGGGATCTGGATCACCAATCGATCGTCGAGCGCCTGCACATCGCGGCCGTCGGCGATGCGCTGGGCCAGTCCGCGCACGACGCTGGTCTTGCCAACGCCCGACACACCCACCAGGCAAGGGTTGTTGCCTTCGCGCTTCGCCAGCACGTCGAGCATCTGCTCGATGACATCGTCACGACCGACCACCGGATCGAGCTCGCCACGGGCGGCAGCCAGCGTGAGGTTCTTGCCCAGCTCGCAGAGTACCGGAAAGCGCTGAGGATCGAGCTCGAAGCGCTCGTCTGCTGCGGTGCTGACTGGCGGGGGAGACGGCGGCGCACCAGCGGTGACACGCGTGATGGTCAGGCCGGTTCGGGGCGGTTCTGCGGGCGGCGCCTGAGGGGGCTGCGACGATTGCGGCAGCTGCATCAGCGGCACCGCTTCAGCCGGCCCTGCCAGCTTTTTGCCCGGAGGCAGCGGCGGAAACAGCGGCACCTTCACGGCCGTGGACTTGCGCTTGGCTCCCGCGTCGACGTCGGCGCTCCCGGCAGCCGGCGTCGCGGGAAGGCTCGGCGTGCTCACCACGCTCCTGGCGACGGGCTTGCTCGGCTGCGGACGCCTTCGCCCCACTAGACCGAGACCGAGCTGCATGGTCTGCGCGCGCAGTCGGCTCACGTCGATACCGAAGCCTTCGAGGCAACGACGCGCCACCGCTCGCTGCTCACCCAGAAGCGCGAGCAACAGGTGCGGCGACGCGGGCACGCTCGTGCCCATGCGCGTTCCAATCTCCTTGGCGCGCGCCAGGGCCGATGCGATCGGCTCGGCCAGCTCGTCACCCGCCAGGCTCTTGGCGGCGCGCAGGATCTCGTCGCTACCCAGCCGGCGTTCGCGCAGCAGCTCTGCGGTCGAGCTGGGCTCGGTCGCCAAGGCTGCCAGCAAATGGGCGGTCGAAAGGCGCTCGCCTGAGCGTCGGGCCAGCTCTTCGGCGAGCTTGCGCAGGTCGCGCAGCTCGGGCTCGCTTGCGAGGGCGGACATTCGACCCCCACTAGTGCCCGCAGCCGCGCTTCGCGGCCAACTTTCTGGCGGCCCGCCTACAAGCGTCCAACTACTGAGAAAGATTAGTGAAAATTTGTTTTCCTAGACCGTCGACGATCAGCAATCGCGTAGGTCCGCCGAGCGCCACCAGGGACCGACGCGACGCAACCGTCACTCCCTGATTTTCGGTCACCACGCGCACCCACTCGTCGTCTCCGGTCGGCATCTCGGCTGGAAGGGGCACCTTCGCCAGCTCTTTCAAGTCGCCGTCGAACAGCTGCAGCTCGAAGCGGGGGCCCGCGCCGGTCACGACCACGACCGCGAGCAGGCGCCCTTCGTCCCCCACGTCGGCGGACAGCGGCTGTCCCTGGAGCTGGATCCCGGCGAGCTGCCGAAAGGTGGGGCTGACCACCGCCTTGAACACCCGGCCCTCTTCGTCGAAGACGTAGCACTGGTCCAGGCGCCTGGCGGGCAGTGCCCAAAGTAGCTTCGGCAGTTCGGGCAGCTTCAGCGCGGGAAGCCGCGCCCCACCGGGACCGAAGCGCTGCGCTTTCCTCGCAGCCCAATGGATCCACACGCCCTCGCGAGTCGCTCCGAGCACACCGGGCCCTCCCGATTCGAGCTCCAACGTCTGAGTCGGGAGCAAGATGCCGCGAGCCTCGGGATCGAGCTGAATGCTACTGAGGGTCGGCCGTGTCGGTCTCGAGTCGCCGCCGCCACGATCGAAGACCCAAGCACGATCGGCGGCGATGGCATCGGGAAGGAGCGTGGCGCCCGGCAGCAGCACCAGGCGCGCCAGCTGCCTCACCCGCTTGTTTTGCGGCTCGAAGCGTAAGAGCTCGCGCGCCCCCGCTGCCAGGAGCGAGCCGTCAGCGAGCGGGACGACCACGCGCGGCCCCTCGAGCGGACGACGTAAGACGACCGCGAAATCGGTATCGTTGCGCACCACGAGCTCGTCACTCGTGAGCTGCGCCACCACGCCGTCGCCGAACGCGAGGCGAGGCTCGCGCAGCCGCTCGGGCGCGAGGTGCAGCTTGCTGGCCTGAATATCGCGGGCCAGCGCTCGCGCCTCACTCGAGATCGGTGCAGGCGCGCGCGGGTCGGGCGCCGTTTCCACGTTCGACGGCGCCGGCTGCGGGGTCGGTCGGCTGGCTGCCGGCGCGGGACCGGGGTCGGCACGATCCAGCCCCGTTGTGTGCCGTTCGCAGGCAGAAAGGACCAGCCAGAGCGGCAAAGTCACGCAGGCTACGAAGGCCACGCCGAGACGCATGAGCAGCCCCAGGATAGCAGCCGTGGCCGAGCCGCGTGCTAACTTGGCGCCAATGCTGCGCCGCACGGCCGCTCTCGCGTTCACTCTGCTGGCGCTGCTGTCCACGACCGGGTGCGGCCGGGTACGCGAGATCAACGCCTGCCGTTCGCTCGCGCACGAGATCAATCCGGTGTTGGCGGAGGTGGAAGCCCTGTCCAAGCGGCCTGGTGAACGCGACGAGCTCGGCCTGGCCAAGCGCTACGCCGAGCTCGCCAAGCGCGTGAAGGCCCAGAGCGCGCGAGGCGGGACGCTCGAACCAGCGCTGCGCGACTACGCTGGGATCTTCGAGGCGACCGACGTTGCGCTCCGGGGTTACCGGGACGCGACGCAGCAAAACCAGACCGCTCGCATCGCCGAGAAGCGGCGGGAGCTCGAGCGCCTGGTGAAGCGTGAGCGCGCTGCGGTGACGCGCATCGACGCCGAGTGCCAGAGCTAACTGCGCGGCAGCGCGCTACCCGCGCTTGCTCTTCTTGCGCGGCTTGGCCACGTGCCGCTCGATCGGCCCGATGCTGATCCGGCCCCAGGAATAGCTCACGAAGCGCTTGAACGGGCCTGGATCGTCTCCGCCCAAGATCCACAGCTCACGCGGCTCACGCTCGATGTGGAGCGAGCCGGGAACGAAGCCGCTCTCAGCCCAGCCGAGCATGTCGGGCGCTGCCACGCCCAAACGCACGAACAGCAAGCCGCAGCTCGGCTGCTTGCCGAGCCCGGCGCAAATGCGGGCCACGTGCAGCTCCTCGTTCGCGATCGGCCGCCACATCCAGAACATCTCGACCCGCGGCTCGCCGAAGCGCCGCAGCTGCTGCTCCGCGTCATCCGGGAGCGTAGCGAGGAAGGTGCGCGACAGCTCCTTCTCGACTACGCCCTTGGCTTCGAGCTTGGGGCCGCGCCTGATGTCGAGCACGACCTCCGTGTTGGTCTGAGGACCCGCGCAGCAGCGAAAGCCCACGTTCGCGGCGCTCAGGCCGGGTTGGCGAGGCTCGGCATTCGCGCAGCGACCGGTCAGCTCCCCGTGCGGACCGTTGCCACCGCGCACCGCGAAAAAACCCGCCTCGGTGCCGCGCCCCCAAGCGCTCTGAGTCCACTCGAACGCGCCGCCGTGCATGTCGCGCACGCCGAAGTCGCTGCGGCACGCCACGCGCAGCCCGCTCGGACGGAGCGACGGGTCCGTGCCGGTACCGCAGCGATCGGCGCGGTAACTCGCGCCGTATTCGAAGGTGGTGTTGTTCGGCCCCTTGCAGGCGCGCTCCCATTCCAGCTCGCCGCACAGCCGCTTTTCCTGCTCACCGCAGAGCTTGATCGCGCCGTCGCGCGTGACGTTCGTGAGCGGAATGGCGCCCTCCTCGTTCGGGTACGGGAAGACGTCGATGTAAAAGCCTTTCAAGATCACCTGCTCGCCAGGCATCTCCTGATCAGCCAGGCGAGGTAGCTGCTGCGGGGGCGTGCCCGCAACCAGCGGGCCCGGCTCGATCCAAATCATGCCGCGCTTGGGAGGTGGCGGCGGCGTGGGAGCGGCGATCGAGGATGAATGCGACGACGAGGGCGCGGGCGCGGGCCGCGCGTTCATCGTCTCGACCTTGCGGCAGGCACCGAGCAGCAGCGCGCCCAGCAAGGTCGCCGAGGCGACGCTCCGCGCCGCCACGTCTCAGCCCTCCCCGCGCTCGCCCTGTTCTCGGAGGCCGAGCTCTTTCATCTTCAACTGCAGGCCCTTGCGCGAAATTTTGAGCAGCCGCGCCGCATGCGTCACGTTGCCGCTGGTCTGCTCGAGCGCTCGCACGATGAGCTCGCGCTCCAAGCGGCTCATGGCCGCCTTCACTTGCTCCTTCAAGCCATCGGACGACGCTCCCGCACCTGGCTCGCTCGAGGCGGGCGGCAGCGGCGTGGACGCGCCCGAGTCGGGCACGCTGCCACGCACCTCCGCGGGCAGGTCACCGGCGCGCAGCTCGCTGCCGTCACAGAACAGCACGGCGCGCTCGATCACGTTCTCGAGCTCGCGGATGTTACCGGGCCAGGGGTAGCCGATCAGGTGCGCCAGCGCCGCAGGCTCCACGCCGTCAATCAGCTTCTTCAGCCGCGTGTTGAACTTGCGGATGAAATGCATCACCAGCAGAGGAATGTCGGCGGCCCGTTCGCGCAATGAGGGCAAGCGGATCGGCACCACGTTCAAGCGGTAGTACAGGTCCTCGCGGAAGCTGCCTTGCGCGATCTCCTTCTTGAGATCGCTGTTGGTTGCTGCGATCAGCCGCACGTCGACGCGAATGGTGCGCACCCCGCCTACCCGCTCGAATTCGCTCTCTTGCAGAGCGCGCAGCAGCTTTACCTGCATCTCCACCGGGATCGAGCCGATCTCGTCGAGAAACAGCGTGCCGCCGCTGGCGAGCTCGAAACGTCCAGGCTTCGACCCCACCGCGCCCGTGAAAGCGCCGCGCTCGTAGCCGAACAGCTCGCTCTCCATCAAATCCTTGGGGATCGCGGCGCAGTTCACCTTGATGAACGCCTTGTCGCGACGCGACGAGCTCTCGTGCAGCGCGCGCGCCACCAGCTCCTTGCCGGTGCCGGACTCGCCCGTGATGAGCACGGTGGTCGGTGTGTCGGCTACGCGATCGAGGACCGCGTACAGATCGAGAATGCTGGGGCTCTGGCCGATGATGCCATAGCGAGCGCCCTCGACGGGGATCTCGTGAAAGGGTCCGCTGGCCTCGGTCGCCGACAGGTCGCGCGTGCGCAGCGCCTTGGCCACGATCGTGCGCACCTCGAGCTGATCGAAGGGCTTGGTGAGGTAGTCGAAGGCACCGGTCTTGAGCGCCTCGACCGCGTTGTCGACGGTGCCGTGCGCCGTGATCATCACGACCGGCAGCTCGGCGTCGATGTTCTGCGCGCGCCGGAGCAACTCCATGCCGTCGAGCTTCGGCATACGCAGGTCGGTGATGACCAAATCGATGTGGTGGTCGCGCAAGATACCGAGCGCCTGCTCGCCGTCTTCGGCGGTGTGTACCTCGTAGCCGTCGCGCTCGAGCTGCGCGCTGAGCACGCGACGGAGGTTGGGTTCGTCGTCGACGACCAGGATCTGCTTGTGCTCGAGCAACATGGCGGGCAGGGCCAGTATTGAGCTAGTTGCAGCGCGGGCCAGCCAAGTTCCCGGGCAGGAACGAGGGGCAGTAGAAGAGCGCCGTTTTGCCGTTGCCGGCAGCGCCCGCCGCGATGATCTGGCGCGAACCTAGGTCGGGGAGCGCAATCGCGGTTCCAAGCCGGTCGTCTTTTTCCGCTGAGGACATGAATCCGACGTCGATGAAATCGGAGTCGGCAGGCTCCTCGACGTCGTAGATGAGCACCGCTCCGGCGCCCGAGATGTCACGCACCGTCATGCGCGGTGCGCCCACCACGACTTCGCCGTCGCCGTCGCCGTCCAAGTCACCGACCGCGAGCGCGGCGCCGAAATCGGACCCGGCGCAGCCCGAGATGCCTTTGGTGGAGCCGCAGGTGAACGAGCTGATGAGCGCGTCGGGCGGTAGCGAGGAGAGCGAGCAGCCGGTCTGCGTGGTCGGTAGCAGCGTGGCGAGCTTCGCCGCGCTGAACACGTAGACCAGCGACTCGTCAGCGATCACCAGCGCGTCGTCGGGATCGCCTGCGAGCACCTTGCCGGTGGCGAAGGACCGCCCGAACCGCGCCGTACCGCCCAGGCACCCCAGGTAGCTCGGCTCAGCGTGACCGTCGGAGCTGAAGAACAAGCGAACCTCGGACAGATCCGGAATGCCGACGGCCATGAGCCGACCGTCGCCGACGCGCGCGACCGTCAGGTTACGGCCGTACTTGGGCTGCGAGCTGGCGACGTCCTCGACCGTCGGCCAGCGACCGCGATCGCTGTCCGGATACGGGATTTCGAGGAAGCGGCGCTTGGAGTCGAGCGCTGGGTAAAACCAGACCGAGCGCTCTTCGTCCGCCGTCGCCAGAAGCGTCGTGCCGTAGCCGTGATCGGCTCCGAAGCGGAACAGGGTCGGTTGGTTGCGGTTGATCGAGAACTGCAGCAGCTCGTCGACGTTCTCCGGCACGTCGAGCGCGTACTCGACGTCGTCGTTGCAGCGCACCACCACGCCGGTATCGACCGACGCCGTCCCAGCGCCGTCGACGAAGCACAGCGGGCGGATCATGCCGGGCGTTTGCGCGCCGCTCAACGCGACCGGCGAGTTCGACATGTAGCAAGGGATGCCTTCGTCGCTCATGCAGTGCCCTCTGTCGAGGGCGTCGAGCGTCGGGGAGTCCCCGGTGCCGAGCTGAAACTCGACGGCGCCGCCCTGAAGCGGAGCACCGCCGACGAGCAGCGCGACGTTCGTCTTGCCGTCCGAGTCGTCGTACGTGCCGGTGGCCATGCTCGTACCGAAGCCGTTCGACAGCTCGTCGGGCTTGTTGAGCAGCACGATCGGCGCGTTCTCGGTGATGTCGTCGAAGCGCCCCCAAGAACAACCCGCGGTGAGCGCGGACAGCAGCAGCAGGGGTGTGAGGCAGGCAGTGCGCGCCATTAGAACTTGCCTCCGATGAACAAGCCCGGCGCGTCGGGCGCTACCGTGCCGACACTGACCCGCGGCGGCGTGGCCAGCAAGTCGCTCGCGTCCGGCTCGGTCCGCGAGCGCTCACGCTTCGCCGGCAAGCCGCGGACCAACAGGCTGCGCGCGGGGGCAGCCGACACCTCGACCGGCTGCTGCTTGCGCGGGTCTTCGAACTCGACCGGCTTGTCGCTGCGGATCGACGAGGGGGGCAAAGGATCCTTGATGAAGTTGTAGGTCGCCAGCACTCCGAGCACACCGCCCGCGGCAAAGCCGACGTTCGCGCCCACCGAGTACCAGAGACCCTTGGTCGCGCGCGAGTCGTTCTGCTCGAGCCGGCCCTGGTCGCGATCTTGCTCGAGCTGATCGTAGATGCGGTTCGACTCGGTGCCGAAGTACACGCCGGCACCAATGAATGCGGCGCCGAGCACGGCCTGAGTCCAGGCGGCGCCCCGCGGGTACTTCGGGATCATCTTCACGTGCACCGGCAACACCTGCCCGCGCGGCACGTTGACCATGCCCTCGAAGGTCTTGCGACCATCGGCCACTACGGTGAGCTTGTGCTGGCCGGACGGAGCTCGCACGTCGAGCGCTTCGGTCCCGCTGCGCCACACCCCCTTGGGCTCCTCGTCGAGCCGCACCTTCACCTCGGGCGCGTTCGAGTCGATGCGTAAGAAGCCGTAGTTCACGCGCACCATCGCGACTTCCATTTCCTGCTGGTCGCCGTGCTTGACCTCGACCGGAGCGAGGATCGGTTCGAAGCCTGGGGCTTCCACGAGCAATTCGTGCTGACCCGCCGACACCAGCTCGCCGTGCGGCGTGGTGCCCCAGAAGGGCCGCTCTTTCTTCTTGTCGTCCACCCACACGTACGCGCCTCGCACGTTGGCGGACACCCGCAAGAACGCCATGAACTCGCCCTGTGAAAGGTTGGCCTTGAACTGGTAAACATGGCCCGGCGAGACGTCGATATCGGCGTGGCTCTCGTTGAAGTCCCGGAACTTGTCGACCACCACGTGGTACTTGCCGACCGCGAGCGTGAGGTTGACCGGGGAGCGCGCGTTGGCGATCTCTTTCCAACCGGTGTTCTGAGTGCCTAGCTTGAAGGCGGGCGCGCTCTCGTCGACGCGCGCGTAGAAACGCAGCGGGGCATCCGATGGCTCGGTTTCGACGACGACCAACGAGCGCATCGCGCTCTCGTCGTCGACCTGCGGAACCGGAGTCGCGGCTGGTCCGCCGCCGCCTCCGCTACCGGCGCTGCCGCCGCTGCCACCACTGCCTCCCACCTCGGGACCTGGTGTCGGCACGCTCTTGGCGGCCTCGAGCGCCACGATGCGCTGGTTCACCTTCTCGAGGTCGGGCGCGTTCGGATCGACCTTCACGTAGTCGCGGAACTTTTCAAGCGCGCGGTTCGCGTCGCCGAGCTTTTGGTAACAGACGCCCGCGTTGAACAGGAATGCCGAGTACGGATACTCCTTGAACCCGCCCTCGAAAACGTCGGCCGCGCCCTGGTAGTTGCCAGCGAGGTAGAGCCCCTGGCCCTTCTCCATCAGCTGGCGGATCGCCTCGAGCTTCTGAGTAGCGCGCCCGGTCTGAGCTGTCGCGAGACCGGACGCCGCTACCAGCGTGTACGACCCGATCCCCACAGAGAGCACGAGAGCGGCGCGGCGCGCGAAGGAAGACGATCTCACCGCGCGAAACTTCGCCACGATCGCGCCCGCGGCACAAGAGCTCGCGGCGCCCGTCACGCCGGCCACCTGGCCGACTCATGACTCGATGAGGGTTCTGGCTGAGCTCTGGCCGGTCCGAATGTTGAGATCGGGGGAGCGCTGCTCCTATGCTAGCAGCACGCATTCCTTTACGACGCTCGGGACACGCATGCTCAGAACCTTAAAGTCGCTCATCGCTGTCGCTGTGCTGGCTACGCCGGCGCTGGCGAATGCCGAAGAGCCCACGAAGACCTATCCGGACTGCGGGCGCGAGCCCACGGACGCCGAGGTCGCCGCAGCCAAAGGCGCCTTTCAAGCGGGCGACGCCTCTTTCAACGAGGCCGACTACACGCGCGCCATCGACTACTGGGAGGACGCCTACCGGCGCGACTGTACGGCCAACCCCCTGCTGCGCAATCTGGCTCGCGCGTACGAACTTGCCGGACGCCAACGACAAGCAGTGGTCGCGCTGGAAACGTTTTTAGCGCGCGAGCCCAATAGCGGCGAAAAGGATCAAATCAACCGGCGCGTGGAAGTGCTGAAGAAGAAGATCGCGGAGGAAGATGCCGCGGCTGCTGCGCTGCCACCACCGACCGCTGCCAGCACGGCACCGGCCGCCGCCGCGACCGCCAATGAGCCTGCAAAAGAGCCCAAAGCCAAGCGCTCGGTAGGCCCCTGGATCGTGATTGGCGTCGGCGGAGCTGCATCGATCGTCGGTGTTGCGGGGCTCCTCACCAACAAGAAGAAGCTCGACGACGCCACCGCGCAATGTGATCCGGGCCGAACCAACTGCCCCGAAGACGTGGCGCGCGACGGCAACGACGCGCGCTCGGCGATGCAGGGGTCTGGCGTGTTGCTCGGCGTCGGGCTCGCTGCGGTGGCAGGCGGCGTCGTGTGGGCGGTGCTCGACGGGAAGCGCGTGGCGGAAGCCAACGCATCGGCAAGTCTCCCGCGCCGTCCGTCGCTCGTGCCCCTCGTGGGACCTGAGCTCGCCGGACTCAGCTGGGCCGGGTCGTTCTGAGCCGCGCCGCGCGATGCGCGGCTACTCGATCGGCCGCATCGGCGGCAGCTCGGGCTCGGGTAACGCTTTGGGGTCCTTCGGAGCAACGCCACTGCCCCAGGTGGAGCGTGCCGGAGCGCTCGGCGCTGCAGGCTGTGACTCCGCCTCGGGCTCGGGCTCCGCTGCAGTGACGGGGTCGCCGGCGCGCGGGATGCGCGGGCCGCTATAACGATAGCTCGTGGGATCGGGCTCGAGCGGGGGCGGCGTTTCGCTAGAAGAGCCGCCGCAACCGGTGAGCAGCAGCGCTAGTACCAGTTTGGCGCCGAGGCACCCAACGCCACGAGATACCGTCCGCATCCGCGGCGCCATAACACGAGGCTCGCGAACGGTAAAAGGAGCAATGGCCCGCGAGCCGCGCTATACGGCCGGTCTCGATGCTCGGTTGGCTGCGCGGACGCGTCCTCTCCGAAGAGCCCAGCGGGCTCATTCTCGACGTGAGCGGGGTCGGCTACGAGCTCACGACGCCGGTCGGAACGCTGGGGCGCGCGGCTCGCGACGCGAACGAGCAGATCGAGCTGTGGGTTCATACGCACGTGCGCGAAGACGCCCTGGAGCTGTTCGGCTTCGCCAGCGAGCTGGAGCGGCGCGTGTTTCGCTTGCTGGTTTCCGTGCCTAACGTGGGCCCCAAAACCGCCGTCGGGGTGCTCGGCGCGCTCAGCATCGCCGACCTCTCGCAGGCTCTCGCGGCGCGCGACCTGGCTCGACTCGGTAAGGTACCCGGTATCGGCAAGAAGACGGCCGAACGGCTGGTCGTCGAGCTCGCTGACAAGCTGCCGGCGCTCGTGCCTCTAGAACCCGGTACCGCGAAGGCGTCCGTGAAGGGCGCCTCCCAGAGCGCCGACCTGTTGCTCAAGGCGCTCGTGAACATGGGATATCGGCCAGGCGAGGCCGAGCGCGCCGTCCAACACCTGGGCAAGCGGGTGGAAAGCGAGCCGATGGGTGAGCTCCTGCGCGCGGCTCTGGCCTTTCTGACCGCTTGAAACGCACCGCTTGGGGCTCGGGCCGAAGCCATCGACCGGACGCCGGCTTGACCCACGCGGGTGGGCGTAGATAATCGCGCGGTTACGAGGGTTTGAGGGTACAGTCCCTTGCGCTTGGCATCGGCCAGGTCCCCCCGGGAGCCACCATAGTGATCACCTGCTCAAAGTGCGGCAAAGAGAACCAGGACCACTACAAGTTTTGCTTGGGTTGCGGAGCAGAGCTTCCGCGCGGCTCGGCGCAAGCCAAGCCGTTCTCGTCGAACACGCCTCCGCATGGTGTGCCGGCCGTAGCCGCTCCGGCGGCGCCCGCGCCTGCGCCTGCTCCTGCCCCCATGGCCGCGGCCCCCGCGCCTGCCGTGAGCGCGTCGCAGCCAGCGCCCGCGCCGTCACCGTCGTCTCCGCCCGGCGCGTCCGTCACGTGCCCGCAATGCGGTCACATCAACACGACTGGCAACCGCTTCTGCGCTTCGTGCGGCTACAACCTGGGTGCGCTCGCCGGTGCAGCGCCGTCAGTGCCCGCTGCAGCCGCAGCGGCCCCAGCTCCGGCATCGGCCGGCATCATCCTCACGGCCTTGCGCGCCGACGGTAGCGAAGCTGGCACCTTCCGGATGCCCGATGCTCCGGTCGTGACGGTGGGTCGCGATACCGGCTCGATTTTCGCCGGCGACAGCTACTTGTCGCCTCGTCACGCGACCTTCAGCCGTCGCAGCGGCCAATTGTTCATCCGCGACGAAGGCTCGCTCAACGGCGTTTACCTGAAGGTGCGACCGAACGAGCCTTGCCTGCTGGAGTTCGGTGACGTGTTCCGCATCGGGCAGGAAATCATTCGCTTCGAGGAGCTGCGAGGCCAGGGCAAGTCGCCCGATGGCGTCGAGCGCTTCGGCAGCCCCGCCAAGGGCTACATCGGCCGCCTAGCGTTGGTCATCGGCCGCGACACCACCGGCAACGCCTTCCCGGTTCCGGAGCGCGGCGTCCACTGCGGCCGCGAGCGCGGCGACATCTTGTTCTCGGAGGACGGCTACGTCTCGGGTCTGCATTGCCGCATCGCGCGCGGTCCCGACGGTCGCGTTTACCTGACCGACGTCGGCAGCTCGAACGGCACCTTCGTGCGGCTGCGCAGCGAGCGCGCCGTGGGCGGGACCGACATCCTGCTCATGGGACAGCAGCTATTCCGCATCGACGCCTAACGCGCGACCGATGAAACCGACCATTCGAGTCGTAGCGGCCGTCATTTCCGAGAACGGCCGCTACCTCGTCACCCAGCGCCGCCCTACCGCGGTGCTGCCGCTGCTGTGGGAGTTTCCTGGCGGCAAGGTGGAGGTCGGCGAGAGCGATCTGCAGGCGCTGAGCCGCGAGGTGCTCCATCGGGTCGGGGTGGAAATCAAGCCGGGCCCGCAAATCAGCTCGGTGAACCACGACTACGACCACTACACGGTCGAGCTTCACCTGTACGAATGCCGCGTGGTGCGCAGCGAGCCGCGCGCCGTGAACGTGCATCAGTTTCGCTGGGTCGAGAGCGACGACTTCGATCGCTTGCCCTTCACGCCCGCCGACGAAGCGTCGATGAGCAAGCTGCTCGGGCTCAGCGAGGAGTAAAATCAGCAACTCGGCCGAGCTCGGGACCGAGCGGCGGCCATGGGCTTTTGGAATGCCGTGCTTTCGGGCGTGCTCGACGCGCTGGCACCGCCCGCCTGCCTGGCTTGCGACACGACATGCGCCGCCAGCCAGCCCTTCTGTGCGGTGTGTGGCGCGCCCGCCCCCCTCGCAAAGCAGCTCTTCGTGGACGACACACGCGTCGCCGCGATTGGCCCGTATTGCCCGCCGCTCTCCACGGCGATCGTGCGGTTCAAATACCAAGGTCGGGCCGAGCACTCTCGCCCTCTCTCGACGCTGCTCTTGCCAGCCGCAGCGACCCTGGCCTTGCCGGAGGACGTCGCACTCGTCCCTGTGCCGATGCATCCGCGCCGGTTGGCCCAGCGCGGCTACAATCAAGCAGCCCTGCTCGCGCGGGATTTATCTCGGGCTCTCAACCGGCAGTATCGCCCACGCCTGCTGCGTCGCTCGCGGGAAGCGGAGCGTCAGGTGGGGAAGACTCGCAGTGAGCGGCTCGACAACATGTGTGGCGCGTTCGAGCTGAGCGACCGCCAGCGCGCGCCAGCGCGCGCCGTCCTGATCGACGACGTGATAACGACGGGAGCCACGGTGCGTGCGTGTGCGCAGGCGCTCGCGGCCGGCGGCGTGGAAATGACCGCGATCGTGGCGCTAGCGCACGCCGAGCCCGACTAGCCAGCGCCGTTGATTTCCGATTACTTTCGGAACGTGCGACGACGCCTCAGCTGGCATACTCGCCGTAGCGTGCGGAGTCGCCCGTGACCGAAGACCCGAAACCACCCCGCTCGTCGGCGCGCCCGCCCCCACCGCCGATTCGCTCGGGCGGAGCCAAGCCGGCACCGCTGCCCGCGACGCCACCGGCCGCGCCCGCCGCAAAACTGTCCGCAGCACCGGTGGCACCCAGCGCGGCCAAGCCGCCCGCAGCGCTCGGCGCCAAACTCCCCGCTGCCCCCGCCGCCAAAGCGACCGCAACGCCCGGCGCGAAAGCGCCCGCGGAAGCGAAGCCGACCGAGCCGAAGGGCGTCGTCCTGCCGCCCTCTTCGCCGACCGCAACGGCGAGCTCGACCGCCCTCACCCGCGAACCAGCGCGTGACACTCTGGCGCCTTCGAGCTTTGGCGTCTTGGGCGGAACGAAGCCGGCCAGCACCCCTGCTCCGCCGCTCACTCGGCACGTGCGCGCCCCCATGAACACGCTCGGCGATCTCGAGGGCGCCTCAGCCACCGCGACGCTGCGGCCTCCCGGTGCCGTGCCCCCGCCACCGCGCGCTTTGCCGATGCCGACACCTATACTCGATGCAGGGCTCGAGCGTGGTGGCGTGCTCGACACCCCATTGCCCGGCGGAGCGACCGTCGGCCCGCCGTTCACGCCGCTCGCGGGCGACTTGCCCCCGTCGCCGAGAGCGCCCGCGACCGCGGTAGCAGCTTCCGGCGGCGAAGAAGGCTCACTCGACTCCACCCTCGACATGAGCTCGACGGCCTCCAAGCAAGCGCGACAAGCAGCCCTGATCGAACAGAGTCGTTCGTCCGCGGCAGCCGTGCCCGCACCTGGCTTGTTCATCGCGGATGAACCCCTCGAGCCACGCCCCAAGCTCCCCTCGAAGACCAGCGAGCAGCGCGAGACAGTGACGCGGCTGCGCATCGCGCTGTTGGTGCTCGGTGGCCTGCTCTTGATGTCGGCTGGCGCGCTCGTGGTGATGCTCTTTCGGCGCGGTGAGGGCGCCGCGCAGCAAGCAGCCTTGCAAGCTGCGTCGGCCAGCCAGGTACCGACGCCACCAG
>JBEHXA010000046.1:0-20361 GCA_048498935.1 Myxococcota bacterium
GCCGCGATAAACCCCTTGTGGGTCCGCCACCGGCGTCAGGATCGCAGCCGCCAGGACCAAGAGCGCGCTAACTAGGCTTCGGCGCATCGTCGTACAGGTGGCACCATACTTGGTGGCGGCTGGGGGATTCGGCGGTCAGGCGTTCCTCGGGGACCACGCTGCTGCAGGGCTCGAAGGCTTTCGGGCAACGGGGATGAAAGCGACAACCACTCGGCGGATCGAGCGGTGAGGGCGGTTCGCCTTTGAGCACCGTCGGCTCGAGCGCAGCGTCCGGATCGGGCAGCGGGTTGGCAGAGACGAGCGCTCGTGTGTACGGGTGCTGGGGCGACTCGAGCAGCTGCTCCGCATTGCCCAGCTCGACCAGCTTGCCGAGGTACATCACCGCGATGCGATCGGCCACGTGCTGCACGACGTTCAAGTTGTGGCTGATGAATAGGTAAGTGAGCCCGAATTGGTCCTGCAAATCTTCGAGTAAATTGAGGATTTGGGCCTGGATCGAGATGTCGAGCGCCGAGACGGCCTCGTCGCACACGATGAAGTCCGGGTTCAGCGCGAGCGCGCGCGCGATGCAGACGCGCTGGCGCTGCCCACCGGAAAACTCGTGTGGGTAACGGCTGCGGTAGCTGGCGGGCAAACCCACGCGCTCGAGCAGCTCGGTTACTCGGCGATCGAGCTCCGGGCCGCGTGCCAGCCCGTGGACGTAGATCGGCTCGCCGATCGCATCGCCCACGCTGCGCCGCGGGTTGACTGACGAATACGGATCCTGAAAAATGATCTGCATTCGCCGACGCGCGCGGCGCAGCTCGTCGGGCTTCAGCCCATACAGGTCGGTGCCGTCGAAGCGCACGCTGCCGGCTGTCGGCTCGAGCAAGCGCAGGATCATGCGACCGACCGTGGTCTTGCCGCAGCCGGACTCGCCGACGAGCCCGAGCGTCTCGCCACGGCGGATCGAGAACGAAACGTCTTCGACGGCTCGCACCTGGTTCACGACGCGACCGAACAAGCCGCCTCGCACCGGGAAGTACTTGCGCAGCCCGCTCACCTCCACCAGGGCCGGCGCGGGCTCGGGGCCGAGGGCGGAAGCGGCGGAGGCGACGGAGACCAACGGCGGGAAGCGTAATCTCGAAACGGGCGACCGTGGAAGCCCGGCCTCCGAATAATTTCAGCTCTTTGGGTGCGATCCCAGACGACCCACTAAGAGCCGCGGCGATAGCGCCGTGTGGGCGCGAGCTTGGGGTCGTGCAGCCAGCATGCGGCCTCGTGCGAGGCTCCGACCTCGAGCGGCGGCGGTTGCTCGGTTTCGCAAGGCTCGAAGTTGTCTCGGCAGCGCGCGCAGAACGCGCAACCTGGTGGCAACTGAGCCGGGGAGGGCACGCGCCCGGGGATCGCTTCGAGCCGCCGCTTGCTGGACCTCGGATCCGGAAGCGCGCCCAGCAACGCGCGGGTGTACGGGTGTGCCGCGTGCTTGAAGATTTCCCGCACGGGGCCACGTTCGACGATCTTGCCGGCGTACATCACTTCGACTCGCTCGGCGAAATGAGCGACCACGCCGAGGTCGTGCGTGATCAGGAGCACGGCCATGTCGAGCTCCTGCTTCAACTGCTTGAGCAGCGCCATGATTTGGGCCTGAATCGTGACATCGAGAGCGGTGGTCGGCTCGTCGGCGATGAGCAGCTTCGGCTTGCAGGCGATCGCCATGGCGATCATCACGCGCTGCTTCATGCCACCCGAGAGCTCGTGCGGGTACTGACGCAGGCGCTGCTCGGGCGACGAGATGCCGACGTGCCCCAGGAGCTCCTTGGCCTCTGCCGTGGCGGCTGCCGAGCTCAGCTTGCGATGAAGGATCAGCACTTCCTCGAGCTGGTGCCCGATGCGAAACACCGGGTTCAGTGAGGTCATCGGCTCCTGAAAGATCATGCCGACCTGGCTGCCCCGCAGCTCACGCAGCTGCGCTTCGGGGAGCCCGACCAGCTCGCGACCCTCGAACTGAATGCTGCCACCGGCGATGCGGCCGCTGACCAGCCCCATCACCGACAGCGCCGTGACCGACTTGCCGCAGCCCGACTCACCCACGAGCGCGACCGTTTCGCCGCGCCGCACGTCGAGGTTCACCTCGCGCACGGCCCGCACCGAACCGGAGTCGGTCTCGAAATCGACCCGCAGATCGCGGATCGAGAGCAGGTGTCGCTCGGCGGCCGCCACTAGCTCGACCGCCTTTGCAGCCGAGGGTTCATGGCGTCGCGCAGGCCTTCGCCGACCAGGTTGAACGAGAGCACCACGACCAAGATGGCGCTCCCCGGGATCACGAACAGCCAGGGAGCGTCGAAGATGTAGCTGCGACCGTCGGCCAGGATATTGCCCCAGGTCGCATAGGGCGGACGCACACCGAAGCCCAAGAACGACAACGCCGATTCGGTCAGAATGGCGCGTGCCACGTCGATGCTGGCCGACACCAGCACCGGTGCCATCGCGTTCGGCACCATGTGTCGCAGGATGATGCGCCACTCCGGCAGGCCCAACGCTTTGGCGGCCGTGACGAAATCGCGCTCGCGCAGCGACATGAACTCGGCGCGCACGAAGCGCGCGGTGCCCATCCAGCTGGTCGCGCCGATCACCAGCATGATGTTGTAAATGCTGGGCGGCAGCAGCGCCACGACGGTCAAGATCAGGAAGAACGTGGGGAAGCACAACACCACGTCGGTGAAGCGCATCAGGATTGTATCGACGCTGAGCGGTCCCAGCTTGCGCTGGCCGTAATAGCCTGCTCCGGCGCCGATCGCGATGCCGATGCACAGCGAGATCGCGACCGCGACGACGCCGATCGACAGCGACACGAACGAGCCCTGCAGCATGCGTGCAAAGACGTTGCGGCCGAGCTCGTCGGTGCCAAACGGATACATCGCCCAGGGCGGCGCGAGCTCGGGCTGCAGCTTGGGCGACACGGAACTGAGTGGCGGCAGTAGCTTGTCCGGCAGACGCACCGTCGCGGGATCGAACACCACCCACCATTCGGTGAGCGCCTTGCCCGCCAGCGCCAGCACCGCCAGCGCTGCCAGCACGTACAGGCCGCCCATGGCCAGGCGATCGCGGCGCAGGCCGCGCCACACGCGCTGACCCGGGGTCTCGGCCGCCGCGAGGAGCTCGGCGTTGGGGATTGGCTCGGCTTGCATCATTCGAGGCGAATGCGCGGATCGACCAGCGCGTAGAGGATGTCCGAGATCAGGATACCGAGCAGCGTCAGCACGGCAGCGATGAAGTTCAGCGTGAGAATCGTCGGAAAATCACGCGCCAGAATAGCCTCGTAGCCGAGCAGACCGAGCCCGGGCCAGGCGAAAATTTGCTCGAAGATGACCGAGCCGCTGATCAGGCCTGGGAGCAAGAACCCGAACATGGTCACGAACGGCAAGAGCGCGTTGCGGAGCGCGTGGCCGTAGATGACGTGGGCTTCGTCGAGCCCTTTGGCCCGTGCGGTGCGCACGTAGTCTTGGTCGATGACCTCGAGCATCTGCGAGCGCACGTAACGAGACAGGATCGCGATGCCGGCAAGCGCGGACATCAGTGAGGGAATCACCAGGTGCCAGACGCGATCCATGCCGCGTACCAGGCCGGACGCGCTGTCGATGCCGAACGTGCGTAGCCCAATCACAGGCAGCTGGAAGATTTTCACGACGCCCAAGATCAGCAGGTACGACAGGAAGAAGCCCGGCACCGAGATGAGCGCGTAGGCGATGAAGGTCGTGGTTCGGTCGTAGGTGCCGCCGCGCTTCACGGCGGCGTGGATCCCGGTCGGAAACGACAGCGTCCAGGTGATGAGCGTGGTGCACGCGAACAGCGGCAGCGAGTTGAGAAAGCGCCCCCAAATGTTCGAAAGCACCGGCGTGCCGTCACGGAAGCTCTTCAGGTTGCCGCTGAACAGATCGCCGAGCCAGTGCAGGTATTGGAGGTAGATCGGATCGTCGAGGTGAAAGGCTTGCCGGATGCGCGCGATGTCGGCGGCCTTCATCATCGGGTTCATCGGATCGACCTCGGTGGGCTGTCCCGGCGCGAGGTGAATCACCGTGTGCGAGATGATCGAGATGAGCACGAGCAGCAGCAGCCGCTGCGCCAGGGTGCGCGCCAAAAAGCGCCACATCAGCCGATCCTCTGGGTGCGTCGGGGGGGCTGCATGATCAGTCCGCCGTGAGCGTGGTTTGACCCGATAGCTTGCGCCATTGAGCGAAGTCGTGGAACAGGTCGCCGCCCGCCGGCGTCTCGAGCTTGCGCTGGGTCACGCCGCCGTCTGGGCGCGGCTGGAGTCGAAAAATGCGCTTGTCGATCGCGTACGAGCGCACCGGTTCGTAGAGGAAAGTGACCGGTTGATCGCGCGCTGCCAGGTTGTGGAACTCGCGGGTGAGCCGGAGCAGCTCTTGCTCGTCGTAGGCCTCGCGGATCGCCTGCAGGATCTTATCGGCCTCCGGACTCTGATAACCCACGTAGTTGGGTTGATACGGGTTCACCTGCGTCGAGTGGAACGTCTCGAACTTGTCCGGATCCACGGCGCCGCTCGCCCAGCCCAGCACGTAAGCGTCGAACTTGTGGGTGTAGACGAACTCCTCCAAGAACACGGTCCACTCGAAGGCTTGCACCTTGATGTCGATGCCCAGCTTCTTCCACGCTTCTTGCGCGATCAGCATGATGGCCTTGCGCTGCGGGTTGCCGTTGTTGGTCACCAACGTGAACGCGAAGGGCTTGCCGTCCTTTTCGAGGATACCCTGCGCGTTCTTGCGCCAGCCGACCTGCTGGAGCAGGTCGAGTGCGGCCGCGGGATCGTAGGGTAGCGGCTTGGTCGTCGGGTCGTAGTAGGGGGTGTTCGCGTAGTACGGGCCCGTGGCGCGCTTGGCCTCGCCCGAGAGCACGTACTCGATGATGGCGTCGACATCGATGGCCATGCCGAGCGCGCGGCGCACCCGCGCGTCCTTGAACATCGGCAAGCGGTGGTTGTACCCGATGTAGATGAGCGCGCCTTCCGCGTTCTGCAGCATCTGCACGTCGGGGTTGTTGCGGTAGCGCTCTGCCTGATGCGGCAAGGTGAGGTACTGGTCGAGCGCGCCGGCTCCGAACTCGAGCTCCATCGTCAGGTAGTCCGGGATCACTCGGAAGAAGACGTCGCGGTAGGCCGTCTTGTGGCCCCAGTACTGATCGTTACGAGTGAGGTGAATGTACTGGTCTGGGAGCCACTCACTGAAGCGGAACGGACCCGAGCCGATGGGGGTGCGGTTGAAGCTCGTGGTGCGTAGCGAGAGCTTCTTGCGTTCGTCGGGAGAGAGCTTACGTTGATCGGCTTCTCGGGCGAGCGCGGCGTCGTCCAGCAAATGCTTGGGGATCAGGTTGTTTTCCCAGCCGATGATGCCCTGGGCGTGCAGGCGCTTGTAGACGACTCGGGCCGTGAGCTCGTCCACTACCTCGACCGCTTTGACGGTTTCGAAGGAACCCGAGATGGGGGACGAATTGCGCGGGTCGACGATCGCGTCGTACGTGAACTTGACGTCCTCGGCCGTGAGCGGGACGCCGTCGTGCCAGCGCACACCAGGCCTGAGGTGGAAGGTGATGACCGGGTTGTGCTCTCCGATCGGCAAGAGCTCCGGCAGCTTTTCGCGCACCAGCGGCAAAAGCTCCGGTTTTTTCAGTCGAAAGCGCGGTGCAAAGGGATAGTCGGCGAAGTAGCTGGCTCCGATCACGGCTTCGAGGGCACCGAAAACACGCGTCTCGACTTTGGCTAGCGTGAGCTTGACGCGTTCGGGCACGTCGACCGTCAGCTCGACCTCGTTCGGCTCGTCTCGGCCCTTCGCGTTCTTGACCAGCACAGTGGTCGTCATGTGGCGTTTCTCGGGCGGGACGAGCTCGAGCGCGCGAATACTGCTGAGCGGCCCTGTTGCGCTTTGCTTCCAGGCAGCGTCGATCGCAGACAGCAGAGCCTGACCGGTCGCCTTGGCGCCGCTCGGCAGCGTGCGATCCGGCAGCACCGCCAGGTACGCCTCTTCCGTGGTGTCGAAGCTTTGAGCGACTCGGGGGACGAGCTTGCGGTTCTCGTCCTCCTCGAGCAGCCCTTCGAAGATGTTCCGATCGAACACCTCTTGTGCGCCCCGATCGTGAGCGATGACGGGGTTCAGGCTCTTGGCGTCGCCGATCTCGCCGCGGAGAAAAGTCTCGAAGCGGCGGGGATTGCCCTTGTCCTGACTGGCGTAGGTCGGGACCCACAGCGAAGACTGCAGGAGCAGGATCAGGATCGCCGCGGGCAGCGCGATCAGGAGCCATTTCGTCCGCATCGCTGCCGGGCACTATGCTCCCCGGGCGCTACCCCGGTCAAACTTGGCTGATTTCGCGGCCTTGGCGCAGCTAGAGGTCGATCCGCAGCCCGAGCCCACCGCCCCGCGGTGAAACCCAGGGCTGCACGACCGCGGTCTGCTGGACGGGCTCGCGCTTGCCGCCGATGACGATGAGCGGGATGCCGATGCCGGCCAGCGCTGCCGCAGCGATCAAGCTGCCGTAGATAGTCGGGTCGTATTCGTCACAGTTGTAGTTGCTGCTGAAAGAGCTGCCGACCGTGACGTCTTCGCTCACCTCACAGCTCGACTTCTCAGCGCTGGCAACCAGCGCGGTAAGCAGCGCGACGGGGACGAACGAGACCATCACGATGCCGCCCGCCATCATGCCGGTGGAGTGGCGCTCGTACTTCACGGGCGGCGGTGCCGCAGGGTAGGGGGCGGGGGCCGGGGCGACTGGCGCCGCCGCTACGGGAGCCGGTGCCGGTGCCGGAGCGGGTTGAGCAGCAGCGGGCGCGGGAGCCGCGCTAGGAGGGGCTTCCTTACAAACACCAGCTTCACAGACTCGGTCACCCTTGCAGTCCGTGTCCTTCGAGCATTGGGCGTGGGCTGCAGAGCTCATCAAGAGCGCACACCCAGCACCGAACAGTCCCACGAATCGACCTAACGACATGATCGAACAGACTAAACCGGCGTCAGCGCTCCCCACAAGCCGGCGCGCGAGGTGTGGCGTGATTCCTCAGCGATAACACGCGCTCGGAGCTAGCCACTGAACCGACGCGCACTTGTGCCTGGATAGTTTGCGGCGCGACACCGCCTCGTAAACGAGGCGGCTTATTTAAACTCTGCGTGGCTCACGAGCGGCACCGAAACCGAACGAATGCCATGCGAGTCGTCGGCGTGTCGCTGGCCCTCGCAACACTGCTGTGGACGTTCCGTGACACCGAACCGGGTCGCGTGGCGAGCCTCCTGGGGCGCGTGGGTGGCGCGGGGGTCTTGCTGCTCGTGCCTCAGTTCCTCTCGTTGATGGTGGAGTCGGCGGGGTGGCAGCTCGCGTTCCGTCGCATGGGGCGCTGGCTTTCTTACGGTGGCTTGCTCAGGGCGCGTCTCGGTACCGAAGCGCTCGCGCAGACCTTGCCGCTCGGGGTGGTGTTCTGTGAGTCGCTCAAGCCGGCGCTCCTGGCGAGAAACTGCGGAGCGGACCTTTCGACGAGCCTGGCCGGTATGGCAGCGCGCAAGTGGCTGCTGGTCGGTTCGCAGAGCCTTTACGTGGGCGGATTCGTGGTGCTCAGCTGGTCGATGCTGACGCGCATCTCGCCGTCGCTGCTGCACTCTCAGGCGCTGCCTTGGTTGCTGCTCGGCGCGGCGGTGGGCCTGTTTCTGCTGACTCTGACTGGCGTCGCGGTGCTGTCACGCGGACGCATCGCCGAGCGCGCGTTCTCGCTCCTCCTCATGCTGCCGATCCCGGCGCTGCGCGCGAGGCTCGAACGGGCACGCGCCGAGGTCGCGCGGGCCGACGCGCGGATCCAGACCTTCTTCGCCTCGATCCTCTCGTCGCCGGCGCCCTTGCTGCTCTTTCTCAGCGGCTGGCTGCTCGAGGCGACTGAAACCTTTCTGATCTTGCACCTGCTCGGCGTGGAGCTTTCGTGGACCAGCGTGGGGGCGCTCGAAGTGTCGGCCAGTCTGCTGCGGAACATCGCGGTGGTGGTGCCGGCGGGGCTCGGGGTGCAAGACCTGAGCTACCTCGCGTTCTTGCGCGCGCTCGGCGTACCGGACGCGCTCAACGTGGCCGCTGCCTTCTTGCTGCTGAAGCGTGCCAAAGAGACGTTTTGGGCGGTGTTTGGCTACGCGGTCTTGGCGCTCGATCTCCGACCGGTGCCGCCTCTCCCCAAACCTTTGGAGCAAAACCTGTCATGTTGAAGATCGCGCGCAAACCGCAGGTTTTTTTCATTTGCGGCTCGCTCAACCAGACGACGCAAATGCACCAGATCGCGTCGGCGCTGCCGGACTGTGAGGCTTCCTTCAGTCCGTACTACGGCGACGCTTACATCACCAAGCTCCGCAAGCTGGGTCTCGTCGAGCGGACCATTGCGGGTGGCAAGCTGCGCCAGCGCTGCCTCGACTATCTGAATGAGCAGAGCCTGCCCATCGACCTCGACGGACAGCGTGGCGGCTATGATCTGATCGTCACTTGCTCGGATGTCATCGTCCCCAAGAACATTCGCAGTAAGCCGCTCCTGGTCGTGCAGGAAGGCATCCTCGACCCGGACAACTACCTGTGGCCGCTCGTGAGGCGCTTTCCGAACTACGTGCCTCGATGGCTCGTCGGCACCGCCGCGACGGGGCTGAGTGGTCAGTACGACCGCTTTTGCGTCGCTAGTGATGGCTACAAGCAGCTGTTCGTCGAAAATGGTGCTCCCGCCGAGCGCATCGTCGTCACCGGGATGCCGAACTTCGACGCATGCGCGCGGTTTCGCGACAACGACTTCCCGCTCCGCGGCTACGCGCTGGCGTGCACGTCGGACGCGCGCGAGACGTTCAAACTCGATGACCGTCGCGCCTTCATTCGTCACGCCCTGGAGCTCGCCGGTTCGCGCGAGCTGATCTTCAAGCTGCACCCGAACGAGGACGCACAGCGCGCGATCGGTGAAATCAAGACCTGGGCGCCGGGCGCTCGGGTGTTCAGCAGCGGCCCGACCGAAGCGATGATCGCCAATTGCGACGTGCTCATTACGCAGTTCTCGTCGGTGGTGTTCGTGGGTTTGGCGCTCGGCAAGCAGGTGCACTCGTTCCACCCGCTCGAAACGCTGCAGCGCCTCATGCCGGTGCAGAATGGGTGTGCGGCTCGCAACATCGCGGCCGAGTGCCGGCGCCTGCTCTCGACTCGCCCGGCGCTCCGCGAGCATTTTCACCAGGAGGTCGCGTGACCACGTTGGTGGTGGTGCAGGCCCGGATGGGCTCGAGCCGGTTGCCGGGCAAGGTGCTCTTGCCGGTGGCGGGTCGCCCGATGCTCGAGCGCATGCTGGAGCGCCTGCGCGCCGCGTCGTTCCCGTTCGAGCTGTGCGTGGCTACCAGCCACCTGGCTCAAGACGAGCCGATTCGCGAGCTGTGCGGCAAAATCGGCGTCGACGTCGTCAGCGACCACCCGACCGACTTGCTCGAGCGACACCTGGCCGCCGCGCGCGCTTGCCAGGCCGACGTAGTCGTCAAAATCCCCTCGGATTGTCCGCTGATCGATCCGGGCGTCGTCGACCGTGTGCTCGAGCACTACGCCGCGCACGCACGTGAGCTCGACTTCGTCACCAACCTGCACCCGCCCAGCTGGCCCGACGGCAACGACGTCGAAGTCATGCCGATCGGGGTACTCGAGCAAGCAGCGGCAGAGGCTCAGCGGCCCTTCGAGCGCGAGCACACCACGCCGTTCATCTGGGACAACCCGGAGCGCTTTCGCATCGGCAACGTGAGTTGGGGCGGGGGGCGCGATCTCTCGAAGACGTTGCGCTTCACCGTCGACTACCCCGAAGACCACGAGCTGGTCGCGCGCATCTACGCCGAGCTCTGGAGCGAGGCGCGCCCGGCCTTCTCGCTGGACGAGATTTTGGAGCTCTTGCAAAGCCAACCGGAGATCGCGCGTATCAACGCGCGCTGGTCCGGTCAGTCTTGGCACTTGGCCGAGGTCGCCCAGCTGCGCAGCGTGATTTTGGGCAGCGCCGGCCTCGAGTGGCGGCCCGCACCGACGAGGATCTGATGGCTAACGGAGTAAAGCTCGATCAGGATTATCCCGAGATTTCGGCCTCGCAAGCGCTGTGGGAGCGCGCGCGCAGGTTGATCCCGGCTGGCACCCAGACGCTCGCCAAGGGGCCGAGCCAGTATGTGGACGGGGTGGCGCCCAAGTACCTCGCGCGCGGCAAGGGAGCGCGCGTCTGGGACGTGGACGGCAACGAGTTCATCGACCTGACCATGGCGGTCGGTCCGGTGGTGCTCGGCTACGGTCATCCCTCCGTCGATCGCGCGATCGCGGCGCAGCTGGAGAGCGGTATCACGTTCTCGCTCATGCACCCGCTCGAGGTCGAGGTGGCAGAGCTGGTGCGGCGCGTCGTGCCGGGCGCCGACTCGGTGCGCTTCAGCAAGACGGGCTGCGACGTGACGACCGCGGCCGTGCGGCTGGCGCGCGCCTACACCGGGCGCGACAAGGTGCTGTGCTGCGGCTACCACGGCTGGCACGACTGGTACATCGGCACGACGTCGCGCCGCGCTGGTGTGCCGCTCGCGACGCGAACGCTCACCGAGGTGTTTCCGTACAACGACTTGTTTTCGCTGATGGAGGCGCTCGGCGACGACGTGGCTTGCGTGATCCTCGAGCCGATGATCTTTCAGCACCCGGACGCGGACTATTTGCGCGTGCTCAAGCGCGCCTGCGAGAGCGCGGGAGCGCTGCTGATCTTCGACGAAATGTGGACCGGCTTTCGAGTGGCGCTCGGCGGCGCGCAGCAGCGCTTCGACGTGGTGGCCGACTTGGCCTGCTTCTCCAAGGCGGTGGCCAACGGCATGCCGCTCTCGGTGCTGACCGGTCGCGCGGACGTGATGTCGTTGCTCGAACAAGAGGTGTTCTTCTTCACCACGTTTGGTGGGGAAGCGCTGTCGCTCGCGGCCGCCAAGGCCACGCTCGAGGATCTACGCGATCTCGAGGTGCCGGCGCGACTCGAGACCGCCGGTCAGCGTCTGCTCGACGGCTACAACGAGCTGGCCCGCAAGAAAGGCCTCGAACACACGCGAGCCAGCGGTTTGCCTTGCCGCGCGCTGATCAGCTTCGACCCCAGCGCTGGCGACCCGCTGCTCCAAAAATCTTTGGTGCAGCAGGAGCTGCTCCGCCACGGCGTGCTGTGGACGGGGTTTCACAACCTGTGCCTGGCTCACGGTGACGCGGAGCTCGACCACGTGCTCGCAGCCTACGACCGCGCGCTCGACGCCCTCTCGACTGCCCTCGCTCGCGGGCGCCTTGCATCCTCGCTGCGCGGACAGCCTGTGCAGCCCGTCTTCAGAAAGACCACCTGACATGTCGGTGCAAGACAATCCGTTCGACCTCAGCGGCAAGGTGGTCGTCGTGTCGGGCGCGCTGGGCCTGCTCGGCCGTCAGCATTGCCTCACCCTGGCCAGCGCCGGTGCCCGGGTGGTCCTTACGGACTTGAACGGCGATGCGCTCGACGTTGCTGCCCAGCGCTGCCGCGAGCTCGGCGCTCCGGATGCGCTCGGTCTGGCCGCGGACATCACCAGCGAGGCGGACGTGAACCGGCTGCGCGACGCGACCCTCTCGCGCTTCGGTCGCATCGATGTGCTGGTCAACAACGCCGCCATCGACGACAAATTCGGCGCCGATGCGGCCGTCGAATCAGCGCTCGAAAACTACGGTTTGGAGCGGTTTCGTCGCCAACTGGACGTGAACGTGACCGGCGTCTTTCTGTGTTGTCAGCGCCTGGGCAGCGTGATGGCGGAGCAGCGCTCTGGCAGCGTCATCAACATCGCTTCCACCTACGGCCTCGTCGCGCCGAATCAGGACTTGTATCGGCGCGAGGACGGCTCGCAGTCGTTTTGGAAGGGAGCCGCATACCCGGCCAGCAAGGGCGCGGTGCTCCAGCTGACACGATTCTTGGCGGCCTACTGGGGTGATAAGGGCGTCCGGATCAACGCGCTCTGCCCCGGCGGAGTCGAGGCCGGGCAAGACGCTTACTTTCGCGCGCGCTACGCCGAGCGCACGCCGCTCAAGCGCATGAGCAGCCCCGACGATTACCGCGGCGCGCTGCTGTTCTTGGCGAGCGAAGCTTCAGCATACATGACCGGCGCCAGCCTCGTGGTCGATGGAGGGTTCACGATATGGTGAGGCTTCCGGGTTCTCATCTGCGCATCCGCGCCGCGCGCATTCGCTTGGTCGTGAGCGACGTCGACGGCGTGCTGACCGACGCTGGCGTCTACTATTCGGCCGAGGGCGAAGCCTTGAAGCGCTTTTCGATGCGCGACGGGATGGGCGTCGAGCTGCTGCGCCAGGCCGGTATCGCCACCGCTTGGCTGACCCGCGAAAACAGCCCGATCGTCGCGGCCCGGGCCAAAAAGCTCGGCATCGATCAGCTTTGGGCCGGGCAAAGCGACAAGCGTCAGGCGCTGCCGCGTTTGCTGCAGGAGCTCGGCATGCCGCTCGAAGCCGTCGCGTACATCGGCGACGACGTGAACGACCTGGCGGCACTGCAGTGGGTCGCCGAAGCCGGCCTGGCGGTGTGCCCCAGCGATGCGGTGCCGAAGGTTGCCGCAGCCGTGCATTTCGTCACCTCCGCTGGCGGAGGCGACGGCGCCTTTAGAGAGCTTTGCGATCTGATTTTGGAGAACCAAAAGGAGCACACGTGATGGAAACGACTCAAGCTCACGGACCGGCGGTCTTTCGTTCCTCGCGAGCTGATCGTGACAGCTTTCTGCCCAGCCAGTCGGGGCCGGTGGTCCGCATCGGCGATGGTTGGGTGGGCGAGGACCAACCGGTGTTCGTCATCGCCGAGATCGGCATCAACCATAACGGCTCGCTCGAGCTCGCGCAGAAGCTGATCGAAGGCGCGGTGCGGGCCGGTTGCGACGCGGTCAAGTTCCAGAAACGCACCCCCGAGTTGTGCGTGCCGCTCGACCAGTGGCAAGTCATGCGTGACACGCCTTGGGGTCGCATGTCGTACATCGACTACAAGCGCAAGATCGAGTTCGGCGCCCCCGAGTTCGAGCATATCGACGCGCTGTGCAGAAAGCTCGGCGTGATGTGGTTCGCCTCCTGCTGGGATTTGCCTTCGATCGACGTGATCGAGCGCTTTTCGCCGCCTTGTTACAAGGCCGCCTCGGCGTCTCTCACCGACCACGAGCTGCTGCGCGCGATGAAGATGACGGGGCGACCGCTGATCATCTCGACCGGCATGTCCTCGGTGGACGAGATCGACGCCGCGGTCAGCGCCGTTGGGCACAAGAACTTGCTGATCGCCCATTCCACGTCGACCTATCCCTGCCCGGTCGACGAGCTCAACCTGCGCATGATCCGGACGCTCAAGCGCGAGTACCCGCGCTGCCCGATCGGCTACTCCGGTCACGAGACTGGCCTCGCACCGACCTGGGCGGCGGTCGCGCTCGGCGCCACTTTCATCGAGCGTCACATCACGCTCGATCGCGCGATGTGGGGCACCGACCATGCTGCCTCGGTCGAGCTCTCGGGGCTCGAGCGCCTGGTCGGACAGATTCGTGACGTGGAGCGCGCCGTCGGCGATGGCGTCAAGCGCGTTTACGAGAGCGAGCTCCCGATTCGCGCCAAGCTGCGTCGCGTCGTGAGCGCCACGGCTGGCTGAAGCCGCCGAGTTGCGAAGAAGCGCGTCATGTCGTGGACCTTGCTTTCTCCGCTGATCATCGTCAGCACGGCGTTGCTGTTGATGGGGCTCGAACGGCTCTTTCCGTACGAGCCGCGGCAACGCCTATTTCGGACGGGATTTTTCACCGATTTGCTCGGCTATGGGGTGGTACAGAGCTACGTGCTGGGCCTCGTCATCACGGCGCTCATCACGTTTCTCGACCGACGGACCGGCTGGTCGAAGCTGGGCTTGGTGAGCGACTGGCCGGTGCTGGTTCAGCTCGGCTTCTTCTTCGTCACGCACGACTTCTACATTTATTGGTTTCACCGGCTGCAGCACAAATCCGACCTGTTGTGGCGCACGCACGAGGCGCACCACTCGGTCGACGACGTCGACTGGCTCTCCGGCACGCGCTCGCACGCCGTCGAGATCCTGATCAACCAGACCATCGAGTTCACGCCCATCGTGCTCTTGGGGGCCTCACCCGAGGTGGCGCTCATGAAGGCCACGCTCGACGCGGTGTGGGGCATGTACATCCACTCGAACCTCGACGTGCGAGCTGGCTGGCTGCAGCGCGTGCTCAACGGTCCCGAAATGCACCGCTGGCACCATGCAACGGAGCTACCGGCCCCGGGCAAGAACTTCGCCACCAAGCTCGCCATCTGGGACTGGCTGTTCGGCACGGCACACCTGCCGGAGCACAAGCCGGCTCGCTACGGGCTGCCCGAGCACGACTATCCGAAGACTGGCTTTTTTGCGTACCTACGCCAACACGCGCATTCGCTGCGCCGGCCGAAAGAGGCGACTCATGGGTGACCTGATCACGAATGCCGTCGAGGGAACACTGTATTGGGTGGGGCTCCCCGAGCTCCGCCGTTTGCGCGGCTTGGAGGTCGCGCCCGCGGCGCGCGCGCAGCTGTTGGCGGACGCTTGCCGCCTCAACGCGCTCTACATGATCGCGCGGGCGGGGTCGGGCCATATCGGCAGCTCGTTTTCCAGCCTGGACATCGTGACCTGGCTCCACCTCCACGAGCTGCGCGGTGAGGCGGGCGTCGAGGAACTGTATTTTTCGTCGAAGGGTCACGACGCCCCGGGCCTCTATGCGCTGCTGATAGCGCTCGAGCAACTGCCGTTCGACGCGATCCACCGCTTGCGCCAGCTCGATGGTTTGCCTGGCCACCCCGATATCGGCACGCCGGGCATCGTGACCAACACTGGGTCGCTCGGCATGGGCATTTCGAAAGGCAAGGGCTTGGTGCTCGGCAATCGGCTGCGCGGCAAGTCGAGTCGCGTGTTCGTGATGACCGGTGACGGCGAGCTGCAAGAGGGGCAGATCTGGGAATCGCTGATTTCAGCCGCAAATGGCGGGCTGAGCGAAGTTTGCGCGATCGTCGATCACAACAAGCTTCAGTCCGACACCTTCGTCGAGCGCACCAGCTCGCTCGGTGATCTCGAGTCCAAATTCAAGAGCTTTGGTTGGCACGTCGAGCGCGTTAACGGTCACGACTTCGGCGAGCTGGGTGACGCGCTGTGGCGCTGCCAGCAGGTCAAGTCGCGCCCGCAGGTGATCATCGCCGATACCGTCAAGGGCAAGGGCGTCTCCTTCATGGAGCACACCTCGCTCGACTCCGACGTGGCGCAGTATCGGTTTCATTCTGGCGCACCCAACACCGCGCTCTACCGCCAAGCGGTAGAAGAGCTGCTGACGCGCATGACCCGCCAGACCGAGCAGCTCGGCGTGCTGCGCGTCGCGCTGGAGCATGTGGAGGCGCCTGTTCGTCCGCCGACCGGGGTGCAGCAGAAGCTGATTGCCGCCTACGCGAAAGCGCTCGAGCAAGAAGTGGCGCAGCACGGCAAGCTGGTCGTGCTGGACGCCGACCTGGTGGTCGATACCGGTCAGGTGCCCGCGCGTGAGAAGCGTCCCCAAGGGTTCATCGAGTGCGGTATCGCGGAGATGGACATGGTGAGCATGGCAGGCGGGCTGGCTCTGCGCGGGATGCTGCCGGTGTGCCACTCGTTCGCGTGCTTCATGAGCACGCGCGCCAACGAGCAGATTTACAACAACGCTACGGAGCGCACGCAAATCGTGTACGTAGCGTCGCTCGCGGGCTTGCTGCCGGCTGGTCCTGGGCACTCGCACCAATCCGTCAGGGACATTTCGGCGGTCGCGGCGGTGCCGGGCCTGCTCGCGCTCTCACCGAGCTGCGAGAGTGAAGTGAAGAAGGCGCTCGCCTTCTGCCTGCATCAGCACCGTGGGCCGAGCTGGCTTCGGCTCGAGAGCGTGCCCTGCGAAGTGCCGTTCGACATTCCCGACGAACAGCCGCTGGAAGTCGGGGTCGGCACGGTGCTGCGCGAAGGCGCGGACGCCCTGTTCATTGGTTACGGTCCGACGCTGCTCAGCGAAGCCTGGCGCGCCGCCGAGCTGCTCGCCGAGGACGGTCTCCGCGTCGGAGTCGTCAGCTTGCCGTGGTTGAACCAGGTGAGCTCGTGGTGGCTGCTGCGTACCGTCGGCCACGTACAGCAGCTGTTTTCCCTGGATAATCACTATGTTCAGGGTGGGCAGGGCGACCGCATTGCAGCGGTGTTGTCCGAAGCGAGCGGCGCGAAGCTGCCGCGGTTGCATCGATTTGCGGTGGAAGGACTACCGGTGTGCGGGGGTAATACCGATGTACTTCGTCGTCACGGTCTCGATGCCTTGAGCCTGCGCCAGCGCGCCTTGCGGGTTCTGTCAGTCCCGCGCGCCCAAGTGCAGGCGTTTCCTAAGCCTTTCCAGTCAGACACGGGCTTGTAACGCTCACAGGATATCCCCACAAAGCAGAACGAAAGAAGAAGACCAGACGGCGACTTGAAGGCGCTGTCGTCCGGCCGTGAGCGCCGGATCTGCACTCGGGAGATTTCCCATGAAGCTGGCCGTGATTTCGGATCTGCACCTCGGAGCGGGAGACCGCGCTGATGGCTTCGGTCACGACGACGCCGAGTTCCTGCGTTTCCTCGGCTTTCTGGAGCAGAACTTCGAGCGGGTAATCCTACTCGGAGATATCTGGGAGACGCTGCAATCGCGCCGTCTCGGTAGCGCCCGGCAAGAGCTGGAGCTCGCGCGGGCCGCGCACCCGGAGATCGCGAAGCGCTTCGAGCGCCCGCGCTACCACTACGTGCATGGCAATCACGACATCGTGGCCGGCATGCTGGGAGTGCCCGACGAGCTGCACCTGCAAGCGGACGGCGTGAGGTTGCTCTTCACCCACGGCCATCAGAACGACGATCTGATTCGCCGCCGCCAGTGGCTGGCCGATCTGGGCGTTTGGTTGGGTGGCTGGATCAGGCGCGTCGGGCTAGGTGCGTTCTACCGGCTATGCGCGAAGATCGACGAGGCGCGCGGCGGGCTATCGCTCGACGGCACCCGCTGTGCGTTCCAGCGCTGGGCGGTCGGCGAGGCGACTCGGCGCGAGTTCGACGTGGTGGTCACGGGTCACACGCACTTGGCGGCACGAACCGAGCACGGCTCGCGCCTGTTCCTGAACAGCGGCTCGTGCAGCGAGGGTCAGCTCAGCTTCCTGAGCATCGACACCCGCCGCGGCGACTACGCGGTCAACTACGGCTACTGAGTCACGCTGCTCAGGGCAGCGCGACCGGGCTCTCGTAATAGGCTTTCACGGCGTTCTTGAATTGGCCGCCGTCGGTGTCGACGGTGGTTTGGCCGTCCGCGCCGACCCCGAATGCTGCGCCCACGCCGCCCGCATCCACGAACTCTTGGATGTTGTTGAAGACGTAGCGCACCTTGTTGTCGCGGAAATGGCCGCTCGTTCCGCCGGGGGTTTCGCTCGGCACGCCCAGCGGCAATTGCCACCACATGATGGGCTTTTTGGTGGCCTCGCTGACGTGCTTGGCGAAGGCGAGCCGCTCCGAGTAGTTGGGCGACGTCTGATTCGTTTCGTCGAGATAGAAGGTGCCGCCGCGCTTGCACTGGTCGAGCTTGCCGTCTTCGAAGCAGCCAGCGTCGCGGTCCAGCATATCGATGAACACGAGGTCGGACTCGGCGGCGCCCAGCTTGCTCAGGTAATCGCCCACATCTTCACCGCCCCACTCCGAGGCGTGCAGGCCGATGGCCACCTTGGGCGCGTTGTCGCGCGCGAGCTTGAACCAGCAGCGCGCCATGCCCGAGATGTCTTCGGGCAAGCCTTTGCAGTCGGGATGCAGATGAGCCGGGGCGTTCTTCGGGTCGCCTTGCGTTTGCTGTTGCGCGTAGGCCCAGAAGTCCGGCTCGAGGTGCACGAGCGCAGGCGTGTCGAGCTCGGCGTAGCGCTGCATGAGCAGCTTCGCTTCTTCCCAGTACTGGTTCATGTACGAGTCGTCGGCCAAGACATCGAGGCGCGCTTCGCCACGACCGGTCATGCCGTACACGGAGACCATCGGCACCGTGTCTTTCTTGCGATCCTCTTTGGCGATGGTCTGCGCGAAGTAGCCGCCCGGGTTCCAGTTCGCCCACCCGTAAGTGATGTAGACGTAGTGCACGTCGATGTTGGTGCCGAGGTTGAGCGCGCTAGCGTTTTCCCACTTGTAGTCGCTGGGCAAATCGTTGCCCAAGCCGATCAAAAAATTGGCAGGGCGACCGAGCTTGCGCGCGAGGTCAGCGGCGGAAGAGATCCCATTCGGGACCACGGGGATCGAGCCGCCGGAGCCCGTGGCTCCGTGGCTGGTGTTGCCCGTCGAGGTCGAGCCACCTCCGGAAGCGCCGGACTTGCCACCCTTGCCGTCGGAGTCGTCTCCGCTTTTGCCGCTGCAGCCGCCGAGAGCTAGCGCGCTGAGCGCCACGCAGGTTGCGATAGCGCGAGAGGAAAATAGTACAGAATGCGCGAGCATGAGTGATTGTTGCAGGGGTTAACGGCTGAAACAAGCGGCGCTGAAGGGTCGGACCGCGCTCCGCCGATGGATTGACTATGAGAGGTCTGCAGCAGCTGCGAAGCGCCGTGCGCGCGCATCCGCTCTCAGTGTACCGCACGGGCTTTCCTGACATGTCGATGGTGGATATGCTGCGGGCCGATGTCCGAGCATGCCCTCGCAGAGGGGACCCCTCATTGCCGGTAGGTACCGGCTCGGGCAACACCTGGGTGAAGGCGGCATGGGGACCGTGTGGTCCGCGCCGAGCGGTCGCCATGACGGTGAGGGACTGCTCGATCGCCGCGCCGATATTTGGTCGCTGGGCGTGATCCTCTACGAGTGCTTGTCGGGTGGTCGCCCCATCGAGGGCCAGGCTGCACGTTTGCTCGGCGTGAGCCGTTCGACTCTGTACGCGAAGCTCGAAGAGCACGGTCTGCTCTAGGGGCGCATCAGCGCTCGAGCGCTAGCGAAGGCCGCTCGAGTGCCCGTCGACCCGTAGCTGGAACACGAAGTACGGAGGGAGACAGACGCCCCCGCTCGCCCCGCGCGCACAAACGTAGTCGTCGCGACAGGGATTCTGTGGGTCGCAGCCGCGCAGCCCGGCGGGTTGCACGTTGCCGCGGATGCAGCTCAGAAAGCTGTCACCGCGAGCCAAACAAGCATTGAACGAATCCAGTATCGCGATGCTGCCGCACGCCGCGTCGGTCGAGCCGCAGCTCGCCGTGCACATTCCTCCGGGAAAACCCACGGCGCTGCGATTGCACACCATCCCGGCGCACGCTTCGGCCACGACGCCCTGCATGCGATCGCGCGTGGCACTAATGGTCTGGCTTACTCCACCGCGCTCGCAAGCGTCTCCGACCTCTGGTGCACGTGGCAAGCACTGGCCGATGGCGTCGCCTTGCCTGCCTTCGATGGCAGAGCATTCGAAGCTCGGCGCGCAGGACCACGCAGCGAAGCTCGGATCCGAGCCAAGGCTGCAGTGATCGCCGTAGCGCCCGACCGCGCCGGCGCGCTCTGCCAACGGGGCCGTGAAGTCGGGGGCGTCGCCGGCCAGCATCTGCCTGGCGATGCTGAGCCTTCGCGGCAGATCTGCGACGACTTGCGGCGACACGCCCGACGCCAATGCGTTTTCGCTCGGGGCGAGCGAGTCGTCGTCGCCGAGCAGGTGAAAGCCGGCAACGCTGCGTGCCTGGTGACAGCCCTGGCAGCTGAGCTGGTCGAGCCGACGCAAGAGCGCGCTCGCGGTCTTGATTTGGCTACCTTGCGAAAAGTCGCGTTCGCCCAGCTCCTTGTCGCTCCATGCGGCCGCGAAGGGGCGATTCGCCAGGCGATGAAGCCCGCGCGGAGTCACCGAGACGGCGCGCTCGGCGAGATAGTCGTCGGGCAACATGGCCGTGCCGGCGTCGACGCTGGCGGCTTGCCGTTCGAGCCAGCTAGCCAGTTTTTGGCGAGCTGCGGCGGTGCGCACCTTGGCCGGATCGAGCGTGTTTTCAAGCAACTCGGGGCGCAGCACACCTTCGTCGTCGTTTCTGAAAGAGCGCAGCAGGTACTCTGCGTGGCCCCCCAAATCGGGTCGCACCGTAGACGGCCAGCGCACCAGCTGCAGGTTCACGACCACGCGCCCGCGCGCTACGGCGCCGCGCGTTCGCGCGACGCCGAGCGGACCAGCTTCCGAGCGCAGCCAAGCGGCTCGAGCGCGTGCATCGCTGGCTGGAGGCTCGAGCCACCGCTCGGCGGCACGCCGGCAATCGGAGCCTTCCGCCGACACCGGTAGCTCGACGCCCAATGTCATCGGCAGTTTCGAAGCGCGCTCG
>JBEHXA010000047.1:0-20208 GCA_048498935.1 Myxococcota bacterium
GATCATGCAAGGCGGCGCCGGTGCAGGTCCGGGTCCGCTCACCGCGGTCGTGGAAGCCAAGTACCCGACCAACGGTCCGTTCTGGCTCGATTACGTGAAGAACGACGGCGCCGACGTCACGAGCGCCACCGACACCGCGTGTGACGCCTCGCCCACCGGTGACGGCCCGCTCTACGAAGCCTGCGTGCACGGCGGCGAAATCCGTCGCTTGGCCTTGCCGGACGAGCCCGATTGCACCGACGTCGCGGCAACGGACGCGCTCGGCGCTTTCGACTGGACCTGCCACGCGGCCGCCACCGGCATCGAGATCGTGTCGACTGGGCTGCACGCCGGCAAGCACATGTCGGATCTGCTCGACTTCGCGAACAACGCCTGGAAGCTCAACTCACTCACGGTGACGCGTGACGGCGCCTCGCTGCTGACGTCGGAGCCCGCCGCCTGGTGGGCCAACCCGATCGAGCGCTTGGCCGCCGCGAGCTGCACCGCCGACCGCGGCTCCGAGCACTCGATTTTCCTGCTGGACGCTGCGTCGACGAACGGAATCTGCACGGGCGCGACCGGCAAGATCGGCGTCGCGACCGTGCCGGGTCAAACCGTCACCGACTTTCGCTGGACCCGCCGTGGCAGCTTCAACTGGGTCGAAGGCGCGTACACGTTGGGCACGCAGTATGCTGGGCTCATGGCCGCCGACGGCGGCGCCTTTCAGGTGGTGCGCAACGTTTCGTTCACGGCGACGACCCTTCCGGGCACCGGCAATAACGTTGCGATTGGGCTATCGTCGGCGCGCGCCAGCCTGGTGCGTGACGTCACCACCAACGGCGGTCGCAACATCATCGGAGCCGGCAGCGCCACCGGGCTGCAGATCCGCAATGTGACCATGACCAACGTCGGCGCGACCGCGATCGGGCTCAGCGCCTGCACCAATTGCAGCATCGCCAACGCCACCATCTCCAGCACGGGCAGCTCCGGCATCTCCACGGCGAACGCCAACCCAGGCCTGGTGATTCGCGACAGTGTCTTCAGCGACACCACGAACGTCGCGATCCTCCTGAATCAGGTGACCAATGGCCGCGTCGAGAACGTGAAGATCACTCGCGCCGGCGACAACGGTGCAATCGGCTCCGTGAACACCTCGAACACGGTCTACAAGTCCATCGTGATCGACAGCTCCTCCGGTGCAGCCATCGCCACTGGCGGCGACAACAACCGGCTCGTCGACATCCACATCGGTAACTCCGGCGGAAACGGCATCACCCTGAACGGCCACAACAACGTGGTGCAGCACGCTCGCATCGGCTGCGGCAAGGGCGTGAGCATCACGACCCCCACCGGCATCCTGATGCCCACCAACAGCTCGTTCAGCCGCGTGCAGGACACGACGACGGTGTCGTGCCGCCAGGGCGTCAACATGAGCGGTACGGCCAGCGTCGTACAAGCCATCACGGTTGCCGCGACCGAAGACGTCGGCGTGGGCTTCGGCTCCTACGCGCAGCTGCTCGAGGACGCCATGGCGCTCGACACCACCTACGGGACCTTCATCCAGAGTCAGGTGTTCGTGCCCCCGCGCGTACGCAACTTCGCGTCCTCGCACAACTTCAACGCGAGCGTGTTTTCGAACAACAGCACCGTCGACATCGCGGAACAGCTCATCGTCGGCAACAACGGCCCCACCGCCACCGGCGCGGACTGCGTCGTCACCAGCACCACGGGGCTGAACGCGGCCTGCGGCGGCAGCGCTGCCACGTTGACCACGGGTGCCAGCGTGCTCGCGTCCATCGTCGGCTTGGTCAGCGATGCGACCAATCCCGACGGCGCCGCCGGGTCTTCTGCCTACGCAGACATCACCAGTTTCACGACCTTCGCAACGGAGACTCGGCGCTTCATCCGTGCCGGCGGCGGCTTCCCGGACTACAACGCGCGCGGGCCATGCACGGGCGCTGAAACGTGCTCCATCCTGGACCTGGCGCTCAAGGCGACCGATACGCTACTCCGCAATCGCAACGCGTTGCCTACTGGCAAGGACGTAACGACCCACAACTGGTTCGTCTCCAACGACGATCCCGTCGACCAGGCCGCCTGCACGGCGCGCGTCCCTGGCTCAACCTTCGTCGCCGGTACCCCGAACCGCTGTGAATCGATCTTCCTCGAGCACGCCTGGGAGATCCTGGAAGACGGCATCGGCGATAACGACGGCCTGTGTGAGTCGAACGAAACCTGCGAGGTGGCTCGCAACATCGGCGGCTACCAGGGCCACGGCGCCTTCGTCTCCGCCGGCGCCTTCATCGACGGCACACTGACCGGTATCACGCTCGTACAGCGCGAAACCAACGGCTACTGAGGCGCTCGTAAAGACCGCAGGCGCGCAGCCCGCCCTCGAGGCGGGCTAGCACCTGCGAGTTGGGGCATCATCAGCGGAGAGGGCGGGATTCGAACCCGCGGTAGGATTTTGTCCTACGCCCGCTTAGCAAGCGGGTACCTTCGGCCACTCGGTCACCTCTCCAGGCACGTCGTGGAAGGAGCGCGAAGGTAGCCGCAAGCGCAGCCGCGTCAAGCGAAACGACCTCGGATCGGTGCGGGCGCGTCGCTTTCGGCCACGCGCCCGGTAAATATAGGTATTGCCAGGGGTTTCTCGGTTGCGGGCGGCGTCGGTTTGGCCGGCGGTGCGCGGCCTGGTGGCGTGCGGTTGGGAGTGAGGGGAGGCCCGGTCTCGTTGGTAGCGCCGCCGCCGAGCTGGGCGGCGAGCACGGCACCGTTCATTCGCATTCATCCCCTCTCAAACTTCTCCTCATGACTTTGGTGCTGCACGCTCCAAGCGTGTTGATGGCGCCGATGTAGGGAGCACGCGCCGCACGCCAAAGTGCCTCAAATGCAGCTGCGTTGCGCGTGCGACCCGTCCCAAAACTGGAACATGTCAAAGAGAGACACAAATCGACACAACCTTCTAAAGCAACAAATCGTACGGCCGCATGGAGGCTTGGAGGATCTCTGGCCCGCCTACCTTTGTCGTGCTCGTTGTGGATGGTCGCGCTGGCCGCTGCGCTTGCGTGCGGCTGCGGCAATGGCAAGCGGCACGACGGCGCAGCTCCCGACCCCGACGGTAGCGAGGAAGCAGGAGGTGCCGGCAATGGTGATCCGCTAGGGCCACCCGACACCGACGCGTGCGCCACGCCCCAGGAAGGTTGTCCCTGCGTCGAAGACGGCTTGGTCATCGAGTGCGGCCACGTCTCGCGGCACTCCGAGGGCTACACGTGGTGCTCGATGGGCGAGCGCACCTGTGTCGGCGACACCTGGGGTACCTGCGAAGGCGACAAGCTCGCCAAAGTGCCCGACAGCTCGACGGATCAGCACACTCAGGGCCTCGGCACCTCAAAAGCGTGCGTGGGTAATCCTTGCGACCCGTACTGCCAGGTCGTGGTCGACGACAGCAAGCAGCTGGACGTTGGCACTGCCGCGCTGACTGCGAGCAACGATGCCCTGACCCTGCTGGCGGTACCGCCGGACCCGAACGCCAACAACTGCACGGCGATCAAGCTCGACCCGCCCACGCAGACGCTCACCGTCACTGCCATCAACCCCACGAGTGGGCTCTACGCCGAGTTTTTCAACCAGATCAACAAGACCGCGCCGATGATTCCGACGAACTGGACCGTCACGGCGACGCGCGTCGATCCCATCGTCGACTTCAATTGGGGTAACGCAGCGCCGGGACCGGCCGGCATTGGCGCGGACGCCTTTTCGGTGCGCTGGAGTGCGGCCGTCATTCCTCCTACCACTGAGGACTACACCTTCTACACCCGCACTGACGACGGTGCGCGCCTCTGGATCAACGGCAGTCTCGTGATCGACAAGTGGGTCGACCAGGGCGCCACGGAAGTGCCCAGCACGGTGATCAGCCTCACCAAGGGTACGCCGGTCGATCTGCGGATGGAGTACTACGAGAACAGCGGCGGCGCGACAGCCCAGCTGAAATGGAGCTCGGCCAGCATCGCCAAGCAGATCATTCCGGAGAGCTACCTCAGGCCTCCAGCCGGGACACTGCCGCCGATCGTCACGTCTCCCGCTGCCGCGCAGATCAATGTCGGTGTAGTGCCCCCGACTTGCTACGAGGGCACCGTGACGCCGGCCTGGGCGCTCGACACGTTGGATCGCGCCACGGTATCGCCGTCCGGCGCCGTGAGCCTGGCGTCGCCCGTCGCGGGCACCATGAAGGTGAGTGGCTACGTCCAGGAGTTCAAGGACACGGCCAGCATCAACGTGGTCGTGAACGCGGTCGATGCGACTAGCGCGCCGACTGGGTCTGCAGCCCTCTTCGCCGCCGGTACGACCTCGGGCGCCGATACCGCCACCATCTTGTATCCCTACGACGCGACGGTCTTGCCGCTCGCGTTGAAGCCGCCGGTTTTGCAGTGGGATCCCGGCGCCAACACGGCGACCGCCGTGAAGATCACGTTGAGCTATCCGGCTGTCGGCGCGCCCACGTTCAGCTGGTCGAAGATCATCGCGCCGCCCTCGAACTATCGCTACGCGTTTCCGCGCGACCCTTGGAGCTACTTCGAGCGCACCGCCAAGGGCAGCACCGGCAAGATCACGCTACAGCGCGTCGTCGGTGGCGCGCTGAAGGACGCGATTTCCAAGACTGTCACCTTCGCCAGCACGCCGCTGCGCGGCCGCATCTACTACACGCAGTACGGTGGCGGCTCGAAGATCATGAAGCTCGACCCGGGTGGTGACATCCCGGCGGTCAATGCGTTTCCGACCGAAAACGGCTGCCCGGTGTGCCACTCGATGTCGGCCAACGGTACCAAGTTCGCCACGGCGCCAGGTAACAGCAGCATTTACGGCGGCATCTCGAGTGTTGATGCGAGCGGTAACCTGACCACGCTCTCTGGCTTTGCGAGCCCGAGCTCGCCGTACTCCGACGGCGGCGGCGACTTTCGCGGCTTTGCTTGGGCGCCGTTCACGCCCGACGGCAAGTACATCTTCACGGGCAACAGCATCTACGGCAACACCAAGCAGGCGGTGGTTGGCATCGATACGGCCACGCGCACCGTTTCTCTGCCCGCCGCGCTGATCTCCGGTGGGCGCGGCATCGGGCTCCAGGCTGACTACTACGCCAATACCACTTTTAGCGGGCCTTCGTGGCGTCGCATCGATTCTCGACCCGAGTTCGATTGGGCCGGTTCGCCCGGCGGTCCGATAGCGGCCGACGGTTTCAGCGTCGTTTGGAGCGGTGACGTCGAGGGCTATTTCTCGGAAACCACCACGTTCGAAGTGGAGACGACGGCAGGCGTGCGGCTCACCGTCGGTGGCAGCGTGATCATCGATCAGCTCGGCTATTCGGGGGTGGCGACCAAGTGGACCGGCACGGCGGCGCTGACGCGCGGTGTCAGGACGCCGATCAAGCTCGAAGCGATCGATCAAAATAGCCAAACGCTGGTCAAGCTGCGCTGGCAGAGCGCGCAGGTCCCGTACGGCCTCGTGCCGCAGAACATGCTCTGGCCCGCCAATGGCCGCCGCGGACCGCTCGTGACGTATGCCGATACCTCCGGCAATACGCGCACGGTCATCGAGTCGGATATCTACCAAGACTGGGGCACCGGTCGGCCGATTCTGGGCGTCAACACCGACAACTTCACCTCTACCTGGGACGCCCTGGTGGAAGCGCCCATCACCGGCAACCTACAGTGGTGCGTCAAGTCCGACGACGGCGTCACGTTCGACGTCGACGGCGTGAACAAGCTCAGCGCGGTCGGTGTGACCGACACCTGCCTGGCCGCAATGGCGGTGGTGGAAGGGCAGAAATACGCTCTGCACATCGTGCACACCGAGAAGACGGGCAGCGCGCTCATCCAGCTCAGCTGGCAAGGCGCGACCTTCATCACCACGCGCGAGCCCGTGCCGATGTCGCGCATCTTTCCGCCCGCCACCTTCGTCACTCCCGCGACCGGCCTCTCCGCCACGTTTTACGACACCATCGACTACGGCACGACCTCACTGGTGCCGGGCGCCACACCGCAGGCCTATCGCACGTTCGTCCCGAACCTCGACTACTCGTGGGGCAGTGGTCGGCACAGCTATGGTCGCGCGCTCACCGACAACGATAGCTGGTCGGCGCGCTTTACGGGGCGTTTGCAGCCGGCTTGCACCGGCATCCACGAGATTCAGTTGATCTCGGACGACGGCGCGTACGTTTGGATCGGAAACGAACGCATCGTAGGCGGCAGCAGCAACGCGACGCGCACGGGCGCCATTTGGCTCGACTCCGCCAAGCTCTACGACTTCAAGGCGGAGTGGTTCGACAATACTGGTAGCGCCACGATGCGCGTGCTCTGGAAGCCCGCTTGCAATGCTGCGGCCGCGTTCACGGCCATTCCTGAAGCCAATTTCAAGCCCACCGGCGACACGACGCTCAATGGCTACTTGCGCCAGGGTGGCGACAACTGGACCGGCTATCGCTACTACGCTTGGGAAACTCCCAATACCGTCGGCGCCCAGTCGGTGGACGTGACCAGCCAGAGCCCCGGAAACTGGGGCCTCGGCAACACTGCCATGATGGTGCCCTCGTTCGCGCCCGACGGCAGCAAGATGGTGTTCGTCGACGGAGACTCCGCGACCAACGCGGGTTGGCGTAAGGGCCTCAGCACCTTCGACTTCGATCAGGCCGGCAAGACCTTCAAGAATCGGCGGCAGATGGTCAACAACTTCCCGTACGGCGACGTGATCAAGTGGCCGATCTTCGAGAGCGATTCGAAGAGCGTGATGTACCAAACGACCACGCCCGGTGACGTGTGCTGCCGCAACAGTCACACGGTGTACGGCTACATGGGGCCGACCAACTACTTCGAGGACCCGGGCAAGCTGTGGTCGCTCGACACCACGGCCGCGAGCCCCACGCCCGTCGCGCTCTCCAAGCTCAACGACGGCGAGCGCGCCGTCGATCGCAACAAGGCCTATCAGGTGACGATGCTGCCTACGCCCGCTGGCGGCTTTCGCTGGGCGGTGTTCACGAGCACGCGGCCCTACGGCAACACCGTCAACCTGCCGGCGGTGCAGCAGGACTACACGGATACGAACAACTACGTGGCGATGATCAACGAGAACCAGCTGCAGAGCATGCTCTGGGTTTCGGCCATCGACGATGCCACGAGCGCGGCCAGCGATCGTAGCCACCCCGCATTTTTTCTGCCCAACCAGGTGTACAGCGAGACTGGTGGGCAATACTTGAACGAGCGCGCGTACTGGGTGACCGAAGCGTGTCGCGCCGCCGGTAGCGGACCGGAGTCGGCTTGCGACGTCGACGAGGACTGCTGCGGCGGTAGCAGCTCGCCCAAGACTGGCGTGTGCCGCATCGATAGTCCGGTGACGCAGCCGCCGACCCGGCACTGCGCGAGTGTGCCGGCTCCCAACGCGTGCTTTGCCGCGGGCGCGGCCTGCTCGCAGAACACCGACTGCTGCTTCAACTACCCATGCGTGTCGAACGTTTGCACCAAGCCGCCGCCACTGCCGACTTATCACCCCGAGAACTTCAAGCGCCAGTACACGTCGGAGTGCGGCCGCGGCACCTTCCCGGTGTGGCGCTTCTTCGACTGGCAGGCGGAGACTCCGCCGACCGACTCGGCCATCGAAATCTACGCTGAGAGCTCGGACGACCCGAGCACGTTCCACACTCTGCCGGTGGCTCCGGCGCCGGTTTCGATCAGCGGCGTGGTCAAGATCTTCACCGTTACGGGCGCCACCGTGAGCGGTTGGGTCGGGCAGGACGTAGGCGCCAAGCTCAAGGCCGCCAGCTTGAAGCAGGGTAAGTACCTGATGATCACGCTGCGCCTGATCCCGAACACCAAGATCACTGCAACCCCCAAGCTGACCGGCTGGCGACAAGCGTATAGCTGCCCGCCTGCGGAGTAACGATGCTGCGCTGGGGCTGTCTCGCTCTCTTGGTGGTGGCTTGCGGTGGGGGCGACGACTTTCCGCCTCCGGCCGCGAGCTCTGCCGGTGGAGCGGACACGGACGATTCGCGGCCCGGACCCGCCCCAGTCCAGCCACCGGACACGAACGCGGGCGGCGAAGAGAATGGAGCGGCGGGCGCAGCAGGCGAGGCTGGCGCAGGCGGAGCTGGCATCGAGTACGAGCCGGGAAAGACCGAGCCGGAGAGCCCTGGCCTTTGCCCGCCCGACTTCACCCTCGACGAGCCCGAGCCGCAAGCGCTGGGCGTGGAGCAAGCAACGCTCCTAGCGATGACACCCGATGAGCTCAGCGTCGCTTTCACGGCGCCGGGAGCCGAAGCGTCGCGTCTTTTCATCGCCGACCGCACGGATCCCGATGCGGACTTTGCGTCGCTGGAAGTGACGTTGCCCGATGGTTATTCGGCAGAGTTTGGCGCCACACTGACGAGCGACGGCCTCGGGCTAATCGTGGTGCGAGCCGATCAGGATGGGTTTGCCGAGCTCGATCGCGCTTCGCGAGGGCAGCCGTTCGGTGTCGTGCCGGACGCCTCGCGCTTCGAGGCCATCAACGACCAGAAGCTGACCAGCGGTCGAAGTGTCGGTTTTCCCGTAATTTCTGCCGATGCGAGCTCGCTGTACTTCGTCAGGTCCTTTGGCGGCGCGCTGGTCGTACAAAGCTCATTGGGCGACGACGGGCGCTATGACCAGGGCGTGGAGATCGACGAATTCACGTTGGGCGGCCCCGAGCGTGAGCACAAGCTCATCTGCGGGCTAGCGTCGGACCAGCGCGCGATCTTCTTCGCCGATCAGGCGACTGGCCATGCCATGGCGTTGTTTCGCTCGCGTGACGATGCGCCATTCTACGATGAGCTCGATCTGGGTGAGCGCCAGGGGGCCGTGCCCAATCGAGATTGTTCGCGGCTCTACTCGACCATCGACGGCGGCCTGGTCGTGCAGCGAGTGCGCTAGGGCAGCGCGGCTCATTCGATGTCGCGCACCGCGATGCGGGCGGCGTTGTAGCCGCACATGCCGTGGACCCCGGCGCCCGGGTGCGCGTAGCTCGAGCACAGGTAGAGCCGGTCGACCGGCATGCGGTAGCGGAAGTACGGAAACATCGGGCGAAACATGAGCTGTCGATTCCAAGCGTTGGAGCCGCCGCCCAGATCGCCCCCGAGCAGGTTCGAGTTCATCCGCTCCAGATCGGGCGGCGCGTGCGCCTTGCGCGCCAACACCAGCGAGCCGAAGCCGGGCGCCAGCGCTTCGATGCGTCGGCTGATCGTATCGGCGAAGCGCTCGCGCGCCGCTTCCCAGCCGCCTGCCAGCTCGGACGGCACGCGCGAGTACACGTAAAGAGTTTGCCCGCCTTCGGGTGCGCGCGTGCGATCGATCAGGCTCTGCTGTCCCATCACCAGGTAGGGCCGTTCTGGTAGCTCGCCGGCTCGCACTTGGCGCACGAAGCCTGCGAGGTCGTCCAGGCTTTCGCCGGCGTGCACCACCGCGCTGAGCCGCGCGTTCCGCACGCTCCAAGGCGCCGGGCCGCTGAGCGCATAGTCCACCTTGAAAGTGCCAAATCCCAGCGGAAATTTGCGCATTTTGCGCAGCATGCGCCCGGGCACGTGCTCGCTTTCGAGCAGGTTCAAGCACAGTGAGGGTGCCGAGGTGTCGGCCAGGATCGCGCGCCCGACCCGGATCTCTTCCCCGTTTTCGAGCACCACGCCGGTGGCGCGACCGCCGCGCACCACGATGCGTGTCACACGCTGGCCGAGGCGCAACCGTCCGCCCTGTCGCTCGAGCAAGGTGACGAGCGCGTTGGTGATGGATTGCGCGCCGCCGCGCGGTACGGCGTAGCCGCCGGTCGAGGCGGTCAGCCCGAGCATGTACCCGAGCGCAGCGCCGAACCAGTCGTCGGGGCCGACATCGACGTGCAGCGCCAAGCTCGGCAGCACGCGCCGGGCTGCCTCGCTCTGGAACAAGCTGCGCGACAAGCGGCCGCCGCTCTGCGCGAACATCAACGCGATGCGGGCAAGCCGCCCCAAGCCCAGCTTGAAAGCCGGTCCCAGCGCTGGAAAAGGGCTCATCAGCGCGTCGAGCAAGAGCGGCTCCATCGCCCGGTGGCGCTCGGCCAGCGCACGCCACGCCTCGCCGTCCCGCTCCGTGCCGAAGTGCCGCGCCGACAGCTCGACGTCGCGCGCGATGCAGGCGTAGCTGCTGTCCAGGGCAGGGTGGCAGCTCTCGAAGGCCGCGTTGAGCCACACCACGCCTGCAGCCTCGAGATCGAGGTGTTGAAAGGCGGGGCTGCTGCGGCCGAACGGGAAGAAGCCCGCGCCCACGTCGTGGACGAAGCCGGGGCGCGTCCACTCTTCGCTGCCGAGCGCTCCACCCGGCCGCCTGGGGTTCGTCTCGAGCACCAGTACGCGGTGGCCACGTTTGGCCAGCGTGCACGCCGCGGTCAGGCCATTCGGGCCCGAGCCAATCACCACCACATCGGGGTCGTTCAAGTCAGCTGGAGCCTAGCGCAGCGGCGACGTCTTTTTGGGGGTAGAGGCCCCAAAAAATCAACGCCACCGCCTTTCAGGGCCCCAAAAATCAACGCGATGTGGTGGGGGCTTGCTCGCGCCGGCGAGCTTCGCTACCGAGCGGCGTGGCGAAAAAGCAGAAACCGCGCCCACCGGCGGCCCCTCTCACCGGCAAGCAGAAGAGCTACTTGCGCTCCCTGGCGCATCCGCTCAAGCCCGTCGTCCAGATCGGGCATCAGGGCCTCACGGCCGGGGTGCTCTCGGCTTTGGAGGTCGCGCTCGAACGCCACGAGCTGATCAAGGTGAAGATCTCGGGCGAGGCCGAAATCGAAGCCGACGAGGTCGGGCCGGAAATCGAGCGCGCGACGCGCAGCCAGCTGGCGCAGATCATCGGCCACACGCTGGTGCTCTATCGCCGCCGCGAGCGCGAGCCGAAGATCGTTCTTCCCCGAGTCAAAGCCAAGGCCAACGTCACGCCCGCGCGTCTCGCCGCGCCCGACGACGTCGTCGATGACGACGAGGCAGACGACGCCGATGAGCTGGAGTAGGGTGTAAGCGTGTCGAAAAAAGCGATCGCCGAGCGCCCAGCGCGCGTTCAAGCAGGGGGCAACCTAGCGTGGTTGGACCTGGAGATGACCGGCCTCGATCCGCAGGCCGACGTGATCTTGCAGGCCGCGCTGATCATCACCGACGCGGATCTCAACGTGCTCGAGGAGTTCGTGTGTGACGTGTGGCAGCCCGATGCGTTGCTTTCGCGCATGGTGCCGTTCGTACGCGACATGCACGAGACGACCGGCTTGACCGATCGCGTGCGCAAATCTCGCGTCGACCTGCTGGTGGCCGAGCGCAAGCTGCTCGAGCGTGTAGCGGGCTGGTGCACTTACCCGGCAGTGCTTTGCGGCAACACCATCGGCCAAGATAAGCGCTTCGTCGACCGCTGGATGCCCGGCCTGGCCGGTTACCTCAGCTACCGCACGTTGGACGTGACCTCGGTCAAGCTGCTGGCCAAGGCCTGGTACGGCGAAGACGCAATCTACGACAAGCCCCAAAAAGGCGAGCACGACGCGCTGGTCGACATCCGCAACTCGATCGCCGAGCTCGCCCATTACCGGGCCACGCTGTTCAAGCCGCGCTGAGCGTAAACGGCCTAGCTCCTTGCCATCGCTCCGGCAGCAGCCTCACTGAGTGGTGTCGATGAGGCAGAGAATGGAGCAGCCGAGAGGCGGGCAGCACTTCTGCTCGCCCGTGCATTGCAGCGTGACCGGGACACACACCTGGTTCTTGCACTGCTTGACCGAGCACTTGGTGCCGATCGGCAGCGCCTGCGCGATCAGGCCGCCCTGACAATCGCTGTCCTGTTTGCACTCCACGCAGGCACCCGTGCTCGGCTCGCAATAGCCCGTCATGCAGCTGCTCGCGTGTAAGCAGGTATTGTTGTTCTGGTTGCACGTGTCGGTCGTGCAAGCGATGTGGTCGTCGCACTCTTCGTTCGTCCTGCAGCCGATGCAGCCTTGCTGCGCGTCGCAGTGCGTGCCGGCCGCGCTGCACAGCGAGTTGTCCGGCTCGTGCGTGCAGCCGCTCTCCGTGCACTTGTCGACCGTGCAGTCGATGTTGTCGCTGCATTGGTCGTCGCTGCAGCAGGCGGCGCAGCCGTCTTCGCAGCAGCGGGTGCCCATGCAACCGTCGAATTTGCAGCTGCCGCCTTCGCAGCGGGCGTTGCTCTGGCAAGCGCCGGGGTGGCAGTCGGCCGCGCTCTTGCAGTCGGGTGCCTTGACGCAATTGTCTTTGGGATCACACAGATAGCCAGGGCTACAAGCGAGCGGACCGGACGTGCTCGGCGTGTGGGTGCACTGACCGCCGGCGCAGGCGTCTTCGGTGCAGCCCACGTTGTCGTCGCACTCGTCGGCGCTGCAGCAGGCGCCGCAAGTCGCGGTTTTGTGATCGGCGCTGGGGCAGCAGTCCAGCCCGCCTTCGCACCGCGGCACCCGGTTGCATTTGCCGTCGTCGCACGAGCCCACTTGGCAAGGATCGTTCGGGTCGTCGCATTGCGAGTCGGTGCAGCACTGTTCGGCGCAGCCGTCTTCGCAGCACAGACCGCCGTTCACGCCGGCCGTGACCAAGTCGTGTTTGCAGTAGTTGCCGTCACAGCGATCGGTCGTGCAGACGGCGCCATCGTCGCATTCTTCGCTCGCGTTCCCCCCGTCGAGCCCGCAAACTTGCTTGGCGCGGCAGTCGTCGGTGGTCGAGCAGTACTGGGTGGCGTCGCACGCGGCGTCGTCCGGGATGTACATGCACTTGCCGGCGAAGCAGCTGTTTTTCGTGCAGCCGAGCCCGTCTTCGCAATCGGTGTCTTCGCAGCATTCTGCGCACTCGCCGGCACAGCACTTTTCGGTGCCGAGGCAGCGCGGTGCGGCGCTGCAGGTGCCGTTGGCGTCGCACAGGTCTACCGTGCAAACGTCCCCGTCGTCGCAGTCTTCGGGCCCGGCGCAAGCCATAGCCGGGTTGCGGTCTCCGCCGCCTCCGAGGAGCGCGCCGCTGCCGCCGCTGCCGCTGCCGCCGCTACGGCCGCCCGCGCCGCTGCTACCCGCGATCGCGGCATAGCCCTCCGTGAACTCGCCGCCCGAGCAGGCGCTTATCAACGAGGCGCTCGACAGAGCACCAGCCACGGCAAGCAGCACGAACCTGGCCTTGAAGAAGGTCACGGCGTTTGTCCTCCGCAACAAAAGGTAAGTGCACCCAGTATAGCAGTGCCGTGCGGCCGATTCTAAATCGCCGCACGACGGCGATTTGCTGCGCCTTTTCGCAAGAAGAAACGCCGCGCGGCGCTCGGCTGCTGCGAGCGGATTAAGCTATTTCGCGGCGCGTCACGCTGCCGTCGGTGGCGACCTCGAGGTACGGAGCGCCCGCGCGGTGCGTGTACGAAAACGACGCCGAATTCATGTAGCCCGGTGCTTCGTCCTCGCAATGGGTGTGCCCGAACACCACCAGTTCTGCGCCGGTGATGCGCCGCACCAGGTCAGCACCCGCGTACAGTCGCTTCACCGGTAAGTTCGAGTAGCGGTCGACGCCGTTCTTTACCGAGTGGCGCAGGTACAGCGCGCCCGAAAGCGCGAGCGCGCCGCCGAGCACGCCGCCGCCCAGGAGCAGGCGCGCAGCCCCACCCGCGACACCGACGGTAGCGAGCACACGGTCGAAGTAGAGCCGAAAGAAGGTGCGCTCGAAGTCTTCGTGAGTCGGACGCGGCATGGCGCCGAGCAGCTCGTGCAGGGTGCTCTCGGCGACGCCGCTCCGCGCCGCAAAGCCGGAGAGCGCCGCTTGACCGCGCGCCTTTTCGGCGTTCATGCGCTCGGGCACAGCGGCCTCCGCGGCAAGGTTTCCCGAGGTGTAAAAGTAGTGAACGACCATCCACGGCGCGCGCGTGCCGAACGTCTGAAACGCGTGCTTCAGCCCTTGCAGTGGTGTCGTATGGTGCGCGTGCGCAAACGTGAACGCGTTGTGAGGTGACAAAAAGCGCCGGGTCAGGGCGATGCCGAGCGGTTCTGTCTCGGGCGACCAGGCTGCCAGTGGGTGGGCTGGCGCGTTGTCGTCGTCGTAGACATGGCCGTGCTCGATGTGCAGCCCGCCGCGCCGAATGAACCAGGGCTCGAGCGCCAGACGCGCTTCGTTACCGACCCCGAACAGTTGGAGCAGGCGCTCGCGCGTGCCGCGGGTGACGACCCCGGCGTCATGGTTCCCCGCGATGAGAGTCAGTCCGTGCCCGGCTGCCAAATGTTGGCGCAACGCGGCGACGAGGTCGGGGTATTGCGCCACGATCGCCTGCACCGACTCGCCCGGATCGCGGCCCGGCCGATCGAGCGACAGGTTGAAGATGTCGCCGGCCAGGACCAGCTCGAAGCCCGGCTTGCTGGCTACGAGCTTGGCCAGTCGCGTGGCGCTGCGCTCGGAGCCTGCGTGCTGAAGGTGCACGTCGCTCGCGATGACGAGAGGCTCGCGGGATTCGGCCATGGGGGAGCGGAGACTTTTGCCGGGGACGGGCGGGTGTGCAAGGCCGCTGTCGCGTTCGACGTGCGGGATTGCCGTTACATTCTCGTAACTTCCCCGTCGGTGCAACGCTTCCCTCCGAGCGCGTTACGTGTATGCTTCGCCCCCGATGCAGAGGGCTTTGGATAGGCTTGGCGTTACTGCGGGCAAGCTGGCGTCGAACGCCGCCAACCGTCTCTGGCCGTGGGTTGAGCGTTACGCGGACCGCATGGAGGGGAAGGCGCCTCACCCGAAGTGGGCCCCCGCGCCGCTACAGCGCAAGCGCGAGCGCACGTTCCCGACACTCGGCTGGCCGCGTCAAACCGACTCACTCTGCCCGGAGTGCACCAAGGAGGCGCGAGCCAAGGTGCTGGCCGGCGATCAGGACCTCGACGCGTTCATCGCGTCGAACCCCGGTGAGATCCGCGCTCAGATCATCGAGCGTGATGGCAGCGTGCTGATGGTCAAGGACTGCCCCAAGCACGGCCGCTTCGAAGACGTGATGAGCATCGACCCCGCCTTCCTGGCGCGCATCGAGAGCCTGTTTCCGGGTCGGGACTACGAGGCGCCCAAGAGCGCGCTGCGTAACCACGGCACCTCCACCATCAAGTACGGCCGCGGGTCGGTGCTCACGGTGGACCTGACCAATCGCTGCAACATGATGTGCGATCCATGCTTCATGGACGCCAACCAGGTCGGGTTCGTTCACGAGCTCGGCTGGGACGAAGTGCAGAAGATTCTGGACGACAGCCTCACCATCAAGCCGAGGCGGCAGCTCTCCGTGCAGTTTTCGGGCGGCGAGCCCACGCTCAGCCCGCATTTCTTGCGCGCGGTGAAATACGCCCGCGACGTCGGCTACTTCTGCGTGCAATGCGCGTCCAACGGCATTCGCTTCGCGCAGGAGCCGGAGTTTTGCCACGAGGCCAAGCGCGCAGGTTTGCGCCTTTGCTACCTGCAATTCGACGGTGTCACGAACGAAGCCAACAGCCACCGCAAGATCGGCAACCTGTTCGACATCAAGCTGCGCGCGATCGAAAACCTGGCCGCGGCGGGCATCGACGTGGTGCTGGTGGTCACGGTCGTCAACGGCGTCAACAACGATCAGGTAGGGCCGATCGTGCAGCTGGCGATCGACAACGCCGACAAGATCACCGTGGTGTCGTTCCAGCCGGTGAGCTTCACCGGTCGCGACGAAGACATCGCGCTCGAGGATCGGATCGCGCAGCGCTACACGCTGAGCCACCTCGCGCACGACCTACACGACCAGCTCGGGGTGACCGAGCCGATGCGCGATTGGTTTCCGCTATCCGCGATGAACCCGTTCAGCGACGTGGTCGACTTGATGCAGGGCGCCGGCTCCGAATTCGGAGCGCTGAAGTGCGGTTGCCATCCGAACTGCGGCATCGGCACGGTGCTCTTGGTCAACAAGCGCACCAAGCAGATGGCGCCGGTGTCCGAGTTCTTGAACGTGCAGCAAATCCTCGCGGACATGCAGCGCATCGCAGACGCGGGCCGCAGCAAGCCCGAGACGCTGGCGGCCATTTCGCTCTCGTTGATGCGTAACTTCGACCCCACTCGCGCCCCCGAAGGGTACGGCTACGTCGAGTTCGTGAAGCAGTTTTTGAGCCAGATCGGCGCGCGCGGCGGCACGGTCGGGGCGAGTGAGGGTGACGCCAACGATTTCGAGTGGCGCTTCTTGTTCGTGGCCGGCATGTGGTTTCAGGACTTGTTCAACTACGATTTTCGCCGCACCGAGATGTGCATCATCCCGTACGGCACGCAAATGGGCGAAATCTCGTTCTGCGCTTACAACACGGGCGTGGGCTTCCGACAGATCGTCGAGAAGATGAAGCACACCGCCACCGTCGCAGAGTGGTACCGCGAACACGGGCGTCACCCGGTGTACGCGAAGAACCAGCACCTGCCGCTGCCTCAAACTCCGCTCACCGTGATCACACGACCTGACGACGGTCGGCGCCGTCTGCCGATCGCGGCTGAGTGACCGAGCCTCGGGCTGGCGGGTGAATTCGACGCTGACCCGCGGGTCGAGCGCTACTCCGCGCTCGGCATCGAATTTGCTCTAGGCCTTGGCATGCGGATCAAGAGCTTGCCTGTCCCGGTGGCGCGTGCGCGCAGCAATTTTTCTGACGTCGTGGCAGACGCGCAGCGAGGAAGCCGAATTCGGCTCACCCGGCACGGCAAGGCGGTGGGCTGGATTATTGGGCCCGACGAGAGGGCACAGCTGGATCAGTCACGGAGGGGCAAGTCGCCACGCCCACGCCGCTCTTCGGGCCGGTGAGCTCGTTTAGCCATTCACTCACCTGGCTCAGCGCGAAGGGCTTCACCGCGTAGCGTTCGAAGCCGCAGTCGGAGGCGCGCGAGCGCCATTTGGCATCCGAATAGCCAGTGAGCGCGATGGCCGGCAGGTTCCGGCCGTCGCGCTCGCGGAGCCGTCGCAAGAGCTCGCAACCGTCTCCGTCTGGAAGCTCCAAGTCGGAGAGAAGCGCCGACAATTCGACGCCGCTGGTCATCGCGAGCGCGGCGGCGATCGAGGCTGCGCCGACCACCGTCGCTCCTTCACTCTCCAGGTGAGAGCTCAGGAGCTCGAGATTGTCGGGGTCGTCTTCCACGACAAGCACCACCAAGCCTTTAAGTTGCATGGTGTGTGAGCTTTTGGTCGGTCGCCGAGCCTCCGCAACACTTGTACAAATCTGGGACAGCGGCGCGAAAGGTTCACTCATTGGCGCCCCACCGGTCACCAACCGGCCCGGAGCCTTATGACCCTATCCCGCACGCGCAATACGGCCATTTTCGGATTTGTCGCTCTGAGCCTGACGCTCGGCGCAGCTTGCAGCAGCGATCCGGAGCCAGCGCCCGGCGGCGGCGGGAGCGGTGGATCCGGGGGCGGTGCCTCCGGGGCCAACACCGCTGGTACCAACGTGAGCCCCCCGGGGGGGACTGGGCCAAGCACCGGTGGCGGTGGCTCCGGCACCGGTGGGTCGGTCGCGGTTGGCGGTGGTGGCACCGGTACGGGCGGCATGACGGCTGGCGGCACCGGTGGCGGTACGGCTGGTGGTAGTGGCGGCGCTGGCGGTGCCGGCACGGCAGGCTCCGGCGGCTCGGGTGGCAGCGGCGGCTCCGGTGGTACCGGCGGCGGCAAAGTGCCGATGTGCATCACCAGTAAGGTCGAAGACGGCGTGGATCGCGCCGCCAACAATTACATCGAGTGCGACGTCGAAGAGCAAGCCATCGACTTCGACGTGATGGCTGCGTACGGGGCGAATCGCGATCCCGGCTACGACCCGAGCACCACGCCGATCACCTTCACCAACTTCGGCACGGCGTTCACCGGTTCGGCCGTGCAGGAGTGCCACCCGTATTGTTACAAGGGCAACGCTACCTTGGGCATCGACGTGGTGGCAGGCACCGAGTCGTCGTTGAAGGGTGAGGTTCTCTTCGCCTTTCCGAATACCGTCGCACCGATCGCGAACGCGACCGGTCGCAATAGCTTGGGTTGGGTTTTCCTCGACGGTCCGGCGCTGCCGGCTGGCGCCAAGGTCACGGTGCAGATGGTCTTGAAGTCAGGCGACAAGCCGACCGTGCTCGGCAACGGGACCCACGACGTGACCATCGGCAAGTGGATCGAGTTCAAATACTTCCCGATCCAGCAGGGTTTCCAGGCGGCAGACTTGATGGGCGTGACCCACATCGGCTTCCGCATGACCATTACCGGCACGACGCAAGCGTGGAGCGGCGTGATGTACGCCGACCATTTCCAGCTGCGCCAGTGAGACCAAAGGCCGTACGACAGCTTCTGCAAGGAGCAGCTGCGGCGTGGCAGCCCCTAGCTCTCGCTCACTTGGCTTGGGCTAGGGCCTGCAGGCGACGACCTGCCTCGAGCAGCGTTTCGTCGCGCTTGGGATAGCAGAAGCGGATACGCTTCTTCGCTTCCGGATCTCCGGGGCGGTAGAAGCTCGAGGCCGGCACCACGGCCACGCCGACCTTTTCGATCAGGTAGCGCGTGAATTCGACGTCGTCGCGGATGCCGACGTCGGGATACTCGGCCATCACGTAGTAAGCGCCCTTCGGTACGCTTGGCACGAAGCCGGCTCGTTCGATGAGCGGTACGAAGAGGTCGCGACGGCGCTGGTACTCGACGGTCAGCTTTTCGTAGTAGCTGGGGTCGAGCTCGAGGGCCGCGACGGCGCCTTCTTGAAGTGGCGCGGGTGCGCCTACGGTCAAAAAGTCGTGCACCTTGCGGATCGCGGCGGTGATTTCGGGCGGTGCGATCGCGTAACCGATGCGCCAGCCGGTGATGCTGAAGGTCTTCGACAGGCCCGAGATCATCACGGTGCGCTCGCGCAAATCGGGCAGCGTCATCGGGTAGACGTGCTGGTGACCCTCGTAAACGATGTGCTCGTAGATCTCGTCGGTGAAGATGAGCGCGTCGAATTCGCGGCACAATGCGCCGATTTCGAGCAGCTCATCGCGGGTGAACACCTTGCCCGTCGGGTTGTGCGGGGTGTTGACGATGATGCCTTTGGTGCGCGGCGAGAACGCGGCGCGGAGCTCGGCGGGATCGTAGCGCCAATCGGGCGCGTGCAGCTTGACGTACACGGGCGTGGCGCCGGAGAGGATCGCGTCGGGGCCGTAGTTTTCGTACCAAGGCTCGAACACGATCACTTCTTCGCCCGGGTCGACGGTCGCCAGGAGCGCCGAGATCATGGCCTCGGTCGAGCCGCAGCACACGGTGAGCTCACGCTCCGGGTCGATGCTCACGCCGCTGGCGCGCTCGTGCTTCTTCGCCATGGCGTCACGAAAGGCCTTGGCGCCCCAGGTGATGGCGTACTGGTTCTTGTCGTTGTCGATGGCGCGCTTGGCCGCCTCTTTAAGCGCGGTGGGCGCGGGAAAATCCGGAAAGCCTTGCGCCAAATTCACCGCCTGGTGGCGCTGCGCGAGCCGAGTCATCTCGCGAATCACCGACTCGGTGAAGCGCGCTGCCTTCTTGCTGATGTAGGACCGTGTAGCCATGTGCCGGACGCGCGGAATCTAGCCTGATTCAGCCGTAGGCGCTTGTGTTAAGCTTCCCGGCTTATGACTCCGTCGGAGAAGAACATCGTGAAGTCGCTGGTGGCCGTGGCCTGGGCGGATGGCACCGTCAAGGAGCCGGAGGCCGGCATGATCGACAGCCTGCTGTGGGCCTTCGGGGCGAGTGACGAAGACGAGGCCGAGATCAAAGAGTTTTCGAAGAAGAAGCGCACGATCAAGGATGACGTGCCGCTCGCCGAGCTCGAGACGAAAGATCGCGAGCTGCTGCTCGCGCACGCCGCGCTGCTCACTCACGCCGACGGCAAGCAAACCAAGGCCGAAGAGAAGCTGCTGAAGGACCTGGCGGAGCACCTCGGCTTTTCGGGCGCGCAGCTCAAGCCGATCGTGGACCACGCGCGCGAGCGAGCAGAGAAGCTCGCCAGCAAGCTCTGAGCTCGCGCTAGAGCAGCTCGGGCGAGCCGCGGCGATCGACGGGGCCGTCGAGAGGGGGGCGCTGCATCCATCCGAGCGAGCAAAGGCGCGCTCCTGCAAAGCGGCCGCGCACCGCATCGGCCAGGGCGGGGCTGACGTCGGCGCCGACGCAGGTCAGATGCGGTGCGAATGCTTCGAGGGTCGCGATCGCGTCGGGCGCTGTCGTTACATGGAGGCAGCGTTCAGCAGGCGGCAAGGCCAGTTGGGGC
>JBEHXA010000048.1:0-20124 GCA_048498935.1 Myxococcota bacterium
GCCGGGCCACCCGGATGACTACGGCGTCGATCAGGCAAGCTCCCTGATGGACTCCGACGCCTCCGACGCCTCCCTCTTCGGCCCGCGCCGACTGAGCTTCTTTGACCAGGGTCGTGCGTCGTCCGTGTATGACCAAGCAGAGCGGCTCGGGTTCGGCGCTGTTAGCGGGCAAGACTGCAGTAATTCATGGCGGTGGCGGGGCGATCGGCGGTGCCGCGGCTTTGGTGTTCGCTTTGGAAGGTGCTCGGGTGTTTCTCGCGGGCCGGACTTTGGTCCGATTGGAGCAGGTGGCCGAACGCATTCGCTCGGCGGGTGGCCGAGTCGAGGTCGACGTGGTCGATGCGCTCGATGCCGCGGCGGTTACGGCGCACGCCGAGCGGGTGGCAAAGCTTGGGGGGCGCATCGACGTCGTGCTCAATGCGGTCGGCTTGCTGCACGTGCAAGGCAAGTCGTTCGCTGAGCAAACCATCAGCGAATTCGAAGCGCCGGTCATCGGCTACGTGCGCGCTCATTTCATCATCGCCAAGGCGGTCGCGCCCTTCATGATTCGCCAAGGTGGGGGCGTCGTCATGGGTCTGTCCACGCCTGGTTCGGTGCTGCCGGGGCCCGGCTTCATGGGGTATGGCGTGGCCTGTGCGGCGCTCGAAGCCATGACTCGCCATTTAGCGGGCGAGCTCGGGGCCCACGGGGTGCGCGCCATCTGCTTGCGTGCCGACGCCATTCCGGAGGCGCTGGAGCGCTCGCACAGTAGAAGCGTCTTCAGCGAGGTCGCGGCCAAGCACGGGTCCACGCCCGAGACAATGCTGGCAGCTCATGCCGAGCGCGATACGCTACTTCGTCGCTTGCCGACGCTCGAGCAGGTAGCTCATGCCGCAGCTTTCTTCGCTTCGGATCGCGCGGCAGCGACGACGGGTGCCATCGTGAACCTACTTGCGGCTCGCTGGTAGACTGAGGCTCGCGCATGGATGATCTCGCTGCACTCACGCGACAAGCGTATCGCCGCTTCAGTGGAGCCTTCGAGCCGCTGCGACCGGAGCTGTACCGTTACTGTCGGCACCTCACGCGCAGTCCTTGGGACGCCGAGGACCTCGTGCAAGATACCCTGGCCCGCGCGCTGGTCACGCTCGGTACATTGCTCAAGCCCGAGATCGAGAACCCTCGCGCTTGGCTGTTTCGGGTCGCAACGAACCTGTACATCGATCGCACCCGCCGCGCGCACGAAGCGCTCGGCGAGCAATCCGCAGCAGTTCAGCAGGTCAGCGACGCGCGCACCAAGCGCGAAGCCGCCGGTACCCTCATCAGCAAGCTCGCACCACAGGAGCGAGCCGCTGTGGTGCTCAAAGACGCCTTCGAACTCGAGCTCGGAGACATCGCTGCCGTGCTCGGCACCAGCGTGGGGGCCGTGAAGGCTGCGCTACACCGCGGTCGCAGCAAGCTGGCGGACCCTCTGACGGACGACGCGCGCGTGCCCACGCCCGCTGTGCTCGACGCATTCTGCCGCGCTTTCGACGCGGGCGATTTGCCGGCCCTCACCGGCCTGTTGCTCGACACCGTTACGGTCGAAATGCCCGGCGCTGCGATCGACTTGAGCTTGGCCGCAACCATCGACTCCGGTTCCGGCATCGTTTACCACACGCTCCTGTCACCGCTAACGGCCGGCGTCGCCGCGCGTCACCTCGATGGCTACGATGGTGGGCGCGCCCGCGCGCAGGTCGTGTACCACCGCGGCGAGCACATCGTGCTTCTCTGGTACGGGCATTCGGCTGGTGAGGCAGTTCGCTGCATAATTCGGAGCGAGCTGCACGAGGCGCACATCTCCCGCCTTCGTGTTTACTACTTTTCACCCGACCTCTTGACGGAGGTCGAGGCAGAGCTCGGCCTGCCCGTTGGAACGAACGGCTACGACATGAACTAGGCGCTCGGGGCATGCTGGGGCATCGTCAACCGACCACGCCAGTAGCGGGCCCAGCGGCGCTGCGACCGCACAAAGCCTGACAGCCCTCCGGTAACTCGGACAAGAAGAGGGTGGTGCTCTGCTCTCGTCTCGGTGCGTCGCTCGCTCTCTGTCTCACTTTGGTCGCTGGGTGCAGCGCTTCAGACGCGACCCCACCTCCAGGAGCAGGCGGCTCCGGCGCGTCGGGCTCGGGATCCGGCGGTAATTCGCCCATCGGTGGCGGCGGCGCGGCCGGCAGCGGGACGACGGCGGCGGGCCAGGGCGGGCAACCCGTCGGGGTGACCGGTGGGACGGCCGCTGGTGGCAGCGCCGGTACCGCGACCACGGGTGATGCCGGCTCAGGAGCCGGTGTAGGCGGCACAGGCGGTGCCGCTGGCGGTCAAGGTGGGACATCCGCCGCTGGGATCACCTGCGTCCCGGGCAGCATGGGCGACGGCACCCACGACCAACCCGGTCCTTACACGGTGGCGCCCGAGGCGATGTGCAAGGAGGGCGTGCCGACCGGCAGTCTGACTCCGCTCACGCCCTTTCAGAGCACCATCTACAATCACACGTTCGGTTATCGCATCTACGTTCCCTCGCAGTACAAGGCCGGTCAGCGCGCCGCATTCCTGATGGCCCAAGACGGGCCGTCGCACTACTTGGGCGCCGACTCCGAGGCGAAGTTCTTCACCAACGTGGTGCTCGACAACCTGATCGCCGAGGGATCCATCCCGGTGACGATCGGGCTGTTCGTCGACCCGTGCATGCAAAAGTGTGAGGACGAGCGGCGCGGCATCTACGACAACATCAGCGACAAGTACCCGCGCTTCGTGACCGAAGAGCTCTTGCCCAGCGTGATCGCCGGCAAGTACACGTTGGTCGACGACCCCCAGGCTTGGCTCATGGTCGGCTTCTCGGCGGGCGCGTCGCAGGGCTTTCACACGATGTGGAACAAGCCCATCTTTCAGAAGTTCATCGGGCACAACTCGAGCTTCCTCGCCCTCAAGGCGATCGGGGCCGACTACGCGCAGATCGTGGCGGCAGCACCCTCCAAGGGTTTTCGTATCGTACTCACGAGCGGCACGATGGATTTGTCCGACGAGCGAGGAAACTGGCTCCAGGGCAACACCGAGATGGCGCAGGTCTTCACCAGCAAGGGCTACAGCGTGCGCTTCATGACCGGCACCGGTGGCCACTACCCACCTGACCAATCCGCCATGGATTTTCCCAACGCGCTCCGGTGGACCTGGCAGGGCTGCAAGCTCGCGGACTATTGAGCCGCGCGAAGAGCGGCGCCTCAAGCCTCTTGTCCGAGGGCGGCGCGCAATTCTTTGCAGCGCGCGAGTAGCGACTCGGCGTTCACGTGACTGAACGCCGCCTCGGCTGCGCCGAGCTCGAGCTCGGCGGCTGTAGGATCGCCGGCGTCGACCAGTAGCTCGGTTAGGCGCAACCGCACGCGCGCTGCGTGCACCGGCGCGCCGACATCGAGCCAGTGCGTCACGCTGTCGCGGAAGTGCCGCTCGGCGCTCGGGAGCTCGTTGCGGGCCCACGCCAGCTCGCCCCGAGCATGCGCCAGCTCAGCCGCGCAAACGCGCGACGCCGTGCGCTCCGGAACCGTGTCGAGCTCTTGGAGCGCCGCTGCCGCGCGTTCGAGCTGACCATCGGTGGCCGCGATGCGGGCCAGCACGGCCAGGGTCACGCCGCGGCGCTGCCCGTCGCTCCAAGTCGGTTGCGAGAGCGCACGCTCCAGCTGCTTCAGCGCACCCTCGCGGTTGCCGCGTTCGGCGAGCAACAGACCCAGCCCCGGCTGCGGATTCCAGCCGAGCCGGTGCGCCTCGCGAAACGCTGCCTCGGCGCCGTCGAGATCGCCGCGAGCCAGCCGGATCTCTCCGAGTACGCGGCAAGCGTCGCCTTCGGCATAGCGCCCGACGACCACTAGCTGCTCCCGCGCGCGGTGTGCCTCCGATTCGGCGGTGTCGAGCTCGCCGCGCATGGCCAAGATTTCGCTGCGGTGAAGTCGACACAGGGCCGGATAGCAGAACGAGCCGTGCCGGTCGCACCAGCGCTCGAACTGGTCCGTCCACTGACCGCCGCGGTGGTGATCGCCCAGGTGCAAGTACGCCCAGATCACCGAGCAAAATACGATGCCGCTCACCCACAAGCTCACGCGCCCCGCCAGCGCCGCCGCGCCGGCTTCGTCGTGCAGCGACAGGCCGCGCCGTACCTCGCCGTGCGCGATCAGGATGTGCCCTTCGTAGATGAGACCCAGAACGTGAAGATCCGGATCGCGAACACGCCCGGCGATCTCCATGGTCTCGCGCGCCAGATCGGCACACTGGTCGAGGTGACCTTCGAATAGCGCCAAGCGACCGGCCAGCCACACCGCCATGCCGTGCTGTTTGCCCTCAGGCTCACCCTTCAAATACCCGAGCGCTCGCTGGTGCCAGCCCTTGGCGATCGCGAGCTCGCGCGCTTCGAGCTTGACGTTGGTCAAAATGAGCGCGACGCGCGCTGCGCTTTCGCGCTCCCCGGCCTCTTCGAAAGCTGCGACGGCGTGCTCGAAGGGCACGATCGACGCATCTGGCATGCCGGCGCACAGCGCGGCGTTGCCCCATGCCTCCCAGTCTTCGAGCGAGAAGCTGGCCCGGTCCGAAGCCGCGAAGGCGTCAACCGCTCGCTGCCATTGCCCTAGCTCGACCCACTTCCGCCCTTCCAGCGCAGTGCCGGGCGCAACGGTCGGCCCAGCCGTCTCCGGTACCTCGCAAAAGCGGTAGCCCCGGCGCGCGAACGTTTGCACCGCTTGGTCCATCGCCCCCTCGCGCAAGGTCGCGCGCAGCAGGCTGATCGCACGCTGCAGGGAGCCGTCGGTCACGATCGCGCCGCTCCAGAGCTTGGTCAAGAGCTCGTCTTTCGAGACGACGCGGTCGCGATGGCTGACCAGGTACACGAGCAAGTCGAAGACCAGCGGTTGCAAGGGGCGCGACTCACCGTCGAGAAGCAGAGCTCGCGCGCTCTCGTCGAGCACGAAACGACCGAACGAAAAGCTCATGCCTGCGCCTGGGCTAACCAAGTCCGTCGGACGGAGCAATCGAAACGGTTGAGTCAGCTGGCGGGAACCAGATTCCAGCGAGAAAACGGCGAGTCCCTCGTCCCCGAACGGCATCCCCCAGAGGCCGGGGAGTTGAAGAAGTGCTCATTGGGCGGAAGGTGGCGATCGATTAGCCTAGGGGGACAGGAGCGGGAACCATGTCGAACATCGCTGGGAAAGCGTATGCGATGAACCTCGTGACGCCTCTTACGGAGCTCACGACTGACATCAACAAAGTCGTGTTCTTGGGACTAAAATTCCCATTCTTCAAGGAGAAGCTCACCGGCCTCGTTACGCTGAGCATGATCCACTACGCGCGTTGGTCGATCGTGCGCGCCTCGGAATTTCCGCGCCTTTCCGACGCCCAGCCCGCCGAAGAGTTGCACTACAATTACATGTTCTTCTTCAGCAACTTCAACGGCAGCTGGGCCCAGTACGTCGACTCGTTCTCGGCGGCCATTCCCAGCGGCTTGAACTCGCTGTGGAACGACAACATCGGCTGGCCCGAGGCGGTGCCGGAGCAGCCGTTCCATCGCTACGTCAACGACAACCAGCTTTGGACCAATCACTACTACAGCGCCTACCCGATGGCTGCGTCCAACGACGTGAAGGCCGCCCGCAACGTGAAGGATGCGCTGCGTGAGTTCATCGCAGACACGCAGGGGGATAACCCCGCGGAATTTGCAGGCAAGTACAACCGGCTACTCAAGCAGCTCCAAGGCTCGCTGAGCTGCATGGCCGAGACGCCCATCGTGAGCCTGGCTCATCAAGCCGTGCTCGAGCAATGCCGCGTCGACCAAAACCTCGTCTAGCCCGCCACGGAGGAAACCGATGTCGAATCATGACGAAAGGGCCTACGGGCTCATGGCCCTGTGTCCGCTAAAGAGCGAGACCGGGCAAGACGTCTCGCCCGAAGCGTCCTTGCGCGACCTGCTGAACGACCTGCCACAGCACGAGCAGAGCCCCATGGCGGCAGTGCCGAACACCTACTTGTGCCGCTTCTTCGTGCTCAACGACGTCATCTATGAGGGGCACCCGGCCAAGCTCGACCACCTGAAGTCCAAGTACCTAGCGTTCGTCGCAGAAATCCACGCACCCGACGAGAGCGACGTGGACGCGTACTTGCGCAGCATGTGGGCCACGGCTGGCGGAGGCAAGTTCGTGCCGAAGGCTTGGCAGTACTGCATCGGCTTCGAAGCGGTGAAGAGCGCCGAACATTTCGCCCAATACATTCGGCGCTGCCAGGTAGACACCACCCTCTACTTCAACGGCTCGACGGACGAGCCGCTAGCTGAGCAGCTGAAGGCGCTCTATTTGAAGCAGGAATTCACGCAGTTCGTGTACGACACGCAAGGGCTCGCGCCAGCCGCGCTGCAAGACGCCTTTCAGTCGTTCGTCGGGCGCGTTCGCCCCTTTGCGCCTCTGCCCGCCTGGCGCCCCGGCGCCTCGAGCCTCGCCACCGCCATCATCGAGTGAGCAAGACCATGAACGACGACAGGCCTGTCGATCTCCACGACGTGCAGGGCAACATCATCAAGGCGTACCCACGCCTCGGCTTTCCGAGGGCGCGCTACCTGTTCTTGCGCATCAGCGATGGCAAGCTCGGGCGGCAGTTTCTCGCCAAGCTACTCCCGTTGGTGACCACATCCGCGCCCTGGCTCCAACGGGGCAACGCCGCAGATGGTTCGGCTCGTCCTCAGGTGGCGACCAACGTTGCATTCACGTTCGAGGGCCTACGTCGGCTGGGCGTGCCGCAGGCGTCCTTACAGACTTTTCCCGAGGCCTTCGCCAGCGGCATGAAGGCGCGTCGCGCCATCTTGGGTGACGACGGGCCGAGCGCGCCCGAGCATTGGGATGCCATCTGGCAAGATCCGGACCCAGTGCACCTGTTCATCGCCATCAACGGCGGCACTTTCGAGCAAATTCACCAGGTCTACGAGCACATCTTGGCGCTCGGGGTTGACGGCACTGCGATCAAGCTCGTCGACGGGCACCGCGCCCCCGACGGGAAGACGTTACCCTATCAGGACGCCTCCGCCATTTTCATCAACGATGAAGCGACGCCGCGTGAGCATTTCGGCTATGCCGATGGCATCAGCAATCCCTTCTTCAAGGGCTCGCTAGCGGATTCGTCGAACGTCGTCGGCGGCGGCAAGCGCAAAGGCGACGACGACTGGGAACCGCTCGAGACTGGGGAGTTTTTGCTCGGCTATCGGGACGAAGCATTCGAATACCCCGCGGCGCCCGTGCCGAACTTGCTCGGCGACAACGGCACCTACCTCGTCTACCGCAAGCTGCATGAAAACGTCGGCGCGTTCGAGGAGTACTTGAACGAGGCGGGCGCGAAGTATCCAGAAGGACGCGAGGCGCTCGCGGCCAAGATGGCAGGGCGCTGGCGCAACGGCGCTCCTCTCGTCCATTATCCGACTGAGGAGAGCGCCAACCAGTTCGCGGAAGAGTGGGCGGAAGCAAAGAAGCGCATTGCCGGCAGCGCAAACCCCGCCGAGCGCGCTCACGCCAAGCGGCAGTTCGGCAAGCTGAACGAAAAGATGGTCGACTTCGATTACACAGAGGACTTGCCGGGTGGGCGTTGTCCGATTGGCGCGCACACGCGGCGCGCCCATCCGCGCTCTGCGCTGGAATTCGGAGAAACGGGCGCGTTCGAGCGCCCCGATGCGTTGGCGAATCGCCGTCGCATTCTACGGCGCGGCATCCCGTACGGGGACTCCCGAGATCGCACTGACAACCAGGGCGAGCACGGCGTGATCTTCATGGCTTTGGGTGCCGACATCGCGCGCCAGTTCGAGTTCGTGCAGCAGCAATGGATCAACTACGGCAACGACTTTCGCCTAGCGAACGACAAGGACCCACTGCTCGGCAACCACGGCAAAGGCGGGGGACGCTTCTTGGTCGAGACTGACCCGGCAGACCCAGCCCCGCCGCACTTCTGCAGCAAGATCCCCCGCTTCGTAGAGACACGCGGCGGAGACTACTTCTTCGTGCCCAGCCTGACTGCGCTGCGCATGATCGCCGACGGCATCGTCGACCCGACGTAAAGGCGACGCGGGAAAGCCGATCAAGAAGGGCCCCTATCCAGCGTCGCTCCTCGTGCTGTTCGACTGAGGCGTCGACCCGAGCGAGCCCGCGTTGGTGCTCAACCTTCGTCGGGGCTTCGCACGACGACGCGCTTGGCGAGAGCAGCGACGGTTGCGACGAGCTCTGCCGGGTCGATCGGCTTGGCGAGGTGGATTTGAAAGCCGGCGCGGAGCGCCTTGGTGCGATCTTCCGAGCGCGCGTAGGCGGTCAGGGCGGCGGCTGGGACCTCGCGCACTTTCGGATTGGCGTGGTGGCGCAAGCGTTCGATGAACGCGAAGCCATCGAGGTGCGGCATGCCCAAATCGGTCACGACGACGTCTGGCGGTTCGGGCGTGAGCTTGGCCAGCGCCTCCTCGGCCGAGCGAGCAGTCGTGACGCGCGCCCCGACGGCCTCAAGAACCTCGGCGACGAGCGCGAGCGCGTCGGGCTCGTCGTCCACGGCGAGGACGTGCATGCCGTTCAGCTTGGCGGCGCCGACCGCTGCGACTGCCTCGGAGGTTGGATGAGTACGCTTGCCCGGTTCGGGTTGAGGCTGGACGCTCATCACGGGAAATCTGAGGCGAAACGTCGCGCCTTGGCCGAGTCCCGCGCTCGAAGCGTCGATGGTGCCGCCGTGCATTTCGGTCAGCTGTCGCGCGATCGAAAGCCCCAGGCCCAAACCGCCGCGCTCCCTCGTCGTCCCTCCGTCGGCCTGCCTGAAGCGTTCGAAGACGTGCGGCAAGAATTCGGGAGCAATGCCAATCCCGGTGTCGCTGACCGTGAGCTCGATGTGTGAATCGACGCGCTCCAACCGAACCTGGACCTTGCCGCCGCGCTTGGTGAACTTGGCGCCGTTGGATAGCAAATTCCAAAGCACTTGTTGCAAGCGCTCGGGATCGCCCGATACTGGCGTGGCGCGCGGGTCGACGACCGATTCGATCCGCACACCCTTGGCGTCGGCGGCAGGAGCGATCGCCTCGATGGCATTGCGCACGATCATGGGCAAGTCGACGGGCTGTACGTTCAGGCGCAGCTTGCCCGAGACGATGCGCGAGATGTCGAGCACGTCCTCGACGATTTGCGTGAGCGAAGTTGCGTTTCGGACGATGGTGTCGACGGCTCGGCCGCGCTTCTCCGGCGCCAAGAGGCCCGCTTGCAGCATGCGCCCGTAGCCGAGAATGGCGTTGAGCGGCGTGCGCAGCTCATGCGAGAGGCTGGCCAGGAACTCGTCCTTGACGTGGCTCGCTTCCTGAACGCTGGTGTAGAGGCGGGCGTTTTCGAGCGCAACAGCTGCCCAAGCGGCGATGCCGACAGCGACGCGCTCGTGGTAACCGTCGAAGCGGCCCGCTTCGGAATGGCCGAAAAAAAGCCCGCCGATGACGTCTCCGCCTCGACCTTTGACCGGCACCGCCAGGTAGCTCCGCACCGGCAAATGCCCTGGCGGCATGCCTTGATAGGGGGCGTTGTGCCCGTAGTGCGGCTCCTTGGTGATGTCGTCGCTGCGCACGACGCCCGTCCCCTTGAAGGTCGGCGCGAAGACCTCGGTGTTGCGAGGCATGGGGAAGTTCGAGAACTTCTCGCGCGGGACGCCTGAAATCGTATACAGGGTGTACGTCTCGCCGCGTTCGTCGAGCACGTTGTAAAAGAAGGCTCCGAACTCGGCGCCGGTTCGTTCGGTTGCGGTATCGGTGACCGATTGAACGACCGTGGTGCGATCCAGGTCGGATGTTACGAGCGCGCCGACGTTGTTGAGCGTCTCGGTGACCGCGGCGTTCTCTTGGAGTAGGCGAATGCGTTCCGCTTCGGCCTGCCTGACGGCGGTGATGTCGCGGCCAATCTTCGAAGCGCCGATGATCCGACCGCGTTCGTCGCGAACCGGCGAGATGGTAAGGGCTAGATCGAGCCGCCTGCCGTCCTTGGTGAGCCGAACGGTCTCGAAATGCTCGATGCGCTCGCCGCGCCGTAGCCGCTCGAGGATTTCATCCTCTTCGGACTGTCGCTCCGGCGGAATCAGGATGCGCACGGATTGGCCGAGTAGCTCGTCCGACGAATACCCGAAGAGGCGCAGCGCTGCGGCGTTGCAGGACTGAATCACGCCGTCGAGATTTTTCGCGATGATAGCATCGCCTGCCGAGTCCACGATGGCAGCCAGGTAGGCTCGGGCAGCGAAGGCCTGCCTCTGCTCCGTCACGTCGCGGAAGTAGCTGACGAGCCCGAAGCGGCCGTCCGGCAGAGTGATGCGATCGACCCGCCACTCGTAGTACTCGACGCTGGCGCGATCGAGCCGCTGGCCGCCGCTGTCGCTGGTGAGGTGCGGCTCACCCGTAGCGAGCGTCTCTTGAAAGGTCCGGACCAGCTCCTCGGCGTAGTCGGTAGGCCACATCCGGTGCACCACTTCACCGAAGCTCCGTCCGATGATACCGCCCGGTACGTCGCCGAAAACGGGGCGAGCGATCGGGTTGACCTCCACGAACCGAAGGTCCGCGTCCAGCAGGTAAATTCCCAGCGGCGCCTGGTTGATCAGCGTCAGGTGCTGTTGGATTTGATGCTCGAGCGCGCGCTCGGAATCGCGACGCAGTCGTGAGAGCTGCAGCAGCGAGGCCACAGAGGCCAGGAGCTCGCGCGCGCTAAACGGCTTGACCAGGTAGTCGTCGGCGCCCGCCTGAATGCCTTCGATGCGCGCTTCCTCGCCGGCGCGCGCCGACAGGAGCACGATCGGAGTCGACCGGGTGAGTGGATCGCGCCGCAGCGCGGCTACCAAGCCGAAGCCATCCAGCCGCGGCATCATGATGTCGCTGATCACGAGGTTCGGGTGGGTCGCGCGAACTCGCTCGAGCGCCTCTTCGCCGTTGGTCGCGAGGTCGACTTGGTAGTGTTGGCGCAACGTGCGGGCCAGGTACTCGCGCATGTCCGCATTGTCGTCGGCCACGAGCAGGCGGGCGAAGGGCTCGATGGGAGACTTTCGGGTCGGCAACGCCACCGTATCCGCTTCCGGGCCGATCGACTCGGGGCGCGGTAGCCAGCGCAGCGCTTCCTCTACGTGCGGAACCACGCCGACGCGCGTGGACGTCAGTTGACGCGCCGCCGAAATGCGATCTGCCGGGAGGTGAGCGGTGCCGGCACGCACAGTCACCACGAACGTCGTGCCCTGACCCTCCGTGCTGGTCACCGTCACCGAACCGCCGTGCAGCCGAGCCAGCTCCTGAACCAGCGCCAGCCCGATGCCGGTCCCTTCTTGGGTGCGAGCTCTCGGGTGCTTTACGCGATGGAAGCGTTCGAAGATCCTTTCGATATCGGCTGCAGGGATCCCGACGCCAGTGTCGGAGACGCGGAGCTCTACGAACTCGTCATGAACCCGGAGCTCCACCCGAATCTCGCCCTCGAGCGTGAACTTGAAGGCATTCGACATCAAGTTCAGGACGATCTTCTCCCACATGTCCCGATCGACGTGCACGAGGTCCGGGAGTGGCGGGCAGTCGACGCTGAGCGCGATTCCCGCCTTGTCGAGCGCCGAGCGAAACGCGCTCACCAGATCGGCGGTAAACGTGGCCAGGTCGGTCGGCTCGAAGCTGGCGTCGATGCGTCCCGCCTCGATGCGCGAGAAGTCGAGCAGGGTGTTCACCAGCCGGAGCAGCCGCATGGAGTTGCGATGAGCCGTTTGGAGGCGCTCGCGATGCACGGAGCCGGCAGCGCTCTCGTCCGAGAGCTCCTCCTCGATCGATCCGACCAGCAAGGTGAGGGGAGTGCGAAACTCGTGGCTGATGTTGCCGAAGAACGCGGTTTTGGCGCGATCGAGCTCGGCCAGCTCTTCGGAGCGCTGCCGTTCCACCTCGTACGCTCGGGCGTTGTTCAGAGCGGTGGCGAGCTGGTCAGCGACTAGGCCGAGGAAGCCTCGGTAGCTTTCGTCGAGCGGACGACGCGGGTTGATGCCGACCACCAGCCGACCAGAGCGGCTGCTCGTCGATGCCGGGAGGGGTAGTGTTTGTACGCTCTCCGGAGCGACCTCGGCCAGGCGTTGGAGAGCGCCGGGCGTGGCCGCTTGTAGCTCGTCGCCCAGGTAGGCCGTAGCAAAGCCGATATCGGCGCGCCCTTCGAGGGTACCCATCGCGATGACGCAAGCCTCGCTCTCGTTGCGGGCGGTCGCGTTGCGCGCCGCGAGGTCCCGGAGCAGGGCGAGGCGGCGCTCTCCGACTACGCGCTCGGTGGTTTCGGTGACGATGCAGCACACGCCGCCGATCGCACCGGACTCCAAGCGCACTGGATCGTAGGAAACGTCGAAGTACGTTTCTTCAACGAAGCCGTTTCGTTCGAGGACGAAGAGCAAGTCACGGGCCGAGAATGACTCGCCTGTTTGGACGACACCTTCGAGCAGTGGACCCAGCTGCGTTTCCCAGATCTCGCTCCAGGCTTCGCGACCTGGCAGGCCTAGAACATCGGGGTGCTTGGCCCCGAACACCGGCCGGTAGGCGTCGTTGTAGAGCACCGCAAACTCGGGTCCCCAAAACAGAATGATTTGAGCCCGGGACGAGAGCAGCAAGCTCACGGTGCTGCGAAGGCTCTGCGGCCAGGCCTCCGGAATGCCGAGTGGCGTCTTCGAAAAATCCAGGTCGCGGGTACGGGCGCCCATCTCGCCCCCGCCGGCGAGAAATGGCATTGCTGCGGGGGTGATGGGGCGATCGTTCATCGAGCGGTCATGCCGGCGCCGAAGCAACCCTTCGGCTATGGCGACAGCTGGTAGCCGTGCCTTGTCCCCGAAAAGATCGCAAGCGCGAGCGTCCGCCAACCGGAGAACGGGCACTGCTAGCGCGGCGAACGAGGCGCTCTGCCTCACCCGTAGTTGTGAGGGTGGGGCGTCGGAGCTACATTCGGCGGGCATCCGCGTCAGTTGAAGACCATGAGCCTGCCCCGCCTGTTAGCTTCCGAACACCTCCACGACGTCAAGTATGAGATCCGCGGAGCGCTGGCTCGACGTGCCGATGAGCTGGAGCGCGAGGGCCACGACATCGTCAAATTGAACATCGGCAACCCGGGCGCATTCGGGTTTCGAATGCCGGCCTCCATGCGCGTCGCCATGGTGCAGAACATGCACCAGGCCGACCCGTACTCGCACCAGAAGGGGATCTTTCCGGCGCGCGAAGCCGTCGTGATGCAGCAGCAGGATCGCGGCGTGATGGATGTGACGGCGCACGACGTCTTCATCGGTAACGGCGTGAGCGAGCTCATCATGCTCACCATGCGCGCGCTGCTGAATCCGGGGGACGAGGTGCTGGTACCTAGCCCCGATTATCCGCTGTGGACTGCGTCGGTCGTCATTCACGGCGCCAAGGCAGTGCACTACCCTTGCCGTCCCGAGCGCGGCTTCGTGCCCGATGTCGAGGAAGTGCGCGCGTTGATCACGGACAAGACGCGTGCGATCGTCGTCATCAACCCGAACAATCCCACCGGCGCCGTGTACCCGGAGGAGGTGCTGAAGCAGCTCGCCGCGTTGGCGGAAGAGCACGGGCTGGTGATGTGCGCCGACGAGATTTACGACGAGATGTTGTACGAGGGCGCTCGCTACGTCCCGATGGCGACGCTCGCGCGGCAAACGCTCTGCCTCACCTTCGCGGGCCTGAGCAAAATCTACCGCGCGTGTGGTCTGCGCGTGGGCTGGGTGACGTTTTCGGGTGAGCGGGCGCACGCTAAGGACTACATCGATGCGGTCGAGCTCCTCGCGTCACTGCGGCTCTGCTCCAACGTTCCTGGGCAATTCGCCGTACAAACCGCGCTCGGCGGCCATCAATCGATTTTCGACCTGACCGGGCCCGGTGGGCGGCTCTTCGAAACGCGACGCGCGATCCTCGAGGCGGTCGCGGGCAGTCGCTACCTGTCGGTCGTGCCCCCGCGCGGGGCCATGTACGCTTTCATCCGCGTCAAAACCGAGCTTCTGAAGCAACCGTTCGACGATCGCGCCTTCGCGCTCGACTTGCTCGAACAGAAGCACGTGCTCGTCGCGCCCGGCTCGAGCTTCAACGTCCCCTACCGCGACCATTTCCGAACCACGCTGCTCCCCGACGCGGAGCTCACGCGCGACGTGATGGGGCGCATCGACGATCAGCTGCATGAGCTGAGGCGCTAGAGGCGCAAATCGGGCAGCGCCCAGGCGCCGGTTGGCGCGCGTTGCCGATGGGAGAGCAATGCGCTAGCCTCCGCGGCGGGTCGTGGTTTCGGAGGTTAGGTGTGGCGATGAAGGCAGTTGGTGCTTCGTTCTTGGGCTTTGTCTTGGGGTGCGTTCCGCTCGCGGGTTGCGGGTCTTCCGAGGCCCAAGGCTCCTACCCGGCTCACGGGGTAGTGCAGAAGGGGCCGTTCAACGTCGGCGCGACGATCAGGATTCAGGAGCTCGATAGCGGTCTCGACCCAACCGGTCGCAGTTTCAGCACCGAAACCACCAACAATTTCGGCTCGTTCGAGCTGCCCGTCCGGGTAGGATCGGCGCTCGTCGAGATCACCGGCGAAGGCTACTACTACGATGAAGTCGTAGGTATTCCCTCGTCGAGCCCGCTGACGCTCCGCGCCTACTCGGACTTGCGGACCAATTCGGTCGTCAACGTTAACGTCTTGACCGACCTGGAAGGCCCACGCCTCGCGTACCTGACCAACGAAGGGGCCAGTTTTGCCGAAGCGGACGCGCAGGCTCGGGCCGAGGTGCTTCGGGTTTTCAACATCGAGGATGAAACCGGATCGTTCGACGACATGAACATCGCGCTGGAGGGACGCGACAACGCCGTCCTGCTCGCCGTATCGGTCGTGATGCAGCAAGTGGCTCGATCTCATGCCGATAGTTCCGCGACGGTCGTTGCCGAGCTCTCGGGCCGCCTTGCAGCCATCGGTTCGGATCTCGAGCTGGACGGTGAGCTCGACGACGCAGGGCTCGAACAAGATCTGCTCGACGCTGGCGTGGTGCTCGACCTCGCCGCCGCGCGGGGCTCTCTGGAAGCGCGCTTCGAGGAGCTCGGTGCAGGGACTGTGCCGGCGTTCGAAGACTACGTGGACAGCGACGCCGACGGTTTGCTCACCCGGGACGACTACTCACTCGCCTTCCGGACCGAGAGCACGACGGAGCTTGCCACCGAGGTTACCTCGGAGGAAATCGAGCTTCATATCGTCGACGGAACCACCCAAACGGCTGCCGTGTCGCGCGGCACGATCGTGCTCAACGGAATCGATACCGGTGTGGTGACGGCCGCGGTCGAAGACGGTGATGTTCTGGCCGTCAAGTTGGCATCTGCGGAGCAGTACCTGGATGTGGTAACGCCGGTCACCGCAGACGTCACCGTCGGCAAGAACCGCGGCTCCTTCACCGTGGAAACGCGCTTCACACCGAAGGCGACGCTGTTCCGCCGCGTGCCAGGTGACCACCTGGGCCAAGGGATAGCGTTCGCGGGCGCCGATGTCGTGGGCCTCGGGATGATGCCGCTAGCGCGGGATCCTTCCGGTGGTGGGTCCCTGCTTCGCTTCGCAGGCGACGATGGTGTTTTGAGGCTCGAGAAACAAGCGGACTACGCACAGCCCGGCCAGACCCTCCACGGCCCACTCGTTTATCACCGCGGCGAAGTCCTGGTCGGCACGCAAGTCGACGGTATCGCCTCCGACGACGTGTTCTTGCTCGACGCCACGACTGGCTCCTTGGTTCAAACGTTTCATAACCCGCTGCACACCGCGGCAACCGAATACGGCACGGCCTACGCGGTCACGGACGACCTGGTGGCGGTCTCCGATCCCTCCCTCGCGGACGGCAGGGTTTACCTTTTCGACCGAACCAGCGGCATGCTGGTCCGGACGCTCTATTCGGACCCCAGCAACAGCCGCGGCGCGTTCGGACGGAACCTGGCTTTCTGGGGCAACGATCTCGTCATCGCAGACGTGGAGAGGTCTTCGCGCCGCTCGGTGGTCGAGATCCGGGGCATCGACGGAAAACTCAAGCGATCTTTGATCGATCCCTTGCCTCACGGGTGCTTCGGGTGCTCCTTGGCAGTCGCGGGCGGCTTCATTTTGGTCGGCGACCCCTCCTTCATGACTGGCGACCTGACGGCGTCAGGCGCCGTGCACATCTTCGATGCCGCCACCGGCGCTCGGCTGCGCACCCTCGAAAATCCGATGCCCCAAGGCAACGCCCTCTTCGGCGCCGAGCTGGCTGCCGAGGGCAATGATCTGCTGGTGGGGGCTCCGCAGCAACACAGTGGCGGATTCGACTACGCTGGGACGGCGTTCTTGATCGATCTCCGGACCGGGCGGACGCGCTTCACGTTTCCCCGTCCCGAGCCCGAGGCGACAGGAATGGTCCCTCGCTACGGAGGCTTCGCGATGGCTGGAGGCAAAATCGCGATTGGCGCGCGCTACGCGAGCCCCGCTGGCGTTGGGGAAGCTGGCGCGATCTACATCTTCGACGCAACTCAAGGCGTGGTACCGTGACTATGTACACTTTCGTTCGTGGGAGGTTGGCACCGATGAGAGCATCTTGCGTCTCTATCTTGGTCTTGACGCTATGCGGCGCGGCGTTGGCAGGCTGCGACGACGACGACGATGGCCCCTCTCAATCCAAGGGCGGCACGTCCGCTGGTGACGGCGGCAGCGGGGCGGCACCCAGCGCCGGGACGCCGGGCGAAGGTGGCGGCGGCTCGAACGCAGGTGCAGGCGGCCAGGGTGACGGCGGAGCAAACGCGGGCGCCGGGGGCGAAGGCGCTGGTGGCGAAGGTGCCGGTGGGCCGTACGAGGCTCACGGGGTCGTGCAGAAAGGGCCGTTCAACATTGGCTCGACCATGACCATGCAGGAGCTCGATGCCTCGCTCGAGGCCACCGGGCGCACGTTCAGCGCAAAGACGAGCGACAATTTCGGCTCGTTCGAAGTGCCGGGCGCCTTGCTCTCGCCCTTCCTCGAGGTCATCGCCGACGGCTACTATTACGACGAAGTCGCGGGCGCCTCGTCGTCGAGCCCGCTCACGCTGCGGAGCTACTCGGATCTGCGAACCAATCAGATCGCGAACGTCAACGTCTTGACCGATCTTGCGGGTCCGCGTCTCGCCCATTTGATCGGCGAAGGAGCGGGGTTTGCCGCGGCCGACGCGCAGGCTCGCGCCGAGGTGCTCCAGGTCTTCAATATTCAGGAAGAGACCGGCTCGTTCGACGACATGGACGTCGCGTTGGCCGGTGACGACAACGCGATTTTGCTAGCTGCATCGGCGGTGATGCAGCAAATGGCCACCAGTCAGGCCAGCGGCTCCGCGACGGTCGTGTCCGAGCTCTCGGAGCGCCTCGCTGACATCGCGTCGGATCTCGCGTCTGACGGTGTGCTGAGCGACGCCGGTCTCAAACAGGACCTGCTCGATGCTGGTGTGGCGCTCGACTTGGCCGAAGTGCGTAGCAATCTCGAGGCGCGCTTCGACGAGCTGGGCAGCGGCACCGTACCGGCTTTCGAAGACTACGTGGATAGCGACGCTGATGGTCTGCTCAACATGCACGACTATTCGCTGGCCTTTGCCACCAAGAGCACGATCGAACTCGCTACCGAAGTCATTTCGGAGGAGCTCGAGGTGCACCTCTTCGACGGCGGCACCGAGATGGCCACTGCATCGCGCGGAACGATCGTGCTCAACGGCACCGATACCGGCGACAGCGCTGTGCCCGTCCAGGACGGCGATACCCTGGCGATCAAGCTGGTCTCAGCGGATGAGTACGTGGACCTGCTCAGCTCGGTCACGTCCAACGTGGTGATCGGAAAGAACAGCGGTTCCTTCACGCTCGAAACGCGCTTCGGCCCCAAGTCCACCCTGTACCGTCACGTGCCCGGTGATCACCTGGGTCTGCCCGTTGCGTTTGCCGGCAGCGACGTGTTGGGTCTCGGAAAAGTGCCGGCGCCGTCTCAAAATCCGGGCGATGGCACACTGCTGCGCTTCTCCGGAGCCGACGGCTCCTTGGAGCTCGAAGGCGCACCGTATTTCGGTAAGACGTTCAAGGGGCCGATCGTGTGGACCGACGGCCAGGTCCTCGTCGGCACGTTCAACAACGGTGGTGCGTCCAGCGACGTCCACTTGCTCGATGCCACGACGGGCGCGCTGATTCGAACATTCCCCGACCCAGCGCCGCGGCCCATTCCATCATACGGTCGGGCGTATGCGGCAAATGCCGACGTGGTGGCGGTATCGGACACCAATGGCGGCAAGGTGTACCTCTTCGACCGGGCCCAGGGCACGCTGCTGCGGACGATTTTCGCGGACCCCACGAATGTGCATGGCGCTTTCGGAGACAGCCTGGTGATCTCCGGCGACGAGCTGCTCATCGCAGACGTCAGCCAAACCGATAATCGTCGCTCACTCGTTGAAATCCACGGCTTGGACGGAGCGTTGAGGCGGAGCCTAGTCGACCCGCTGCCACCCTCCGAGATCAGCTGCTTCGGCTGCTCCTTGGCTGTCGGCGGTGGATACATTCTGGTCGGTGCCCCCCATTTCACGACGAACGGCTCGTCCAAATCGGGAGCCGTGCACATTTTCGACGCGGTCACCGGCGCTCGGGTGCGCACTCTCGAAAATCCGCTGCCCCAGGAGCTCGCATTTTTCGGTCAAGAATTGTCGGTCGACGGCGACGCTTTGCTGATCGGAGCCTTTGGCCAAGACAGCGGCGGAGTCGCCAATGCCGGGTCGGCATTTCTGTTCGACCTCGACACCGGTCGCATCCGGTACATGTATCCGAACCCGGCACCGAAAGCCGACGCGCGGTTCGAGTACGGAGGCTTCGCGATCGGCGGAGGCAAAATCGCCATCGGTTCCCAGAAGGCGAGCCCGGGCGGCTTCGCCGAAGCGGGGGCGATCTACATCTTCGACGCCGCTCACGGCTTGCTCTTGCCCTGACCTTGCCGGTTTCGGGGGCCGGCGTGGTCCATGGTGAAGGGCCGTGGTCACTTAGAGCCCAATGCGGCTGCGCCTGGTTCTCGCTTCGTGCGTGGTCGTCGTCGCCGCGGCAGCTGCTTGTGGCAACCATCCTTCTAACAGCGGCGTCGTTCCGCCACTGTCCCCGTCAGCAGGGCAGGGCGGAACGTCACCAACAGCTGGCACTAGTGCTGCTGGAGCAGGGGCAGGTGCGGGCGCATTGCTCGCTGGCGCCGGAGCAGGTGGAAGCGGTGCGAACGCTGGCACTGGAGGCACCGACCCTGCAGGGCCCGGCGGTCAAGGCGGTGGCGGAGCCGAGACCGGTGGTTCGGCGAGCGGCGAGGCTGGGCAGGGCGGCGACGCAGCATTGCCGACGGAGCTGTGGACGCCAGCATGTCCCGGTACCTTCGAGCCGATGCCGGGCATCAATACGGGGTTTCCGACTCCGACCGGCGAGCGCTCCTTTTCGCTGAACTTGCCGGACGACCTGCAAACACCCCGGCCGGTTTGGGTACCGCTCACGGGGTCGGTCGAGTCGACGAACGAGAACCTCGATGCGCGTGGCGGCAATCGCAAGCTGACCGACCACGGTTACATCGTAATCGGCCCGGTGCGGCGCTGCGCCGGTACCGTGGGTGGCGCTGGCACGGCTCAAAACGGCGGCACCTGCAACATGGCCGGAAGCGGCGGGTGGAGCTGGAACCCGTGGAACGAGGGCCGCGTCTTCGGGCCGGCGGGCGATCCCTGGAAGACCGATGCGGGTCCTGATGCTGCGTTCTTGCAAGCGGTCGTCAAATGCGTGGCGAGCAAGTACAGCGTCGACCAGCGGCGCGTCTTCGTGGGAGGCATTTCATCGGGCGGCACGATGACCAATCGTGCGCTCACTTTCGATTCAGACTTTTGGGCGGGTGGTTTGCCCATTTCGGGCGAGTGGTACGTCACGAAGGACGATGGCAGCGCATTTGGCACAGGGGGGGATGACTTCGCAGCGCGTCGGGCGGCCGTCGCCGACAACCCCACCAAGATCTTTCAGGGACGAGTCGCCCCGTTTTCGCTCAAGAGCGAGCTGGACCCGATGGTCGTGATCACCGTCTGGGGCGGAGATACGGACCTTTGGAACTGCG
>JBEHXA010000049.1:0-20076 GCA_048498935.1 Myxococcota bacterium
CCGCCAGCTCGCGGGCGAACCGCAGGCCCGCCTCGGACTGCGCGTGGACACGCCACCGGCGCTTCGCGCCGGCCCCGGCCTGGAGGCGGCGCGCCCAAGCAGGCAAAATCGATCAGCCAGCAAGGCCCCACTTCCACCTCGCCCGCGCTTCCCACTTCACGCTTTCCCACTTCACGCGTGCCCCTTCCGCCTTGCACCTTGCACCTTCGCATCCCACACGCGCCTCAGCACCACCCGTCTCCGCCCCATTAGCTTCTGCAATTCGAGCTGCGTCTCGGCAGCCCCCCAAATGAAACGTGCCCGACGAATCCTTACGGACCGTCGGGCACGGGCACGGGCACGTTTACGGGCACGGGGCCGGGATACGGCCGTGATGCGGCTCAGATTGCCAGCTGCGGGCGGTTCTTTTCGGGCCAATCCAGGTGGAAGGATTTGCCGCGCGGTTGGTCGACGCGCTCGTACGTGTGCGCGCCGAAGTAGTCGCGCTGGGCCTGGAGCAAGCTCGCGGGCAGCTTCGCCGTGCGATAGCCGTCGTAGTAGGACAGCGCGCTGGTGAAGGTCGGCAGCGAGACGCCGTGCTCGACGCCGAGCACGATCGCCTTGCGCCAGTTCTTCTGCGCCTTCTTGACCGTCTTGTTGAAGTACGGATCGAGCAGCAAGTTGGCGAGCTTCGGATCGCGCGCGTACGCCTCGGTGATCTTTTGCAAGAAGGAGGCGCGGATGATGCAGCCGCCGCGCCAGATCTGCGCGATCTGACCGAAGTCGAGCTGCCACTTGTACTCTTCCTGCGCCGAACGCATCAGCTGGAAGCCTTGCGCGTAGGAGCAGATCTTGGAGCAGTAGAGGGCATCCATGACGGCGTCGACGAGCGCCTTCTTGCTACCCTTGTACTTCTTGCCCGGGCCTTTGAGGATCTTCGACGCGGCGACGCGCTCTTCCTTGACCGCCGACAGGCAGCGCGAGAACACCGCTTCGGCGACCGTCGGCGCGGGCACGCCCATGTCGAGCGCGTTGGCGCTCGTCCATTTGCCGGTGCCCTTCTGGCCGGCGGCGTCGAGCACGATGTCGACGAACGGCTTCTTCGTCACCGGGTCTTTCTGGCCCAGGATGTCTGCGGTGATCTCGATCAGGAAGCTGTCGAGGATGCCCTTGTTCCACTTCTGGAAAATCTCGGACAGCTCGGCCGGCTTCACGCCCGTGAGGGTGCGCAGCAAGTCGTACGCCTCGCAGATCATCTGCATGTCGCCGTACTCGATGCCGTTGTGCACCATCTTCACGTAGTGGCCGGCGCCGTTTTCGCCGATGTACGTGGCGCACGGCACGCCGCCGACGATGGGCTTACCGGGCGTGGCGCCGAGCAGCGGCTTGCCGGTCTTCGCGTCCACCTTGGCCGCGATGGCGTTCCAGATCGGCTCCAGCACCTGGTAGGCAGCGGGATCGCCGCCCGGCATCAGCGACGGACCAAAGCGCGCGCCTTCTTCACCGCCCGACACGCCCGAGCCGATGAAGCGAAAGCCCTTTTCCTTGAGCGCCTTTTCGCGTCGGATGGTGTCGGTCCACAGCGCGTTACCGCCGTCGATCACGATGTCACCCTTGCTGAGCAGCGGCAGTAGGCCGTCGATGACAGCATCGGTCGGGCCGCCAGCCTTGACCAGGATCACGATCTTGCGCGGCTTGGACAGCGACTGCACGAACTCTTCGAGCGTCGCGCTGCCGACGAGCCCGCCAGGGGTGTCCGGGTTCTCGGCCACGAACTTGTCGGTGGTGGCCGTGGTGCGGTTGTAAACGGAGATCTTGAAACCGTGGTCCGCGATGTTCAGGGCCAGGTTTTGGCCCATGACCGCGAGACCAATCAGGCCGATGTCAGATAGTTTCGACGACATTTGAGGCGCCACGAAATAGTCACGCGAGCGGCGGAGAACCACTAAAAAGCGTGTCACAATCGTGGCGGCGCCGAAAACGCGCCCCAAAATCGTAGCGGGCTGTAAAGCGCCCGCCCGGGCTTTGGCCCCGCCCGGCCGTTGCCGACCTGGAGCGGGGCCGCCCTCGCTACCGCGTGGCTTCAGCGCCTCACGGGCCGTCGGTGATGGCCGACGCGATCGTGGTCCCAGCAGCGGCAAGCGCCTCAGTGCAGTAGTTCTTCACGCCGCCACCGGGGGCCGGCGCTGGGCAGTCGTCGTCCGAGGTGCAGCCGATCGGCTCGCACATCTTGTCGGCGTTACACAGCATCGTAAGCTGCGTGGTCAAGCCCGTCGGATTGCAATCCAGATCGTTCTCGCAAGGCTTGATGCACTTCTCGCTCGTCTTGTCGCACACCCAGCGGTAGTCGCCCTTGAGCCGACCACACTGCTCGTCGGTCGTGCACTGCGGCGCGGTTTCACAAACCGCGTCGTCGTTACACACCTGCCCCACGGCGCAGTCGAGGTCGACGCTGCACTTGCGGTAACAACCGCTCTTCTTGTAGCAAGTGCACTCGTCCGCCACGCAGGTATCGAGCGGCGAATCGGCGACCAGCTCGCCGGTGCAGCTGTCGTCGTCGGAGCAAGAGGACGACGGCAGAGCGCACGCGCCGTCGACGGTGCAGGTCGCCACGAGCGCCCGACCGCTGCGCGAGAGCGCCGGACACCCACCGGGAGTCGCGCCCGACGCGGTGCACTCTGCGTCGTACACGCAAGAGCCCATCTCGTTACACGACCAGGCGTCGTCTGCGCAGTTGCAGAAGGCATCGTAAGCGAAGCAGCGCGCTGCTTCAGCCGCGAGCAGCACCCCCGTGCAATCCACGGCGGTCAGCAGCGACTTCAGCTCGGCGCACGAGTTCGCGCCCGTGCCATAGGTGTATGAAAAAGCGTCGTACGGCTGATGATAAGCCACCGGAAGCTCACAGCAGTCGATCGCTTCCTTACACTCGGCGTGGCAGTCCTTGCCGGTGGGCGTCAAGCCGGTCACCACGGCCGTGCAAACACCAGTCAACGCGTTGCCCGGTACGCAGGTCAAGTCGGGCTCGCAGTCGGCCGTGACCTTGCACGTCTCGCCAAGCCCGCCGAGGATCGCGCTGGGCGCGCCGCCCATGCCCTCGGTCTCGTCGGTACAGCGCTCGTTGAAGCAGCGCAGGCCGTCCTCGCAATCGGCCCGCTTGGTACAGCTCTCGCCGAGGCCACTCAGCACGGGCGGCGTCGGGCCAGGCTCGCTGGTGTCCCCGCCTTCACCGCCGACGGCCGCACCCTTGTAGCAGGTACCTTCGATGCACTTGAGGCCGTCGGCACAGTCGGACGCGCGTTCACAAGACTCGCCCGCCGAGCTCTTGGCCGGCGGATCGTCACTGTCGCAAGCCGAGAGCAGACCGCCGCTCAAACCCACGAGACCGAGAAAGCACCAGATTGCTCTACTTCGCATGTTTTTCTCCAACTGTTTGGTGGCACGCTCCGCGGCAGCGCCTGGAGCGAAAATCGCTTTGTCTATTGCAGGAGCTTGAACTCGATGCGCCGATTGGCCTGGCGGCCCTTGTCCGTCGCGTTGTCGGCAACCGGCTCATTCGGGCCCGCGCCGCGCGTGTGCACGCGTGTAGCGTCGATGCCTTTACCGACCATGTAGTCTTTCACGGCGCTCGCACGTTGCTCGGAGAGCTCGGTGTTCTTTTGCAGATCGCCGACGTTGTCGGTGTGCCCGCTGATTTCGATGCGGAGCTCCGGATACTGGGTCAGGACCGCAACCGCTTCGTCGAGCGTCTTGTTCGAGTCTTTGCGGATGGTGGCCTTGCCGAAATCGAAGTTGATACCCTTCACCACCCCCGCGAACTTGGCGACCTCTTTGGGTAGCTCGTCGGGACAGCCGTCCCCGTCTTTGAAGCCGTTTTTGGTCTCCGGCTGGTCCGGGCAGCTATCGGCGGCGTCCGGCAAACCATCGCCGTCCTGGTCGTGGACGGCGCAACCATCGGGCGCGACGCCCCTCTCGGTCGGGCACTTGTCATCCGGGAGCAAGACCCCGTCGCCGTCGGCATCCTTGTTGGCGCAACCGTCGGTCGCGTTCGGCGGCAAGCCATCCTCTTTTTCGCTGGGACAGGCGTCCTGCGCGTCGACGATGCCATCCTGATCGCTGTCGAGCGGCGCCGGGCAGCCGTTCGGCGCGACGCCGGGCGCGGTCGGGCACGCGTCGCTGGCGTCGACGAAGCCATCGCTGTCGGAATCCCGCGGCGCTTGCTCGGCAGGGGTGCGACCGAGCGTGAACGACGCGCCCAAGAGCAGCTCGAAATTCTGCACCAGATCGCCGTTCTCCACGCCGGAGATCAGCATGTTCTTCTGCATCAGGTTGTCGCGAAAATCCAAGCGCACACTGAGCTGCTGAGTGATGGCGAACTTGGCGCCGACGCCGAGGTAAAACGTCGGGTCGCTGTCCTTGCCGAGCGCGTCGACGTCGCTCCGCAGGTTCATGCCTCCCACCCCGACGGTGACGAAAGGCACGAGCCGATACGCCGGGTACTGCGCCACGGCGTGCAAGCGGTAGGTCCAAAGGTGCGCGCTCTGACCGCTCTCCGCGGTCTTGCTGAAGATGAGCCCGCCTTCGACCTCGGCGCCGAGCCAAGACAGGGGGTAAAGCCCCGCGCGCAAGCCGAGGTCGAACCCGGTATCGAGAGCCTGATGACCAGTGGCCGGCGGCTGCTCGACAATCGCGAGATTCTGCAGGTTGTGGTCGTCGGAGAAGAAGGCGGCGCCCGCGTACACGCCCAGCTCCAGCGCCATCGGCGTGGGCCGAAACTGGCGCCAGAAGCTGTCCGCGCTACCGCCCGAGCTCGAAGCGCTCGCGCCAGCACCGGACCCCGATGCCTGCATCGAAAAGCCGCCTTCCGCCGCGGTTGCGACGCGAGGCAGCGCTGCGAGCAGCGCACAAACAGCGGCAAACGATCCGATTAGACGAAAGGAAAGACGCATGGCGAAGCGAGCCCCAAGAAAACTGCGGAGGCCGACAGCAGAGCCCAGCTCGGATTTTTTCGCAACCGTCACTTTTGCCCCGGCACGGAGCACCAAACCGAGAGTCGCGCGCGAGCCCGCCCACGAGAGTGCTATGAGGCTCGTGCCCCGCGCACCGTGATCCCAGAAACCCTTCCAGAACGGCCGGAAAGGCGGCGTCTCGAGCTGCCGATCGTCGAACAACGCACGGACCTCACGCGCGCAGCCGCGTTCATGGTGCTGGCCGCGCTGCTCTTCGCGGTGATGAGCGTAATGGTGAAGCTGCTTTCACACTCGCTCCCGAACGCCGTGGTGGTGTTCTTGCGCTGCGCGCTGAGCTTGCTCGTGCTGCTACCGACCATGATCAGCCGCGGTCGTGCGGCGCTCCGCACCGATCACCTGCGAGAGCACATCGTGCGCGGCGCGATGGGCATGGCGGCCATGTACTGCTTCTTCTTCGTGATCGCGAAGCTCGGATTGGCCGAAGCGCTACTCCTGAATTACTCGCTACCGCTGTTCATCCCACTGGTAGAGCGCGCCTGGCTGGGCGAGCCCACGCCCGCGGGCGTGTGGAAGCCGCTGGCTATCGGCCTGATCGGCCTCGTGTTGATCCTCAAGCCGGGACTCGCGCTCTTCCAGCCGGCGGCGCTGATCGGCGCGCTCGGTGCGGTGCTGGCAGCGACGGCTCAGGTCGGCGTGCGCAGGCTGACCCGGACCGAGTCGGTCACCAAGATCGTCTTCTACTTTTCGATCAGCTCGAGCCTGATCGCGCTAGGCCCCGCACTCTTCGCTTGGCGCGCGCCTACCGCCGAGAACGTGCCGAGCCTGGCCGTGCTGGTGCTGTCCGGCACCGTGGCCCAGCTCCTGATGACGCGCGCCTATCAGTTGGCGCCCGCCGCTCAAGTCGGCCCGTTCATCTACAGCTCGGTGGCTTTCGCTGCGCTGCTGGACTGGTTGGTTTTCTCGCGCCACCCTGACGGACTCAGCACGCTCGGTACGCTGCTGGTCGTGGGAGCCGGAATTCTGGCGCTGCGTGCGGGGCGGCAGTCACGTCGGGTAAACGCCGCAATACCGTCGACCGAGCCTCCGCCGACGTAATCCGCGCGACTCATTCGCGAAACTTGGGCGGGAGCACGATCTCGGAAGGATGTGCGCAGAAGCTGCTCGCGAATCCTCGACTCCACCCCCACCCTCCGCTCGCTCCGAGTCGGCTCTGAACATTCAGGTGCCCGGAGTGGCCGGTCACATCACCGCGCACGACGTCGCGATCAAAGACCTGGGCAGGTGTCATCACCCATCCCCGGTCGTCGCGCATTTGGGCGAGGGCGCGATGCACTTCGTCGGCGAAGCGGACAAGGTGCTCGTCAACGACAAGCTCTCGGCTCTGCCCAGCGCCGTCGAGCTCATCAAGCAGCTCCCGGCGTTCGAGCTGGCGGGGCCGCGCAACCGAGTATTCTTCGACACCAATCGTGTGCGCGCAGGCATCGTCACCTGCGGTGGCCTGTGTCCGGGGCTGAACAACGTGATCCGCGGCCTCGTGCTCGAGCTGTGGTTCGGCTACGGCGTCAAACGAATCTACGGCTTTCGTTACGGCTACGAGGGCCTCACCTCGTACGGCAAGACGCCCGACTCGATGACGCCCGACAGCGTCTCGGGCATCCAGCACCTCGGCGGCACCATTTTGGGTTCGTCGCGCGGCGGTCAGCCGGCAGAAAAGATGGTCGATACGCTCGAGGCGCTCGGCCTCGACATGCTGTTCGTGATCGGCGGCGACGGTACGATCCGCGGCGCGATGCAGATCGGCGCCGAGGTGGAGAAGCGCGGCCTCTCCATCAGCGTGGTCGGTGTCCCCAAGACCATCGACAACGACATCCATTTCATCGATCGCAGCTTCGGCTTCGAGAGCGCCTACTCGGCCGCGGTCGACGTGATCCGCGCCGCGCGTGTGGAAGCGACGGGTGCGCGCGACGGCATCGGCCTCGTCAAGTTGATGGGCCGGCATTCGGGCTTCGTGGCGTGCAATGCAGCGCTCGCCTCGACCGACGTGGACTTGGTATTGATCCCGGAGGTCTCGATGCAACTCGAGGGCGAGCACGGCGTACTGCGCTACGTCGAGCGCGTGCTCGATCGCCAGGGCCACGCCGTGATCGTGGTGGCCGAAGGCGCTGCCCAGGACTTGGCCACGGCGGGCGAGTCAGGCGCCGACAAGAGCGGCAACGCCAAGCTGGCCGACGTCGGCGTCTTCTTGCGGGACCGCATCACGCGGCACTTCAAGGAGCACCCGCGCGACGTCACGCTCAAATACATCGATCCGAGCTACGCCATTCGCAGCGTGCCAGCCTCGCCTTCGGACAGCGTGTACTGCTGGAACATGGCGCGCAACGCGGTGCACGCCGCCATGGCCGGCAACACCGACATGCTGATCGGTCGCTGGCACCACCACTTCGTCCACGTGCCCATGCCGCTAGCGACTCGCAGCCGCAAGCAGGTCGACCCCTTGGGCGACACTTGGACCAGCGTGATCGAAGCCACCGGCCAGCCGCGCCAATTCTGCTAGGCCGAGCGTTTCGCGGCGCGGCCGGAGGCTGCGATCTCTTTGAGGACCGACGCGGGTACGTTCTCGCTCTCGACCCAGGCCATGAGCGCAGGCTGCCAGCCTTTGGCCCAGCCGGGAGCAAGTCGCTCGCGCAAGAAGGCGGCGAAGAGCGCGTCGAGCACCGACGTGAGCTCCTCGATCAGCGCGCAGCGCTCGAGGAAAGCGTCGTCGCCCTCCTCCTTCAACAGAGCCGGCACTGCGCCAGCTCCGAGCAGGAAGCGTGTAGCGTTGAAATCAAAAGCGAAATCACGCTCTTGGCGGCGCACGATCAGGCGCGACAGGGCCGGAAGTTTCATGTTGCGCACGGCTTCGCGCGCCTCGGCGCTGCCAGAAGGCTGAGCCCCGCGCACCGCGACGCGCTCCGTGCGGTCGAGCACGTGCTCCAGGGTGAGCTTGCGATCGAGCCACACCTCGGCTTCGCCGAGCTCCCCCAAAGCGAGCGGGTCCGAGATCAGCTCCGCGCGCAGCCACAGCCACAGCAGCAGCTCCGCTCCCAAAAAGCGCGTCGTCTCGATGCGCTCGATCAGGTCACGCTCTTCGTCGTCGAGCTCGGCGTCGTCGGCGTCCACGCGCGCGGCAGCGGGGCCGCCCGGCGCCGGCTTGGCCGCGGCGGCCTTGGCCTTGCGCCCTTCCGCGAAGCTGATCGGTTCGACCTTCTCGAAGGCTTTCTGCAAGGGGCCGGGGAGGTCGGCGCGCCCGGCTGCCGCGTGCGGACTATCGGCGGTCAGCTCGAGCCCGAAGGTCTTCTGGAACAAGGCCATCAGCTCGTCGGTCGTGCGCTGCGAATGCGTGAAGAGGAGCACCGTGCCGGCATCCAGATCCCACAGCACGTCGAAAGCGCGTGACGTCGGCAAAATTTTGCGGCGCAACCGCGCTACCACGCGCAGCTTGATCTCGTCCTTTTCAGCCCGTGACAGCTTCTTGTCGCGGCCGCGCGACAGCATGCGCTGTTCTTCGTCTGCCACCTGAGCGCGCAGCAGCGCGCCCGGAATCCGCCATTTGTCGACCCGCAGACCGAGCACCAAGAAGCGATCGTAAAAGATGCGATCAGCCTCGAAGTCGAGATCGAACGGCCGCTCGATCACGCACCAGCCCACCGCCTCGGACGCTTCGTCCTCGGGCGCGAGCGGCACGAACTTGCGCAGCCGAACCGCGTCCACGTAGCGCTTGCGCAGGTCGCGCGGAGGTTTGCCTTGTACGAACAGCCTGGTGAATGTCAGCGCACCACGTGAAACGCCCACTCGTCACTCTCTCCTGATGGTCACGGCCTGTACGGCCACCTAGCTCTGCGATTCTTTCATGCGCCGCACGTGGTCGCTCCAGAGCCGCGCCTTCACCCAGGCAACGCCCTCCGGTTCCGTACCGACCACCGTGTGCGGACACGGGATCTGCTGAAGCACCAAGATGCCGCGCAGCACGCCTCGCATCAACGGCGAGGGCAGCGCGAACGCGATGCCGACCACGCGCTCGTGAATGAGCGCGCCGTACTCCTTCATGAACCTGGTCTGCCAGCGCGTGTGCCGGGGCGCCGGCATCGGCAGGCCGGGAGCGGGAGCGAACACAGCCCCGAACCTGGGCAGCTTCTGCAGGATGGCAATGTAGTCAGCTAAGTACTGCTCGAACTCCGCGTCGCTCGAGCCCCGATGAAACCGCACCACGACCAGGAGGGGCTGGCTCTGGTCGATTTCGATGGCGGGGGTCATGCTTGGATTGTGGCTGGGGGTTCGGGAGATTAGCCTATCCCGCCATGGGTTTGTTCTTGGGTCTCGATTCCAGCACCCAAAGCCTCTCTGCCCTGCTGATTGACGCTGATTCGGGCAAGGTCGTGCTCGACGAGAGCCTGAGCTTTGGCCGGGCGCTGCCCGAATTTCGATCTCCGTCCGGCTTCTTGGAGCACGATGATCCACAGGTCAAGCACGCCGACCCCTTGATGTGGGTGGCGGCGCTCGATCGACTGCTCGGGCAGCTCCGTGCGCGCGGCGTCGACTTCGGCGCAGTCGCAGGCATCAGCGGTGCCGGCCAGCAGCACGGCTCCGTTTACCTGCGGCAGCCCCTCTCCGCGGTGGGTGACTGGGATCCAAGACGCGAGCTGGTCGAGCAAGTGCGGCCGCTGCTCAGCCGAAGCACCTCGCCCATCTGGATGGATAGCTCGACCAGCCGTCAGTGCGAGGGCATCGCGGCTGCTCTGGGCGGTGATGCGGAACTGGTGAAGCTCACTGGGTCGCGCGCGATCGAGCGCTTCACGGGACCGCAGATCCGAGCGTTTTACGAGCGTGACCCCGCCGCCTACGCTCAAACACGCGAGATCCACCTGGTCAGCTCCTTTCTCGCGTCGCTCTTGATCGCCGGTAGCGCCGGGATCGATCACGGAGACGGCGCGGGCATGAACTTGCTCGAGCTCCGCAGCGGCACCTGGAACCCCCGCTTGCTGGAAGCGACCGCGCCCGAGCTCGGCGCCAAGCTCCCGAAGCCAGTCCCCTCACGTACTCAAGTCGGAACGCTCGCCGGCTACTTCGTGGCCAAGTACGGCTTCAAGGCCGGCACGCCCGTGTTCGCGTTCACCGGCGACAACCCCTCGAGCCTCGTTGGCATGGGCGCGACCGAGCCAGGCACGGCGGTGATCAGCCTCGGTACGAGCGACACCGTGTTCGCGGCGATGCGCGAGCCACGCACCGATCCGCGCGGCTTCGGTCACGTCTTCGGCAACCCGGCCGGCGGCTTCATGTGCCTGATCTGCTTCGCCAACGGCTCGCTCGCACGCGAGAAAGTGGCAAGCCGCGTCGGCCTTTCGTGGCCGGCGTTCGAGCGCGCCATCCTCGAGGAAACGCAGCCGGGTAACCAAGGGAACTTGATGCTGCCGTTTTTCATCCCCGAGATGACCCCCAAGCTACTGGCGCCACAGGTGGAACTTTTCGGCAGCGAGAAATTCAGGAGCTGGCAGGACACGCCCGCTCTAGCGCGCGCCATCGTGGAAGCCCAAGCTCTCAGCATGCAGCGCCACTCGGACTGGATCGGCGAGCAGCCGAAGATCATCCGCGTGACCGGTGGTGCTTCGAAAAATCGCGGAATTCGGCAGGTGATCGCCGACGTGTTCGGGGCCGAGATCCGCACACTCGCGGTGGGCAATTCGTCGGCGCTGGGCGGCGCATTGCGCGCGGCCGAAGCAGCGGGCGCAGCTTCTTTCAGCTCACTCTACGAGCGCTTCGCCGCGACCGATCCGAAGGAAGACGTGAGCCCGGCGCCGGGTCAAAGCTCGCGGTATGCGGAGCTTCGTGGACGGTTGCTGGAGCGCCTGAGCGCGCTGGGCGCTTGATGGAGCCTCCGGATCTGCTCCAGCCGATACCCCGGTTGCGCGTCGACGCGAGGCTGTTCACCGAAACACTGACCTTCGCGTTCGCGACCGGTAGCTCCCCCGAAGCGTTCGAACGCGTGCTCAAGAGCTACGATGCCGGGCCCAGCACCTTCGATCCGGAGCTGTTCGTCCGCGACCTCTTCGTGAAGGACTTCATCGCGCGCTGCCTGACCAAGAGTCACGAAAAGCCCGATCGCTATCCGCTCTTGCAACGACCGCTGCTGGCGGCGCTCACTCGACCTTCGACCGACGCGGCGACCATCGAGCATCGGCATCAGGTGCTCCGCGAGCTGGTGGGCAGCGCCGAGCTGGAGCGCGGAGTCGAGGCTGCAGCCGCGGAAATTCGCTACCTTTTCGAGCTATTCCAGGGCAGCGAGCGGACCCGACACGGCAGCGCGGTGGAGCGGCGTCTGGACATCTTGCGCGCGCTCAAAGCCACGTTCGAGAAACTGGAGCACGTTTTCGCGAGCGCCCAGGGCCCGCTCGCGCGGGTGCGTGCGTTCACCGAAGGGGTGCGAGCCTCCGAGGGCTGGTCGCATCTGTTGAGCCTGCTCGACTACGAGAGCAACCTCGCTACCGTCGACGTGCGGGTGCGGCTGGGCCACGACGGCGAGATTCGCAGCTTCGTGATTCAACGCGTGGACGAGAACCGCAAGAACCCTTGGTACCGCTCGCCCTGGCAGCGCTTGCTCGCGCGCCTGTCGCTGTTGGTTCGAGGGCTGCACGTGCGCCAGTCGGAGCTGCTCGGGCGCCTCGTCGAAAGTGTCTTCGACGACATGCAGGAGGTGTGGCTCCTCTTGTATCAGCTGATGCTCGACCTCGAGCTGTACGTGGCGGCGCTGCGCTTCCGCGGCCTGGCTCGGAGCAAGGGCCTGGACGTCAGCCTGCCCGAGCTGCTCACTCGCGAGCACGCGGAGGACCCCTCGCGCTTCGAGCAGCTGTTCAATCCATTCTTGCTACTCGAGCGGACGCCTCCGGTGCCGTGCGACATCGAGCACGGCGGCCGCGCCATCACGATCGTGACCGGGCCCAATTCCGGCGGAAAAACCCGGCTCCTGCAGGCCGTCGGGCTGAGCCAGCTGCTGGCGCAAGCGGGCCTATTCGTGCCGGCGCGTGCCGCACGGCTCACGCTGCGCAGCGGCGCATTCGTATCGCTGGTGCAGCAAGCGGAGGCCGAGCAGAGCGAGGGTCGTCTGGGTACGGAGCTGTCTCGCATTCGAAGGCTATTCGAAAGCCTGCCCCATGGCGGTTTGGCCATCCTGGACGAGCTGTGCTCGGGAACGAACCCGACCGAAGGCGAAGAGATCTTCCAGCTGCTGATCGAGCTCTTGGGTGAGCTCTCGCCGGCCGCGTTCATCAGTACTCATTTCCTCGGTCTGGCGGCGCGGCTCGAGCGCGACCGTCCGGTGGAGCTCACGTTCCTCGAGGTCGAGCTGGGCTCGAGCGGACGCGCCACCTATCGCTTCGTTCCAGGCGTCGCTAAAACGTCGCTGGCGCAAGGTGTCGCCGAGCGCCTGGGTGTCACGCGCGAAGCGCTGCGCGCGCTGCTCGACCAGCGCCGAGCCGAGCTGGGCGAACGTGCCGCCGAGCGCGATAGCGAGCCGCGCAAGCTCCCGTCAGCTGTCAGCGCCAAGGGCGAGCCGGCGTCGTAGCTCTCCGAGCACGGCGTCGGTTTTACTGCAGCCGCTGCGGGTGGCCCCGGTTTCGCGCACTTTCAGCAGCATTTCGAGGTCCTGAACGCCGCCCGCCGCCTTGACCTGCACGTGCGCCGGCGAGTGCCGCCGCATCAAGCGCAAATCCTCCAGCGTGGCGCCGGAGCTACCGAAGCCGGTCGACGTCTTGACCCAGTCGACGGACAGCTCGCCGCAGATTTCGCACAGCCGCACCTTCTGCGCGTCGCTCAGGTAGCAGTTTTCGAAGATCACCTTGAGCTTGGCGCCGCGTGCGTGGGTCGGCTCGAGCACGCTCAGGATATCGGCCTGCACTGCGACGAAGTCGCCGCTCAGCACCTGGCTGATGTTCACGACCATATCGAGCTCGCGCGCGCCGTCGTCCAGCGCCTGCTCTGCCTCTTGCCGCTTGACCGAAGCGACCTGCCCGCCGTGCGGGAAGCCGATGGTCGTCGTCGGCAGCACGTCCGAGCCAGCGAGCAGCGCCGTGCAGCGCGCCAGGTAGTAGGGCATGATGCACACGCTGGCGACGTCGTACTCGACCGCCAAGCGACAGCCCGCTTCGAGCTCGGCCTCGGTCATGGTCGGCTTGAGCAGCGAGTGGTCGATCATCTTCGCGAGCTCGCGATAACTGGGCAGCGGCATGCCGCTTCTTATCTCTCACCTGCCCGCTCGCCAAGTGCGTACAAAGCGCCGCGAGCGGCAGCCCCGGAGCACTCCGGAACCACCGCTCGCTGCTTTTGGCCTATTTCTTGGGGATTTTTTTCAGACTGCGCCGGGGGCCAGCCGGCGTCGGCGACTCAGGCGATCTCGCCCGAGTGGTAGCCGCGCTCGCCGTGATCGCTGAGATCGAGGCCAGTGACCTCGTCCTCTTCGCTCGGACGCAGGCCGATGGTGGCCTTCAGCGCGTAGCCCAGGATGCAGGTGGCGACGACGGCCAACACGATGGTGAGGCCCATCGCCTTGAGCTGCTCGAGCCACAGCGTCTTGCCGACGATGTCCTTGAGGTTGGTGTTGAGGTTGGCGTTGACGTCGGCGGTCGCGAAGAAGCCGACCAGCAGCGCGCCCATTGTGCCACCGACGGCGTGAACGCCGAAGGTGTCGAGCGCATCGTCGTAGCCGAGGGCGCCCTTGAGCTTGGTGCAAGCGAAGAACGGCACGATGCCCGCGAGGATGCCGATGATGACCGCGCCCGAAGCCGTCACGAAGCCGGCGCAGGGGGTGATCACGACCAGACCGCCGACAGCGCCCGAGCAGAAGCCGAGCACCGAGGGCTTGCCGCGAGAAATCCACTCAGCCGCCGGCCAAGCCGCGCAAGCGACCGCGGTCGCCAGCGTGGTGGTCATGAACGCTTGCGAAGAAACGCCGTCCGCCGCGACCGCGCTGCCGGCGTTGAAGCCGTACCAGCCGACCCACAGCATACCGGTGCCGATCATGGTCAAAACCATGCTGTGCGGAGCGAAGTTCTCTTTGCCGAAGCCCTTGCGCTTGCCGACGATGAGGGCCAGCACCAGCGCCGACCAACCGGAGGACATGTGCACGACCGTGCCGCCCGCGAAGTCGATGGCCTTGATGCCTGCGCTCGCGTTCCACACGCCGTTCATGAAGCCGTCGATGCCCCAGACCATGTGGGCGAGGGGGAAGTAGACGATGAACATCCAGCCGACCATGAACAACATCAGCGCGCTGAACTTCATGCGCTCGGCGATGGCGCCGACAATCAGTGCCGGCGTGATGATGGCGAACATCAGCTGGTACATCGCCCACACGTTGTGGGAAACCCACGCTGCGTAGTCGGTGTTCGGCAGCGAATCGACGCCGCTCAACAGTGCGAACTTCGTACCGCCCAGAAACGGACTACCAGGAGCGAACGCGAGGCTGTAGCCGATGGCCCACCAGAGGATGGTGACCACGCCCGCGAGACCTAGACACTGCGCCATGACGCTCAGCACGTTCTTGCTGCGCACCAAGCCGCCGTAGAAGAGAGCGAGGCCCGGCAGCGTCATGAAGAGCACCAGGGCGGCGCACACCATGATCCAGCCGTTGTGACCCGGACCCGGACCAGCGACCTTCGACTCCTTCGCCACGCGGGCGCCGTTGTTCATGTACGCTTCGAGGTCGCCGACGCGCTCCTCTATGGTCGGGCCAGCGGCGGCTGCTTCCGCGGCCGGGGCAGCAGCCGGAGCAGCTGCGGCAGCCGGCGCAGCGGCCGGGGCGTCCTCCGCCCAGGCGATGCTGGCTGGCAGTAACGCCAGGATAAAGAGCAACAGGGAAAGTAGCCGTTTGGACATCTGGGGTACCTCTGAAGGACGTGGGCTGTGAGTTACGGGGTGTTCGCCCCGGCCAGCGGGTTTCAAGCCCACTAGCTCCTGAGCGCCCAAAGAACTAACGCGCCATTTCTTTCGTCGATGTTTCATCCGGCTGTCGCGAAAAGATCCGAAACGGACTTTGAGCGCCCACTGGGCTCTTGAAACGCTGGGGATACACAGGCGACTCCGGCCAGACTCATTGGGCGGCCCGCGGGGCTGGTTTGGCGTCAGGACCCGGCACGCGAGCGTCCTTTGGCGGCGGACGCCGGTCGTTGCCGCCGGCTGAGTCAATTTGGAGCGCGCGCCGCTGCGCTCCGGCCGTGCGCTCTTTTTGATCTCGTAGCGACGAGATCTAGTTGGGACCGATGTCGTTGATTTGGAACCACATCGAGCGCGCGCTCCCACATTGACGACAGCGCATTCGCACTTCGCGCAAGCGTGCAGCGTGCGCACTGGAGACGCGCGCGACGGTCACTGCGACGTGCTCGACGAGCTCGAGCTTGCCTTCACAACGAGGGCACGGTGTCGACTGCGCTTGCGTCTCGATCACTGCGGCAGTCGGGACGACCACAGGCCGCTCGGGCGCGCCACCCAGTTCGAGTCGAAAGAGTTGTTCGCGCGCCTCGTGCAACTTGCCGAGCGCCCGCTCAGCTTCTCGACGTTGGGTGCGTGGTCGTGGCTTCTTGGCCATGCAGATCGAAGCTGATGGTACCAGGGCGCGTCGCCATCGTGGCCAGACAGTGCCAAAGCCTTCACCTGGTGGTCACGTTCGAAACAATCTGTCGACAGCCGCCCGCGCGCCTCCCCTCCTGCCTGGGCCGCATGCTACGGGGCGAGGCATGCGTTTCCTCGGAATCGCCACCGGTCTGGCGCTTCCGCTGCTGTGGCTTTGGGCCTGCAGTCCGCTCGAGCCCGGCAGTGACGTATTCGGGGCTGCGGGCAGCGCCGGCGACGGCGGCGGCGGTGCGAAGCCCGCCGGCTCATCGGGTGGTGTTTCGGGCGGCGGTGTCGCCGGTTCGGGCGGCGGGGGGACGCTCGGCGCGAGCGATGGCGGAGGCACCGACAGCGATGCAGCGGGCGCCGCGGGCGCGACCTCTGGTCGCTGCCCAACGCCCGAAGATCGTAGCCTCGAAGTCTTGGGCGAAAGTGGCGAGCTCACGATCGACGCCGACACGATTTGGAGTTGCGAGCACGACTACCAGCTGGCCGGTAACGTGATCGTCGCGCCGGGCGCGGTGCTCACCATCGAGGCCGGCACTGTGATTCGCGCGGCGCCCAAGGTCATGCTGCTAATCCAGCGCGGCGCACGGCTCGAAGCGAGCGGGAGCGAGCAGCTGCCCATCACGTTTACGAGCGCCAAGGCCGAAGGGCAACGCAAACCGGGCGACTACCGCGGCGTGATCCTCATCGGCGACGGTCCGTCGCAGACCACGACTACTGCCGTGTTCGACTCGCTCAGCGATTTTCGCGCGCACTACGGGGGCGGGCAAGCCGGCGATCCCAACGGCTCCTGCGGCACTTTGCGCTACGTGAGGGTCGAATTCGCCGGTGGGAGCACGGACGACGCTTCGCTACCGGCAGGAGCGCTCACGCTGGCGGCGTGTGGCGCCGGTACGGTCGTGGACTACGTGCAGGTGCATCGCGCCAAAGACGGCATCGGTTTACTCGGCGGCACCGTACCGCTCCGACACCTGGTGGTGAGCAACAACCAGACAGGCGAAGCGATCGAGTGGAGTCGCGGCTACACGGGCACCATGCAGTTCGTGGTCGCGCAGAGCTTGGGAGCATCCGCCGCCATGCAAGGCAGCAACTCGGCCGATGATCCGGAGGCTTCGCCCGTGTCGCGACCGGTGATTTACAACGCGACGCTCGTCGGGCGCGCGCTGTTCGCCATGGACTTTCACTATGGGCTCAAGCTGCAGCTGGGCTCGCGCGTGGTGTTCAAAAACTCGGTAATTCAAGGCTTCGTCGACGCTGCCTTCGACCTCGCCCTCGATCCCGACGTGCTGCAGGCGCAAGTAGGAAGCGGCAAGTCGATCGACATATCGCACGCGCTGATGAACGACAACGCTCGACCGTATACCGAGCGCGCTCAGGTGCTCTCGGCCATGGACAGCATGCGCATGCAGGACCCTGGGCTCACGGCCGCGCTGAACCCGACCGAGGACATGCCCCAGGCCGTTCCGATCTTCGCCCCCGCGGATCCGACCGTAAACACTCAGCCAGCCGCCGTACCTGCAGGCTTCGACGCTACCGCCGGCTTTCGGGGCGGAGTGCCACAAGACGGTATCGACTGGACGCTCGGCTGGACGAGCTTTCCCGCCGACTGAACGCACCCGCGCTCGCTCGTCGCCATCAACCCGAAGCGTCGTCGCCACGCGAGCGGCACGCGCCTTCGCTATCTCGGCGCACATGACTTTCCGTCGAGCTCGTTGGATTGGTTGGAGCGCGCTCGCGCTGCTCACGTTCGTGTCGTGCAAGGACGATGACGATCACCGCGACAAAGGCGGCAAAGGCGGCAGCGCCGGTTCCTCGGAGAGCGGCAGCGGAGGCAGCGACGGCACCGTGGCAGGCAACGCCGGAACTGGCGGAACGGCAGGCGGCGGAGCGGGCGGGAGCGGCGCGACGACGGGAAATGCGGCAGGTGACGACGCGGGCGGAACCGCCAACCAGGCTGGAGCAGACTCGGGCGGAAGCGCAGGCTCGGGCGGAAGCGCAGGCTCGGGAGGTACGGGTGTCCCTGCCGAGTGCGGTAACCCAGCCGGCGAAGGTGTGGTCGTCTATCAGGACATCGACGCCGAGACGAGCTGGACCTGCCCCGTCTACACGCTCACGCAGCCCATCTACGTGCACTCGAGCGGTGAGGCTCCCACGATCCTCCACATCGCGGCAGGGGTAACGGTCCGCGGCGTGAAGGGGACTGAAGGCGTGAAGCTACCGGGCGCGCTCATCATCACGCGCAGTGGTCGTATCGACGCTGTCGGCACCGCCGAAGCGCCGATCGTATTCACGACCGCCGAGCCGGAGGCCAACTGGAGTCCTGGGAGCTGGGGCGGCCTGATGCTGCTCGGGCGCGCGACCGTCAACGCACCTGCGAACTTCGAGGATTCACAGAAGCCCGCTGGTGAGGTGTACGCCGAAGCTCTGCCGAAGACCGCGTATGGCCTTTACGGCTGGCCCCACGCAGATGCCGGCACGGGCGGTAGCGGCGGCAGTGGTGGCACCGCGGGTACGGCGGGCAGCGGCGGCACCGGCGGCGGACCGAGCGACGAGGAGCTCGACCGCTGGAACTGCGGGACGCTGCGCTACGCGCGCATCAATTTCGCAGGCTTCAAGGCGGGCAGCACCAAGGAGCTCAACGGCCTCACGATCGGCGCCTGCGGCTCCGACACGGTGATCGACCACGTGCAGGTGCATCGCTCGTCCGACGACGGCATCGAGATCTTCGGCGGTAACGTCGACCTCTCGCACATCGTGCTCACCGGCAACCAGGACGATTCGCTCGATTGGGACCAGGGCTGGCGCGGCAAGGCTCAGTTCGTGGCGATTCAGACCCACGACGATGCCGACAGTGCCGACAGCTGCGGCATCGAAGCCGACGGCTACGCAACGCCCGCGGCTCCGATTGGCAAGCCGAGCGCGCCGCGCATCTTCAACCTGACGATGATCGCGAGCAAGAACACGCAGCGCGGTGTGCGCCTGCGGGACGGCACGCAGGCCTTCATCGGCAACGCGCTCTTGGTGTCGCACGCCCAGGGCGTGCCTCAAGGTTTGATCGACATCGACGGCGTAACGACAGCCGACTACTTGGCTGCGGGTAAGCTCGTGATCACGCACAGCGTCTTTCGTGGGGTCTGGCCGGCCGCTGGCCAAGCCGACACGCTCGGCACCACGTACCTCGAGCAGGACTACTTCACCGGAGCCGGCGCAGGCGCCGAGGGCAACGACGTGATCTCGGCCGCGAGCGAGCTGTTCCTCAACGCCTTCAACATATCCGCACCCGAATGGGTGCCAGCTGCGAGCTCGGCTGCCACGGAGCACGCGGGGACGCCGAGCGATGTCGATGGCTCGACCTTCTTCGACGCCACGGCCACTTATCGTGGCGCCTTCGCGCCCGGCGGTGACGATTGGACCGCGGGCTGGACCAGTTATCCCTGAGCTTTGCTTCAAACAAGACGCGTGCGTGACGAACCGGTGCTCGCGCTGCTTCGCCACCGAAATGTTGCGGGCGCCCGGGGCGCGATCTGAGCGAAAATTCGTCCCCCGTCCACGACGACTCGCCGTCGCTCTTTCAGGAATCTCCTCGATGACTTCAACCTCCGTCAACACCGCGAGGTCGCTCGTGGACACGAGCACCTCGCCGCCCTCGAGCCGATCGGGGCTGCGACCGCTGTGCCGCCTAGGCCAAGGCGGCATGGCCGAGGTTCACCTCGCCGCGCAAAGCACCGCTCCCGGAGTCTCCGAGCTGTGCGTTATCAAGCGCATCTATCCGCACCAAGTGGACGACCCGGCGAGCGTGCGGATGTTCCTCGATGAAGCGCGGTTGGCGCTCTCGCTCGTGCACCCAAACATCGTGCGCACCGAGCGCCTCGGCACCTTCGGCGGCCGCCACGGCATGGTGATGGAGTTCTTGGAGGGACAGCCGTTTCACCAGGTGCTGAAGCGTGCGTACGAGCGCGACGGCTCCTTCAACCTCGAGGTCATGGCGCAGATCGCGATCGCCGCGCTCGACGGCCTACACTACGCCCACGAGCTGAAGGACCCGTCCGGTGAGGCGCTCAGCATCGTGCACCGCGACGTTTCGCCCCAGAACCTGCTCATCACCTACGAGGGCGCGGTCAAGCTGCTCGATTTCGGGATCGCCAAGAACGCGCTCCAGAACGGAAAGACTCGCACCGGCTTGCTCAAGGGCAAGGTGAGCTACATGGCACCCGAGCAGGCGCGCGGCGATGACATCGATCGCCGCGCCGATCTGTGGAGCCTCGGCGTGGTGCTGTGGGAGTCGGTCACCGGGAGCCGCCTGTTCAAGGGCGCCAACGAGGCCGCCACGCTGAACCTGACCCTCACCGAAGAGGTGCCTCCGCCGAGCGTGCGACGGAGCGACTTGCCGCCGGAGCTCGAGCGCATCCTGATGCGAGCGCTCGAACGCGACCCGACGAAACGGTACACGTATCGTCGCCACCGCCGACGGCGCCCTCGAACTCAC
>JBEHXA010000050.1:0-20063 GCA_048498935.1 Myxococcota bacterium
GGCGAAGCCCTCCTCGATCCCACCCCCCAATACGCACCCCTCATCGAAGAGCTCCAGAACGCCGGCATCCCGCTCCACTACGCCGCTCACATCACTGGTCACGGCTGGCGCAAAATCATGCGTGCCAACCGCGAGCTCACCTACCGCATCCAGCGCATCCCGGCCGTCCCTCCGGTGCTCACCTTCCTCCAACACAAGGCCGAGCTCTCGACCGAAGAAGCCTACGGCACCCTCAACATGGGAGCAGGCTTCGCCCTCTACCTTCCCGCCGCGGCAGTCTCGGCCGCCCGCGCCATCAGCACCCGCCTCGGCCTCGACCTCCTCCACGCCGGCCAAGTCGAGCCCGGCCCCCAGCGCGTCATCATCGAACCCCTCGACATCACCTTCGAAGCCGCCTCCCTCCAAGTCCGCCGCTAACCCAACTCGCGCGCCCGCGACGTCGCGACTCAACAACTCGCGCGCCCGCGACGTCGCGGCTCAACTCCGCCGCCAGCCGACTAGCGGAGCGCGCCCCGCAACGCGTGACTCAACAACTGCGCCGCCCGACTCGCGGCGCGCGTCCCGCGTCCGACCCCCCTACCCAACTTCGAGATTGGGTACGTGCACGTATCCAATAAGAGTCGCAAAACCCACCGCGCGGCTCTTATTGAATACGAGCAGCCGTCAAAATACCGCGAAATCCACGTACCCCTCTCGCGCGGCGGTCAGGTCCTCACGAGCGCTTATTGAATACAACACACCTAACCCAGCGAAATGACGCGCTTCTCCTCCCTTCGCTATTGGATACGTGCACGTATCCAACAAGAGCCGCAAAGCACGCTCCATACGTCTTGTTGAATACGTGCACGTAGTCATTCAGAGGCGACGTTAGGGGCCTAGCGGCGTGATGGCGTCGTGGCTTGGACGTGGTGACGGGTGGTGACGGGTGGCGGCGCTGCTGGCGGCCTGGTTCGGTGTCCGCCAGGAAGGATGGGCGCCTTTTCGGGGAATTGCTGGGTCGAGACTGTGGGCACGCGTGGTGCAACGTTCCGAGCTGTGACCGGTGGAAGGCGACGCTACAGCGAGTCGGAGCTGGACGACTTCGAGCGCGAGCTGAAGGAGAGGCGCCGACTGATCCTGACGGCGGAAGAACAGGCGGCGGACGACGCGATGGCCGTGTGGTTACGAGCGGCGCGATTTCGACGCTGTGTTCAGCGCGAGCTTCGCCCGCTCGATTTGACGTTCGCACAGTGGCGGTTTCTCGACGCCGTCGACCGTCTGGTGCGAGAGCGGCGCGACGCCGTGAGTCAGCTCGATTTGGTGGGACGCGCTGAAATAGACGAGAACACCACGTCCGCGCTCATGGCGCGGCTGCGCGACAAGGGTTTCGTCGACTACAATCTCGACGCTTGGGGCGTTTGCTATCGAATTCTTTTGTCCGACCGCGCAAGGAAAGCGCTACGAGCAGCGCGGCGGATCGTGGTGTTGGCCTCGAGTGCCCTCGGTGAGCGAAAGCAAGTGAGCGAAGGTGGCGCCGACGGCGTGGGCGAGGAAGCGGGAGCGGAAGCGGGAGCTAAGGAGAAAGAGGAGTTAAGCTAAGAACGGGGTCGTGGGGTCGTGGGGATGAGTAAACTGAGATGAACCTTGGGGAGTTGGTCGGCGAGCGTGGCTAAGGGAGGAGGTGGCCGAGCATGCGCATGACTGCCAGGCCGAGGATGGCGCTGGCGCTGCCGGCGATGGCGACGAACAGGAGCTTCGAGGCGATGCTGCGCGCGATTGACGGCGTGGCGACCGGCGGTGGCGCAACGGAAGGAAGCGGTAGGTCGTCGTCGTAGCTGGGGATGCTCTCCAGAAAGGCGCGCTCGGCGGGTGCCAGGGTGGTCCGGTCGGCTTCGCCTCGCGCCTGGGCCTTCAGCCAGGCTGGAGAGTCGATGAGCGGGGTGGGGCGAGAGCCAGAGCCGTACTCCTCGGGTGGAAAAGCATCCGTCGTGGTCACGCAGAGTTCGTGGACTAGGCGCGACGATTTTATGGGGGCTTGCGCCGAGACTCTCTCGCCGACATGGTTCGCGCCGTGATTCGCTTCGATTCAGTCAGCAAGAACCATGGCCGGCAGATCTTGTTCATGGAGGCTTCGGCCAGCGTGAATCGTGGCGAGAAGGTGGGCCTGGTGGGACCGAACGGCTCCGGCAAGACCACATTGTTTCGCCTGATCGTGGGAGAAGAGCAGCCCGACGGCGGGCAGATGGTGGTCGATCGCGGCGTGCGCATCGGTTACTTCAGCCAGGACGTCGGTGAGATGAGCGGGCGGAGCGTGCTGGCCGAAACGATGGCGGGCGCAGGCGAGGTTTCCGAGGTCGCGCGCGAGCTGCACGAGCTCGAGCACAAAATGGCCGATCCCGCGTTCGCCGATCAGCTGGAGCAAACTGTCGAGCGCTTCGGCGAAGTGCAGGCGCGCTTCGACGAGCTCGACGGTTATGGGCTCGAAGCGCGCGCCCGCGAAGTGCTGACCGGCTTGGGTTTTCGCCACGAGGTGATGGAAGGTGACGTGGCCAAGCTGTCCGGCGGTTGGAAGATGCGCGTCGCTCTAGCGCGCATCCTGCTGATGGCTCCAGATTTGTTGCTGCTCGACGAGCCGACCAACCATCTCGACCTCGAGTCGATCATCTGGCTGGAGCAGTTTTTGCGCGACTTTCAGGGCGCGCTGGTGATGACGTCGCACGATCGCGAGTTCATGAACCGCCTGGTCGGCAAGATCCTCGAGATCGACGGCGGCGAGCTCACCACCTTCTCGGGCAACTTCGAGTTTTACGCCGAGCAGCGCGTGCTTTTGGCCGCACAGCAGCAGGCTCAATTCGAGCGCCAGCAAGCGATGCTGGCCAAAGAGCAAGCCTTCATCGACAAGTTCAAGGCGCGCGCCAGTCACGCAGCTCAGGTGCAGTCGCGCGTCAAGAAGCTGGAGAAGATCGAGAAGGTCGAGCCGCCACGGCGCCGCAAAGTCGTCGAGTTCGATTTTCCGACCCCGCAGCGCTCGGGTGAAGACGTGGCCAAGTTGGCCGGCGTGAACAAGGCCTTCGGCGCCCACGTGATCTACGACAAGCTCGACTTCCTGATCCGGCGACGTGAACGCTGGTGCGTGCTCGGCGTGAACGGCGCCGGCAAGTCGACGCTCTTGCGCATGGTCGCCGGCGAATCCAAGCCAGACAGCGGCGACGTGTCGATCGGCGGCAGCGTCAAGCTCGGCTACTTCGCGCAGCACGCGATGGAGATTTTGGACCCCGACCAGTCCGTCTTGCAGACGCTCGAGGCGGCATTCCCCAAAGCGACGCTCGGCTCTCTGAAAGCGTTGCTCGGCGCCTTCGGCTTTTCCGGTGACGACGTGGACAAGAAGTGTCGGATCCTCTCGGGCGGCGAAAAGGCGCGCGTCGTGCTGTCGCGCATGCTCTACGATCCCCCGAATTTCTTGGTGCTCGACGAGCCGACCAACCACTTGGATATCGACACCAAAGAGATGCTGGTCAAGGCGCTCGCCGACTTCGAAGGCACGCTGCTGTTCGTTTCGCACGATCGCCGCTTCTTGAGCGCGCTCTCGAACCGTGTCTTGGAGCTCGGCCCGAGCGGCCCGAAGCAGTACGGCGGCGGCTACACCGAGTACGTCTCCGCCACCGGACAAGAAGCACCCGGGCTACACTGACGCCATGGCCCAGGTGTTGGTCCGTGCCTACCGGGAGAGCGACGAGACCCGCGTCATCGAGCTGTGGACGCTCGGCGGGCTCGTGCGCCCCTGGAACGATCCGAAGCAGGACATCGCACGCAAGCTCACGGTGCAGCGGGAGCTGTTCCTGGTCGCCGAGCTGGACGGCATCGTGGTGGGCGTGGTGATGGCCGGCTACGACGGTCATCGCGGCTGGGTGAACTACCTCGCTGTCGACCTCGCCCAGCGGCGACGCGGTATCGGCACCGCGCTGATGCGCGACGCCGAGCGCCGGCTGCTGCTGCTCGGCTGCCCGAAGCTCAACCTGCAGGTGCGGCGCGAAAATGCCGCGGTGCAGGCCTTCTACGCCGCGCTTGGCTTCAGCGAGGACGCCGCTGTCAGCATGGGCAAACGGCTCATCCCGGACGCACCCGCAAAAGCCCCTTGAACGACCGGTCGAAGCAGCGTAAGACCCTGCCCGATCGCGTGACACCGCGGGTCCGCCGACAGCGCAACTCGAACCCCGCCAGGCCCGGAAGGGAGCAACGGTAGAGAAAAGCGGGTGTGGCGGGCCCTCCACTTTTTGTGGCTCGCCGCCGGTGCTACGCTGAAGCGTCGATGCAGCATTTCGCAGCGCTGGAACGGCGAGCTCGCATGCGGACAGCCCTGTGGCTGCTGAGCAGCGCCGCGCTCGTCGCTTTCGCGATCCACGTCGGGATGCGATCGCCGGCGCTGGGCGTCTTGCTGCTCGCGCTGTTCGCGCTCACGCAACTGCCCGGCGCGGTGCGCCAGGCGCGCCTGCGGCGCCAGCTGCGCTCCGGAAATCTGAGCGCGGTGCTCGAAGCTTACTACCCGACGCTGGCGCGCTTGCCGCACCCGGAGACTCTCGGGCCGCTCATGGTCGCGGCCGCGCTCGCGGCGCACGGCATGGTCGACCGCGCTCGCCGTGCGCTCGATCGCGCAGTGCGGGGGGATGCTTGGGAGGCCGCGCTCGAGCACCGCTGGTTCGTCGAGACGCTGATGGAAGCGTTCGACGGCGATCGCGATCTCGCCCTCGATCGCGCGCAATCGCTCGAGAAGCTCCCACTACCACCGGCAAGCGCCGCTCTGCGCCGCCGCGTCGCGGCCCTCCGCTCGGCACTCACCGCGTTGGCCCGCGCCTTCGCTCGCCGTTCGAGCGGTGACGACGCCGAGGTTCTCGAGGCAGCAGCCGAAAACAGCCCGCTCGTGCATTGGGCGATGCGCTATGGCGCCATCGTCGCCTACCTCGAACGCGGCGATCGAGAGCGCGCACGCGAGCTGCTCGAAGACGCTCCGACTTGGCCCGCTGACTCCACCTTTCGCGCCTTTCATCAGGAGCTGGCTGGGCTGGCGACGCAACCAGCAATCAGCGCGCCATGAGCCAGCCCAAGCCGCCCGAACCGACGTTTCACGTTCCAGACTTGGAGATCGAGCCCGCGCCGTCCAAGCGCGCAGCGCCCCAGCCCGGTCCCGCCGCGTCGCAACGCGGCCCGAGCCGTGGTCGCGAGCTCGATCTCGAAGCGGGCCCCGGCGTGAGCCTTTCACACGGGTCGCAGCAAGGCTCCGCACCGTTCGAGCTCGAGATGAGCGGCGGCTCGTTCGGCTCTCTGGACTCGTTCGGCGCGGACGGTCTGGAGCTGATCCAAACCGGCTCCAAGGTGGAGCTGGCCGGGGCCGTCACCCGAGCCGCCGCACAGGCGCGCATCGAGACCACGAGCTGGCCGACCGGGCGCAGCCCCAGCGCCGATCAACTGCCGATCGACCCCGCTGAAGTTGCGCTCGTCGCCGACTACGGCTCCACGCCGGGCAGCGCGCTCGGCGCTCCGGGCTACGCCTACCGCATTTACGCGCGCCGCGGGCCACTCCGCCGCGCCCTAGCCGAGCACGCCGCAGCGCTGCGCACTCTCGAAGTAGAGCGAGACACCGCGCTCGCGACCCTCGCCACGGAGCTCCGCTCTGCGCTCGAAGCGAGCGAAGGCTTTCGCCGCCTGCTCGAGCCCGTGCGCGAAATCGAACGCTTGGCGGGCGACCGCAACACCGCCTTGTCGCAAGCCGACGCCGGCTACCGCGAACAGATGGCAGGCTTCGATACCGAGCTGGTGCGCCTGCAGACCGCGCTCGGCACTGCCACCTCGATCGCATCCGCGGCACGAGCGCGCGCCGACGCGAGCGACAACGAGCTGCGCCGCGCCGAGGCGAAGCTCAAGCGCGTTCAGATCGAAATCCGCGGCACCCTCGACGTCGCGCGCCAAGCCGTCGGCCCAACCGGCGGCGACATGCCTCCCGCTCAAGCGGCCCAGCTCGCCGAGCAGCAGACCCGGCTACAAGCACTGGAACCGGAAGTCGCCGGGGTGCGCGCGAGCCATGGCAGCGTGATGGCCGCCCTGCACGCCGCCCAGGGCGAGCAACGCGCGCTCGAAGGGCAGCTCGGCCAGCTCACGCGCCAAAAAGCCGCAGCAAGCGGCGCGCTCGAAAAGCAGCTTTCGGCTCGAGCAGCCGGCGTCACCGAGGCCGAAGAGCAGCGCCGCCAAGCCTTGGCCGAGGTGAGTCGGGGCGTGCTCGCAGCTCGGGGTTCGCTCGGCGTACCCGAACCGACACTGTCGACCTTGCGCGACCTCGATAAGCGGGTGGTGACGGCCGCCGTGCGGCTCGAGACGCACCTGCGAGCTCTGGACAGCTACGATCGCGAGCGCGCGCGCCAAGGCGTGCTGCTCGTTCTGGGCGCGCTCGGCATGGTTGTGCTGGCGATCGTCCTCAAAGCGGTGCTTTAGTCGTCACATGTCCGATCGCCGCCGAGAGCTGTTGGACGCCCTCGCCGCCAAGAACCGCGAGGCGTTGGCGGGCGGAGGCGCCGAGCGCGTCGAGCGCCAACACCGCGCTGGTAAGCTCACGGCGCGCGAGCGCATCGAAGCGCTGGTAGATCAAGGCAGCTTCGTCGAAACCGACCGCCTGGTGACGCACCACGCCCCGAGCTTGAACGGCGGAGCCGTGCCGGGCGATGGTGTCGTCACGGGTCACGCGCACATCAACGGCCGACCAATCTGCCTATTTGCGCAAGATTTCACGGTCTTTGGCGGCGCCCTCGGGGCCGGGCACGCGCGCAAGATCGTGAAGCTGATGGACCTGGCACTCAAGATTGGAGTGCCACTGGTCGGGCTCAACGATTCGGGCGGAGCGCGCATTCAAGAAGGCGTGGCGGCGCTCGGCGGCTACGCCGACATCTTCCTGCGCAACACGCTGGCGAGCGGTGTGATCCCGCAGATCAGCTGCGTCATGGGCCCGTGCGCGGGCGGCGCCGTGTACAGCCCCGCCATCACCGACTTCGTGCTGATGGTCGAGGGCACGAGCTACATGTTCATCACCGGCCCGGACGTCGTGAAGGCGGTGACCCAAGAGCAGGTGACGAAGGAGCAGCTGGGCGGCGCGACCACGCACGCCGAGCAGAGCGGTGTGTGTCACCTCACGGCGCCCGACGATCGGCACTGCCTAGAGCAAGTGCGTGAGCTGCTGTCCTTCTTGCCCTCGAACAACGGCGAGCAGACGCCACCGAGCGCCACCAGCGACGTCGCGGCGCGCGAGGCGCCCGAGCTCGACACGCTGGTGCCCACGGAGAGCAACCTGCCCTACGACATGCGCGACGTGCTGCGCTGCGTGATCGACGACGGCTATTTTTTCGAGCTTTCACCGCGTTTCGCGCGCAACCTGCTGACCGGCTTTGCCCGCATTGCCGGGCGAACCGTGGGGATCGTCGCCAACCAACCCGCCGTTTTGGCGGGTGTGCTCGACATCGACGCCAGCATCAAGGGAGCGCGTTTCGTGCGCTTCTGCGACTGCTTCAACATCCCGCTCGTCACCTTCGTGGACGTGCCCGGCTTCTTGCCAGGAGTCAGCCAAGAGTTGGGCGGCATCATCCGGCACGGCGCCAAGCTGCTCTACGCTTTCTGTGAGGCCACGGTGCCGAAGCTCACGGTCGTCACCCGCAAGGCTTATGGCGGCGCCTACGACGTGATGAACAGCAAGCACATCCGCGCCGACGTAAACCTCGCGTTTCCGACCGCCGAGGTTGCGGTGATGGGCGCCGAAGGCGCCGTGAACATCATCCAGCGCGCCGCCATCGACGCCTCCACCGATCCAGAAGCGTCTCGCCAAGCCTTCATCGACGACTATCGCACGCGCTTCATGAATCCGTACGAAGCCGCGAGCCTCGGCTTCATCGACGAAGTCATTCAGCCCCGCACGCTGCGCCCGCGCCTCGCCGCCTACCTCCAACTGCTCGAAAACAAGCGCGACGCCAACCCGCCCAAAAAGCACGGCAACATCCCGCTCTAGGGCTGCCCCGCCGCAGCTCGCTTGCAGAAACCAACGTAAGCGGAACTCGGTCTCGCTCCGCGGCAGAACCCCCCGCTAGACGCCGAACATTTCGACGGTGGCGCCGTTGTGCGAGAGGGGCGCGTCTAGGCTCAGGAAGGTGATCGTTTTGGCGACGTCGGTGGCGCTCATGCGCGGCTCGAAGCCGCTGCCTTTGAGCATGTCGGTGTCGATCGATCCGGGCAGCACCGCGCAGGCCATGAGCCCCGAGTCCTTGAGCTCCTCAGCCAGGCTCTTCATCAACCCGGTGAGTCCCCATTTCGAAGCGGCGTACGCGGCCGCGCCGGGCGAGCCGAGCGTGCCGCTGATGCTGCCGACGAAAACGAAGCGCCCGCTGCCGCGAGCCCGCATGGCCGGGAGCAACGCACGGGTGAGCACGAACGGCGCGCGCAGGTTGGTATCGAGCTGCAGATCCCACGCTTCAACGCTGGTCTGCTCGATGCGAGCGCGCACCACTGCCCCGGCGTTGTGGACGACCACGTCGGGCGCTCCCAGCTCGGCCAAGGCTCGGCCGGCTGCGGCCTCGAGCGACCCGGCGTCGCTGAAATCAGCGTGCAGCTCCAGGCATGGCCGGCCCGAGCGCTGGGCGGCCAGCGCGGCGGTCTCGCGCAAGCCCGCGGAGCTACGACCGATCAACCCCAGCGCGAGCCCGCGCTCCGCGAGCGCAAGCGCCACGGTTCGACCCACGCCGCGACCAGCGCCGGTGACCAGCGCAACGCCGCTCAAACCTCGCCCTCGGCGCCGCGCGACAAGGCCAGCAGCAGCTCGGCGCTGTCCAGCTCACCGCGTCGCGCGGTGGTGACCAGCTCGCTCTGCGCTTGGCGTGCGCCACGCGCCACCAAGCAACCGTGCACCAAGCGCACCTCGCAGTACGCCGCACGCGCGCCGCCGTGCTCCACCAGCGCCGCCGCCACACTTTCGCCGATCGACTCCTGCAGGCTCAGGCGCCGCGAAAACGCGTTCACCAGCGCCGCCAGCGTGCCCAAACCGAATAGCCGTGTACCCGGGCGATACACGACGCTGGCAGTGCCGTGCGATAGCAGCAGATGGTGCGGGCAGATCGTGCTGACCGCGATGCCGCGCAGCGCGATGAGCCCACTCAGCTTGCCTTCGCCCACCGCTTCGCCTTCAGCGAGTAGCGCTTTGGGATCGATCGCGTAACCGGTCAACAGCTCGCTAGCGTACGCATCGACGACGCGCGCCGGTGTGTCGCGCAGCTCCGCGTCAGCGTCGGGGTCGCGCCCCAAAGCGATCAGGAACTCGCGTACGGCGCGCTCGGCGCGAGCTCGATCGATACGCTCCACGATGCCTCAGTTGACGAGCTTACGCCGCACGTCAGCGCTTAGCGGACGGCGCCCTGCGTAGCCGGACGTGAGCTCATGATAGTAGCCGAGCGAATCCTCACCGTAACGCCAGCACAACCACACCAACTTGCCATCGACACGGCCGTAAAAATCCACGAGGCCGGTCTGTGGGTCTTTGACTACCCCGCCCCACTTCTGTATGCGTTGCCAGCCGGTTTCATAACGAGAAATCCGTCCGCGCAAGGAGTCTTTCAGGCGGTGTACCTCGGCTGAATCGTCCTGCGTCACCTTGAGTGAACGAGGCGGTACGCCTGTCAGGCGCACCAGCTCCGCGAGGCCCTGCTCGATCTCGCTTTGTTCTCGCAGCTGCTCTCCCACCAGCGTGGAGAGCGCCGGAATCAGCGCATTTACCTCGGAGATCGTGAAAATTCGCTGCGCCGTGGTCTCTTCTTCCATCACTCGGCTCCAGAGCACACAACAAAAAGCATAAGCGCAGGCCCGCTCGACGAACTGCTCAAGCAAAGGCAGCTTACGAGCCGATCAGCACACGGTCAAGGCAACCCAAGCGCCTTTTTTTCAGGGTATGCGCTCGACACACAGCAGAAAATACCTTGCTTCTCCGCCCTAAATTTTCGCGACCGTTCGCAACGTAGCTTGCTTTTTAGGCTAGTTCGTCGGCCAGAAGATGATTGCCAATTTGGTGAGGAAGAAGTCGGCGATCAAGATTGCGATCGATACGACGACGACGGTACGGGTCGTGCTGTTACCGACACCGGCAGTGCCGCCGCGAGTAGTCATTCCGAAATGACACCCGACGAGCGCGATGATGGCGCCGAACACCGGAGTCTTCATCATGCCGCTCGCGAAGTCGGCCATGGTGAGCACGCTGAGCGCGGTGCGCAGGAAGAACGCCGCCGGGATGTTGAACTCCAGATCGGTGATCAGCATCGCGCCGCCGAAGCCGAGCACCAGCGCGAACGCCGCGAGCACCGGCATCACCAGGACTGAAGCGACCAAGCGCGGCCAGACGAGCTTCTTCAGCGGATCGGCGCCGAGCGCTCGCACGGCGTCGATCTGCTCGGTGACGGACATCGACCCCACTTCTGCAGCCATGCCGGAGCCGATGCGACCACCCACGATCACGGCCGTGAGCGTGGGCGCCAGCTCGCGAATGAAGCTCAGCGCGACCACGCGACCGGTGTATTCCATGCCGCCGAACTTGCGCAGGCCGAACGCGAACTGCACGGCCATGACCATGCCGATGAACACGCTGGTAACGGTGACGATGCCGACCGACGCCACGCCCAGCGCCTCGACTTGCTGCATGATCGCTTTACCTTCGAAGGGCCGGCGAAAACCCGCGCGCACCGCGCCGATGGTCATGCTGGTAACCCCGCCGATGCCCTCGAACAACCCGATGATCTTGCCGAGCTGGCGGTCCCAAAACTTGGGCGGTGGCGGTGGGAGCAGGCTGCGTCGCTCGCCCTGACTGGGCGGCGGCAGCGAATCGCTCTGGGCGCGCGTCGTCATGTCATGACTCGGTGGCGAAACCTTTGACGAAGGTCTCGAAAGCTTCGTCGCTGCTCGCGCCGAGCTCACTGATGCGCCAAAAATCGTAGACGCAGCCGTCCTTCTTGAGGACGTACACCAAGAACTTCTTCGGCACGCCGTCGAGCTTGCCCACCAGCTCGGTGCGCAACGCAGCGCGACCGTCGAGATTGAGCTCGGCCTGCGACTTCAGCTCGCGCTCCGTGAACTCGAGGAACAAATGCTGCGTCAGCGACGCCAACGGGACGTCGTCGCCGTCGATGCCGCAACGCCCATTCACGGCGACCGTGGCTGCGCCCTGGTCGTCGCGGAACGCGAGCAAGGTTCCGTCGGCCTCGATCGCGTGCCAGCCAGCCGGCACGGGCCCGGTCCGAAAGCGCAAGCTCCCGTCGTCGTAGCGGCGGCCGTCGTAGTGGGACCCGGCACACGCCGAAAGCACGAAGCTCGCCGCAATCACCAATCCAGCCACTCGCATGAGTGGGCGGACGCTAGCACGAAAGGTATAAAGGGGCGCCCTCTAGGCGCCTCGATGGGCGCTCCCAACGAAGCCGAAGCGCCACGCACCCCGCACGATGTTCCCGATCAAGGACGAAAACCCGACACGAACCTTCCCGTTCGTGAACTACCTGCTGATCGCAGCCAACGTAGCGGGCTACGTCTGGGAGACGCTGCGCATGCAGCACAGCGGCGAGGCGGCCATCGTCGCTGGTTATGGGCTGGTGCCGACGCGCTTGCTGTTCGATCCGCTCGGTGAAGCCTTCACGATCTTTACCAGCATGTTCATGCACGGCGGGCTCGCGCACCTGGGCGGCAACCTGCTCTACCTCTACATCTTCGGCGACAACGTCGAGGACTCGCTCGGCCACGGCCGCTACCTCGGCTTTTATGTGCTCTCCGGCGTCGCGGCCGCTGCAGCGCAGGTGCTCACCGGGATCGACAGCCCGGTGGCGATGGTCGGTGCGTCGGGCGCGATTTCGGGCGTGCTGGGCGCGTACATCGTGCTGTACCCGCGCGCGCCGATCTTGGTCATCAACTCCATCCCCTTGCTGTGGTTGTTCTGGGGTTTCTTCCTCTCGTTTCCGGCCTGGCTCGTGATCGGGTTCTGGTTCATCGGTAACTTGCTGTCGGGGGTATCGGCGCTGGGCATGAGCCAGCAGGGCGGCGTCGCGTTCTTCGCGCACATCGGCGGGTTCATCGCGGGCTTGCTCTTGGTGCGACCGTTCCTGCGCGAACGGAGCCGGCGGGACAGCTACCAGTGGGCTGGTTGGCGCCCTCCCCCCAAGCGCTCGCTGTCACGCGACCGCTACCAAGCCTGGCGGGACCGCTGACTTGATGGCGGCGCAGCTTGACCCACGGCGGAGGGCGCGGGCAGGCTGAGCACCTTCCATGGCGCTCGAGCTTCGCCTCTACAACACGCTGACCCGCACCACCCAGCCGCTCACGCTGCGTCGAGCCGGCGAGGCCACCATCTACTGCTGCGGCCCGACCGTGTACGACGTGCCGCACGCCGGCCACGCTCGCGCCGCGCTCGCTCCGGATTTGCTGGTGCGGCGCCTCCAGCACGTCGGCATCAAGGTCACGTTCGTGCGTAACATCACCGACGTCGACGACAAGATCCTCGATCGCTCGCAAAAAAATGGCGAGAGCCCGCTCGCGCTTTCACAGCGCATGGCCGAAATTTATCAGGGCGAGATGGCGAGCTGTGGCTGCCTCGCGCCCTCGCACGAGCCCAAGGTGAGCGAGCACATCCCCGAGATCATCGCGTTGATCGAGAAGCTCGTGAAGAACGAGTCGGCGTACGTGCTCGACATGGGTGGAGGCAAGCACGACGTGTATTTCTCGGTGCGGAGCTTCGCGGGCTACGGCAAGCTTTCACGCCGCAAGATCGACGACCTGCTCGCGGGTGCGCGCGTCGAACGCGACGAGCACAAACGCGATCCGCTGGATTTTGCGCTGTGGAAGGGCGCGACCGCCGAAGATTGGGGCTGGGACAGCCCGTGGGGTCGCGGGCGCCCGGGCTGGCACATCGAGTGCTCGGCCATGGCCGGCAAGTACCTGGAGCACGGCTTCGACGTGCACGCCGGCGGCATGGACCTGATCTTTCCGCATCACGAAAATGAGATCGCGCAGAGTGAGGCGGCCGAACCGACGCGGGGCGACTACGTGCACTGTTGGATGCACAACGGCTTCGTCAACGTCGACAAAGAGAAGATGAGCAAGTCGCTCGGCAACTTCGTGACCGTGCGCGACGTGCTGGCGCGCAACGACGCCGAGGGATTTCGCTGGTTTCTCCTGGCCGCGCACTACCGCGGACCGATTCAGTTCGACACCGAGCAGCTGGCTGACGGCCGCGTGGTGTTCCCGGGAGTCGACGAGGCGGAGCGGCGCGTCGACTACCTGTTTGCGACGGTCGACAGGCTCAACGAGCTCACGCGCGCCGGGCTCACTGCGCCGGCCAAGCTGCCGCCCGAGCTCGTGAAGCTGAAGGCGGAGCTCGACGGCGCCGTGGCCCAGTCCGAGGCGGCGCTCGACGACGACCTCAACACGCCAGTCGCGCTCGCGGCATTGGGCGAGATGATGCGCATCGGCAACGAGACGGCGATGCTGGCGCAAAAGCGCAAGAAGGACGCGAGCTTCGTGGGCGCCGCGGGCGTCACGGGGCGCCACGTGCTCACCGCCATCAAGGCGCTCACACAGCAGCTCGGGCTGCTGAGCACGCCGACCGCCGAGTACAGCGCGCGCGTCAAACACCGCCGTCTGCAGCTGCGCCAGCTCTCCAGCGCCGACATCGAGCGCCTGCTCGCCGAGCGCGTCGAAGCGCGGAAAAGCAAAGACTTCCCCCGCAGCGACGCCATCCGCGACGAGCTCCTGGCTCTAGGCGTCTCCATCTCGGACACCGCCGACGGCAGCAGTACCTGGACGATCACGCAGTGATTGTCTTGATCGCCTCCGCACTTCGCATGTTGCGCCTCGCGTACTTGGTGACCTGAACCGCGAACGGCGCTCGGCCGGGGGCGTGGGTTTGAGTTCGCCTCCGCACTTTGCATATTACGCCTCGCGTACCTCGCGACCTGAACCGCGAACGGCGCTCGGCCATTTGGGTCTTCGGTCGCCTCCGCACTTCGCATATTGCGCCTCGCGTACCTCGTGACCCGAACCGCGAACGGCGCTCGGCCTCGCCGAGTTTGTTTCGGGTCTCCTCTCGATCGTGGATCGCGATCTGGCCTTCCAAGGTCGGTTGAGGTTTTGGTAGCTCGCGCTTTGCGCGAGCTGGCTTAGTAACGACGCTGCGCGCGAAGCCGACTCGGCGCGGGCGCACCGCCCGCCCGCTGTACATTGCATGTGGAGCGACGCGAGTGCCGTATCGACTCGGCGCCCCTGCTCGCCCTCGCGGATCTCCCCGCCTCCCCGCCTCTCTGTGAATCTCGATCGCGACGACGCTGCCAGTCACCACCGACAGCAGGACGTCACGGTCTCTTCCGCGCGAAGCGCGACCTGGTGCGTTACGGCAGCTTCTGCGAGGCGCAGCTGCGGGGTGGCAGCCCTACCGGGATTAGACGCCGATGAAGAGGCGGTGGGCGAAGTTGCGTTCGAGCTTGGCGCGCAGGACTTTGTCGGCGGCCGTTTCGATGTCGTACTCGACGCGCTTGAACTCAAAGCGCTTTTTGCCCGAGTCGTAGACCGTGTAGCTCGCGCGGTTGTCGTAGTCGCGCGGCTGGCCCACCGAGCCGACGCTCACGATGTACTTGCGATCGGGCTGCAGGTCGAAATCGATGGGCGGTAGCTCTTCGACCGAGGTCTTCGTGAGGGCAAACACCTTGCACAGGTGCGAATGCCCAATCAGCGTCAGGGGCGCCAGCTCCTCGAACATGGGCAGGCATTCCCGAGCTTGCTCTGGGGCGAAGATGTACTCGAACTCTTCGAGCCGCACGGGCGAGCCGTGACACAGATTCACCGACTGCTCGGGCAGCTTGATCTGATACGGTAGGTCCTTCAGCCACGCCATGTTGTCGGCGGACAGGAGCTGCGCGTGCAGGTCGAGCGCGTGGCGCGCTGCCTCGTAGTAGTACGAGTAGTCCATGCGACCCGCGACCGCGGCGTCGTGGTTGCCGAGGATGGTCGCTTCGACCATCGAGCGCACCACGTCTGCGCACTCGTTCGGTGAACCGCCGTAGCCGACGGTGTCGCCCAAACAGTAGTAGCGGTCGACCTCCTCGCTCTTGAACGCCTCGACGACGGCGCTCAGCGCTTCGTAGTTTGCGTGAATATCGCTGAGGATGCCGAGGCGCATGCTTGAGTCGGTGACGGCTTTCGAAGGCGCGGGTTAGAAACGTGAGGGTAACACGCTTCCGGGTTAGGCCAGGGCAATCGTACTGGCGCGCCTCGGAAGGCCTTGGGGACGCATGGAAAGGGGCGGCGGGGGGCGGCGGCCGGGGGCGGTGTTACGCTCCGGGCGTATGCATAACGAACCCGCCCCGGAGCCCATTTCGGATCTGGTACGCGCCTGCCTGGACTACGTCAAGCGATCCCTGGGGACAGAGCTCGACTTCACGCCCGAGACGCTACCGCTCCTCGATCACTACCTGAGCGAAGTGCGCGACGAGCTCTCCGCCAAGCCCGAGCTGGCGCAGCTGACTGCCCACGCCGCCGGCGCCTATTTCGGGGAAGTACTACGCCGGCAGATGCGCGGCTTTTGGCGGCTGCCTTCGCCGAACCTGCACGATTTTCAGGTGTGCTCCAGCGTGGCCTTCGTTTCGATCAATCCATTCGGAGTCGCCTACGACGCGCTGTACGGCAGCGCGGAGCATGACGGCCCACGCTCCAATTTGCGACTCGCCCCCGAAGACCACCAGTACATTGCCGCGCGCCTGGCCTCGGTGCCGGAGCTGCCAGACGACCAGTACTACTTACTGAGCACCCGTATCGAGGTGATCGACATCACGGTCGAAGCCCTGCGCGCCCGGCTCGAAGAAGAGGGCTACGCCGAGCTGGAATACACCCCTGAGGATTACGAAGCCGAGCTCCGCTACCTGAACTGATAGCGCCCCGGTCCGGCCGCAGGACGCCTAATGGGCCGCGCGTTCGGGCTCTTCGCCCACCAGGAGCCGAGCCGGCAGCTCAACGGCGCGCGGCGGGCTGCTCTCCGCACCGAAGAAATCGCGCGCTTGCACGCTGTAGCGCCCCGATTTGAGACCCGTGACCAGCCACTCGGCGTCCGCCCTCAGCCACACGACCGGCACGCCGTCCACCAGCAGGTAGCGCGGCCCCTCAGTCCGATTCTGAAATACGAGGCCGATCTTGGGCGCGCTCGGGTCCACCTTTTCGGGCGGCGGCAGGGCCCGAGTCCTGAAGTCCGCCAACTCGCGCTCCTCGAGCAGCGCGGCGAAGGGGCCCACCGGAAGCTCGCCACGACGGAGCTCGGCGTGCAGCGGAGGTACCGCCAGATTCTCCGGGGGGTTTTCGGCTTTTCGGGTGAGCCGCGTGACCTCGACCTCGAACCGCCCGCCCGAAGCCCAGCTGTACTCGGCGTGCAGCGGAATCGCTTCGGGCCGGCACGCGCCCAGCTCGGGCCCCGCCGCGACGAGCTCGACCAGGAGTCGGCACCACAGCGCGGCCGCTGGGTTCGGTGTCTGCGCGGCCATCTGCTCCAGCTCGAGCCGCCCGATGCTGGTCTCGATGCGCTGTTTTTGGGTGGGGCTCCCGAGCATGCTGCCCGCGCCTTGATTCGCCGCGCCCGGCTCCGAGAGCGGCATGATGTCGAGGCGCGCCTCGTTCAAAACGGCGCGCAGCGAGCCCGGCGGGACCGGCGTGTACGAAGCGGCGTTCGGCCAGACCAGCACATGACAGTAGCGGTCGTCGCGCGCTCGCAGCTCCGTACCGGTCGTGAAGGGAAAGCTGCGCGAGCCGAAGACTAGCCGCAGCCGCCCGAGCGTCGAGAGCTCGAGCTTGACGTCGAAGCTCAGCTTGTCGCGAGCCTTGCTCAGCGCGTCGGCGTTACTCTCGGCCGAACGCGGCGGCGGCGCGTCGAGCCACCGCAAGCGCGCCTCGAGCAGCAGCGCGGGCGCGACACGGAGCTCCGCGCTGTCCACCAACACGTCATCCTCGCGCAGCGGGCGCGGCGGCGTCGTTGGCACCCCGATGTCCGTGAGCCCGTCGCTCGAAGCCGGATGGGCGACGTCGCGCGTGGACGCCTTGGCGGGGCTCGCGGCCAGCGGTGCCGGCAGAATGCTCGCGTTGGGGCTCGGCTCGCTCACGCTGGAGACCGTGGGCGGATCCGCGCGACGCTGATCGCAAGCCAGGGGCAAGGCGCCGCACGCTACCGCACACCCGCAGAGGGCCGCCCATTGCTGGCTGCGCCGAAACCAGGCGCGCGACGCACGCGACATCGCCGGCAAGTTAGCGCAGCTCGAGCTGCATCACCACCGCGTCTTCTTCCGGATCGGAGTAGTAGCGCCGCCGGCGATCGAGCTCGGTGAAGCCGACGCTCCGGTAGAGCGCGAGCGCCGGCGCATTGCTGGCTCGCACCTCGAGCAGCACGATGCGCAGAGCGGCCGCCCGGGCCTCGCTGAGCAGCTCGAGCACGAGACGGCGCGCGATCCCCCGCCGCCGCCAGGCGGGAAAAACGCCCAAATCGGTGAGGTGCAGCTCGTCGGCGGCGCGCCACGCCAGCGCGAAACCGGCCAAGCCTTCCGGCAATTTCGCCGCGCGAAGCAGCGCGTAGCTGCGCGCGAGCTCGGCTTCGAAGTCGACGTTCAGGTGGCAGACCTGCGCAATGTCGCGCAGCGTCGTCACGTCGGACGCGGTAGCGGGCTCCACGCGCACACTGAGCGGCTCGGTCATCGCGTCAGCGCCCAAGCTCGCGCGGCCAGCAGTGGGACGTCCAGCACCAGCTTCAGCTGGCCATCGGGCTTGAGCACCGCGCCCGCGAAGGGTCCCGCCAGCGCGATCAGCGAAGGCACGGAGCGGATCGCGACCGACTCGACGGCCGTCGCCTGCTCCACGCCAATCGAAAGCGGCAGCGCGCCTTCGATGCGGAGCTCGACCGCGACGGGCGCCTGCTCGCGCGCTGATCGCCCGAGGCATGTGGCCAGCCGAATGCCTTGAAAACCGCCGCGCGGAAGCGAAACTTGACCGGTAAAATCGGCGGGCAGCGCGTAGTCGTCGCCGCACTCGCGCAGCCACAGCACGTCCACCACGCTCTGGTCGCTCGGCACCTCGAGCGTCGCGAGCAAGCCGCCGGCGTCGCGGCTGCGCAGGTGAATGCTGCCGCCCAAGCGCCGCACGGCGTCTTCCGCCAAGTCCAAGCCCAGGCCTCGACCGCGGAGCAGGTCGGCCCGGGTGCTCGTGGTGAGCCCCGGCAAGAACAGGATCAGCAAGAGCTCGCTCTCTTGACTGCGCTCGGCTTGCTCGAGCGTCATGACGCCACGCTCGACCGCCAGCTGTCTCAGGCGCGGCGTATCGACGCCCTGGCCGTCGTCCTCCACCACGATGCGGAGCCATTCGCCGAGCCTGGCGGCGGACAGCCGAATCACGCCGAGCTCCGGCTTGCCTTCGCGCCGGCGCACCTCAGGCGCTTCGATGCCGTGGGTGACCGCGTTCTTCGCCAGCTGAATCAAAGCGTCGTAGAGGCGGTCGGCCACGCGGCGGTCGATCGGCAAATCACCGCCCAAAAGCTCGACTTTGATGCGCTTTCCTTCCTCGTCGGCAAAGCGCGTGATGGCTCTGGTCAGTCGCTCGAACAGCGCTCCTACTGCAGTGCGCCGCAGCTCCAACAATGCGCCGCGCATCTCGCGCGAACGTCGCTCGACTACTTCGGCGCTGCGTCGAAACGCCACCGAGCCACGCTCGGCGTTGGCCGCGTTGGCGCGCAGCGTGGCCGACACCGCCTCGATGCGCGAGAGCGCCACCGCGTTCTGGCCGGTGTGTCGCGACGGCTCGAGCAAACGCAGCGCCTCGTGCAGCGTGCTCTGCACGGCTCGCAAACGCGCCGCGCTCTGCCGCGCGAGGTCCGCCCCGCGCACGAGCTCGTAGCCGACCATGCTGACGTGCTCGATGCGCTCGAAGAACCGATCGACCTCGCCGGGCGCGACGCGCAGCTGACCCGCTTCGTCCACGCTCTCGGTGAGCGGAGGTCGACTCACCGGTTGATTGCGGCGCCCCGCGCTCTTGCCTTCGGGGCTGCGCAGCGGCAGCGGCCCGCCGCTCGAAACCAGCCGCAACGTGGCGATGCCGCGCGCGCAATCTTCGAGCAAGAGCGCGATCATGGCGCGGTGCCGGGCCAGCTCGGTCACCATCGCGCTCGCCGTGCCGGGGTCGCTCGTGCCGCTGCGCAGACGTGACTCCAAGCCGTGGCAGTACCAAGCCGTGACGTCGTCACCGACCGAGGCCGCGGCGCCCTTCATGGCGTGAACGCTGCGCCGCGCCGTCGCCAGGCCGGCAGCTTCCTCGCCGGTCGAGGCCAGCACCGCATCGAGCTCGCCCAACCGGTCGCGCATGGTCGCGTGGTACTCGGCGCGAAAGCGCGGATCGATACGCGACGGCGCGAGCCCCACCGGCGGCTCCGGAAAGCGCGTCGCGATCGCAGGCTCGCCTCGCGCGAGCCGCGCCAGCGTTGCGCTGAGCAGCTCGCGTACCTGCTCGAGAGCGCGCGGATCTCCGTCGCGAATCCGCGCGCCGTGTTGACTCACGACCAGCGCCAGATCGGGGTAACCGGCGAGCGCGAGCGAGCCCTTGAGCGAATGCAGCGCGGCCCGGATGTCTAGCGCTTCGCGCCCTTCGTCGAGCACGCGCAGGCGCTTTTCGACCTCGCTCGCCAGCAGCGGGTCCAGGTCCAGACTGCGCTCGCGCTTGTCCGCGGGACCGCTGCCGCCGGGCGCGGTCACGCTTCGTCCGTACCGCTGGTTTTTCCGAGCGCCGCCACTCTATCGCGCAGCCGCTGTGCCTCGGCTTGCGCGCCACGCGCCTCGAGAGCAGCCAGCGTCTCGAGCAGCTCACCTGCCTCACGCACCGCGCGCGCCGTGAGCGCGCCGAGCTCGGGATCGACACCGAGCCGCTCGCGTAGCTCCAACGCCAACTGCGTGAGCGCACCGCGCTGGTTCATCCGCGCGCTGATGTTCCGCCTCGATCCCGACCGGCGGCCCGTGATCGCGATC
>JBEHXA010000051.1:0-19909 GCA_048498935.1 Myxococcota bacterium
GGGTCGAGCACCGCGTTCTCGACCCGAATGGTGGCGCGCGCCCGCTAGCCGGCGCCGAAGGCCTGATCATGCGCCACGAGAACCTCGAGGCGCTGATCAAGGCGACCAAGTTGGCTGACGTGTACGAAGCACGCCGTCCCCCGCTGCTGCGGCTCAAGGACCAGGTGATGCAATCGCTACGCGGCAAGATGGACAAGAAGACGCTGATGGGCGTGCTGGTCGGCACCCTGGAGAGCCGCATCGCCGTCGAGGTCAAAGACGGCATCTTGTCGATCACCGTGGAGTGGAGCGACGCGGAGACCTGCGCCGAGCTCGCCGAGGCCGCCAAAGACGAGTTCTTGCGGCTACGCCACCGCGCGGAGATCTCGGCCTTCCAGGAAAAGATGGCGATCCTGGACTCGCACGCCTCGCAGCTCCGCAAAGAGATCGAGGACTTGGCCGCGCAGACGCGCACGCTGCTGGAGGCGCGCGCCGAAGAGGTGCAGCGCTCCGGCATCGACACACCCAACGTGCGCCCGCGCACGCTGTCGACCGTCGCGCCGTCGCGCAAAGCGCCGGCTCCCGACGAGCGCATCCCCGAAATCCGCGAAAAGCTGGCGAGCCTGAAGCAGCAGCTGAGCGCCGCCGAAGGGGCGCGTAGCTCGCGCATCGCGGGCGAGCAGGCAAAGCTCGATGAGCTCAAGCTGCGGTTCACGCCGTCGCACCCGCAAGTCATCACGCAGGCGGAGCGCGTGGCCATCGCGTCGGACGTGCCATCGGAGCTGGCGCTCCTACGCAGCGACGTCGCCGACATGGAAGCGCAGCTCAGGCAGCGCGAGGGGCTGAACCAAGTCGCCGCAGGAGGCGGGGCCGTGACCGGCCGCGCCGTTGCCGCCGAAGCCGCCGCCAAGACCGAAATGCTGCCGGCCGACATCGTGCGCTTGCTGGAGCGAGAGGATGTGGATCCGGCGCTCAGCGCGCAGATGTCGGGCGCGGTCGTGCGCTACAGCGACCTGATGGACGGCGTGCGCTCGTCGAAGATCGCTCTCGATACCGCGCAGGCGGCGTTCAATCACCGCTACCAGGTGGTCATTCCGGTCGAAGTACCGGCTGGCCCCATCAAGCCCAAGATCGGCATCATCATCGGCGCCGGTATCTTCCTGTCGCTGCTGATTGGGCTGGCGCTGCCGATCGTGATCGAGCTGCGGCGCGGCCTGCTGGTCGAGCGCTGGCAGGTGGCGAGCTTCCAGCTCGAGGTTCTCGGCGACCTGCGCCTGCCCGAGCGCAACGACCCCTGAGCGCCTAGCTCACTCGACGACGATCGCGTCGCCGGTGCGCAGCGGGAAAATCGCTGCGCCGCCCGCGTTGCGTTGCACGTCGTCCCACGTGAAGCGAATGCGGTGAAAGGTCGGAAACTGGCGGAGCACGAAGATCCGCGAGTAATCGGCGTACTCGCCGAGGCCTCCGGCTTTGGCCAAGGCATCGACCAGGCGCGCCGGCGGGTCCATCGTGAGCACGCCGATGTTGGCCACCTCACCCAGCACGCTGACCGTGATCGGGTGCGCCTCGACGACGTTCACGGTGGCGCGGGGAGTGACGATGAATTGCTTGAGCGCGCCCTCAACCTCGGCGGAGAGCTGCAGCGGGCGCTTGCCGGCCGCGACGATCTCACCGACGAGCGGGATCGATAGCTTGCCGTCGCCGCGCACCTTGCCGTCGACCGACAGCCCCTCTTGCTCGTAAACGTTGATGCTGATCGTGTCGCCCACGCCGATCACGTAGTCGTTGGGGACGAGGGTTTGCTCGTGCGCCGGAAGCTCGGAAAACCAGATGTACTGGCCCGGACCCGCGCAACTGGCGAGCAGCAGCGGCAGCGCGCAAAGTGACGCCCCCTTGAGCACGGAGAGCAGACTTCGGGGTGACTTGGGCTTGACCACGCTTGACGGCATCATAGCGTGCGCTCCGGGGCGAAGTGTCACGAAAAAGCAGCGGAGAGCAGCGGGCGAAGTTGATCCACGCTGCGCACTCCGAGCAGCGTGACGCTGACGCCGCTGACCGAACGCGGATAGTCGAGCGCGCTCCGCAGCACGGAGCGACCGGACTGTTCAGCTGCGCGCTGCAGCGCTTCGAGCTGTCCTTCGCGGCGCTCTACTTCTTCGGGTGAGCTGCAATAGCCCTTCAAGTCCACCTGCTCGCGCGGTTTGACGAGCAACCCGTTACCCAGGCACTCGCGCGCAATGCCGCCCGCGCCCGCGCGCGCCGCAGCCGGAAACAGCTCCGCGGCAGCGCGCTGCTCGAGCAAGCTGAGCGTGAATTGCACGGAAGAGACGCCGGGGTAGCGCAGCGCTGCGAGCCCGCCTTCGATTCCGTCGGCCGCGACGCCGTAGTAGCGAATTTTCCCGGTGCGCTTCAGCTCCTCGAGCGCTTCTTGCCACTCACCTCGCTCGACTACTTCGATGGGCGGGCTGTGCAGCTGCAGCAGGTCGAGGTAGTCCGTGCGCAAGCGGCGCAGGCTGCCTTCGACCGCGCTCTTCAAGTACTTGGGCGAGAAGTTCTGCGTGAGCGCGCCGCGGCTGCTCGCAGGCAACCGATCACGCCGCAGCTTCAGCAACCGAACAGCTGGCCGAAGCAGCGGTTTGAGACGCCCCGCGAGCCGACGCTGTGCCGGTAAGCAGTAACCCACCTTACTGGCGATCACGATGCGATCACGCCGACCACGGAAGGCGCGACCCAGCAGCGCTTCGCTTTCGCCTTGGCTGTACATGTCGGCGGTGTCGAAGAAGTTGATGCCAGACTCGAAGGCAAACTCGAGCAGGTCGAGGAAACCCTTGGCGTTGCTCTGGAAGACTCCGCCGATACGCGCGCAGCCGAGACCGAATTCCGACACGCGTAGCGAGGTATTTCCGAAGTCCCGCACCTGCATTTGGGGGGCGTCAGTATGCCCGCGCCCCGGTTTTCACGACAAGGCGATTCGCATCAGGCCAGCCAGACGGAGGCACGATAGAGCAAACGAAGCGCGAGTGGTGGCGAGAGTGGTATAGAAGGCGCACGATGACGGACGACAACCGAGTGGTCGTTATCGGTAGTGGTCCCCCCGGCGCCGCCGCTGCCGTTTTCCTGGCTCGTGCCGGGCTGCCGGTCCTGCTGCTCGAAGCCGGCCTCGAGCGCGAAGCCGACGGGCTGACGTTGCGCGTGCAAGGCGTGACGCTGCTGAAGCGCAAGGGCGAGCTTCGCCAGCGCGATGGCGTCAACCGAACCGCAGCGCCCGACGCGCAGCTCTTCGAGGAGATGGCACCCGGAGGTCTTTCGAATCATTGGAGCTGCGCGGTGCCTCGCTTCGCGCCCGAAGATTTCGAAGACGCGCGGCGCGCGGGCGAAGAGTCCACCTGGCCCGTCGACTACGCCGAGCTGGCGCCCTGGTATTCACGGGTCGAGCCGCTCCTGCACGTGGCCGGACCGACTGCAGACACCACCCAGCTCCCGGGCAGCAATGCGCGTTACGAGCGCAGCCTGGCGGCAGACTGGGAGCCGCTCGCCGAGCCTGCTCGCGAGCTCGGTCGCACGCTGGTTCCGATGCCCTACGCCTACGGCGGGGACACGACCTTCACCCGTAGCGGCACGCCGTTCAACGCTTACGTGCGCCTTTTGGCGCCCGAGGTAGCGCGCGGTAACATCAAGGCGCGTTTCGGCGCGCGCGTCTCGCGGCTCGAGTGGTCCGCCAGTCGACGCCGCGTCGAAGCAGTGACGTTTCGCGATCGCAGCTCCGGCAGCGAGCAGACGGTGCGCTGTCGCGCCGTGGTCGTCGCGGGCGGCGCGCTCAACACCCCGCAGATCTTGCTCCAATCCAAGAGCGCGGACTTTCCCGATGGCCTGGGCAACACCCACGGCGTGCTCGGGCGCTACCTGCACGATCATCCGCTCGGCAAGTTGGTGGTCGAGATGGCACGCCCGATGTCGATTCATCCAGCGAGCTACCTGACGCGCCTCGAGCTCGCGCGCGCATCGCTGCCGCTGTACGCGGCTGCCTGCATGCAGTGGTGCAGCGCCAAAGACCTGGCCAAGAGCGTGCTCGGCCGGCACCCCAAACGCCTCAACAGCATCGGGTTCAGCGTTTTCGGCACGATGGCGCCGCGCCGCGACGACTTCGTCGCGGTCGACGACGGCTACCGCGGTGCCGACGGCGCTGCCGGGCTCGAGCTTCACGTCCGTCACCCGGCCGAGGCAGTGCCGGCGCTGGAAGAGGCGCGGGACCAGCTGCTCGAGCTGCTGCGCCTGACTGGCGCCGATCCCCAGGTCAAGGTCTGGAAGGTTGAGCCCGTGGGCAATTCCAACCACTACGGTGGCTCTTGCCGCATGCATGCCTCGCCGAAGTTCGGCATGCTCGACGCCTGGAGCCGGCTGCACGAGGTGCGCAACGTGATGGTGGCCGATTCGTCGGTGTTCACGACAGGCCCCGAGAAGAACCCCGTCCTCACGTCGATGACGCTGGCCGCGCGAGGCGCCGATCGCCTCGCGAGTGAGCTCACGTCCGGAGACCTGTAGCCGAGCGCATGAAGATCCTGTTCGTTACGCCTTTCTTACCGAGCCCGCCCCGCTTCGGCGGGCAGCGGCGCCTCGACGGCTTGATGCGAAGTCTGGCCGAAAGTCACGAGCTATCGGTCCTCTCCTTCAACGCGAGCGACGAATTCGCGGAGATGTCGCTCGAGGCCACCCGCTCCTACTGCCGTGAGGTCGTGACCTTTCCGGACATGGAGTTCCGCGATCCGCGTCAAAAGCGCCTGCTGCAAGCACGCTCGCTGCTCTCGCGACACAGCTTCGAGCATCTGCTGCTCGCGCGCCGACGCGAGTTCTCGGCTCGGCTGCAGCAGCTGGTGGATTCGGGAGCGTTCGACATCGTCCAGGTCGAGTTCGCGCAGATGGCAGCGTTTCGCTTCGAGCAGCGGCGCGATCGCCGCTATCGCACCGTGCTGGACGAGCACAACATCGAGTTCGACATCGTCAAGCGCACCGCGGAGGCCGAGGGCAGCGCGACTCGTCGGCTCTACTCGTCGATCGACTGGCGCAAGCTCAAGCGCGAGGAACAAAGCGCGTGGCGCTGGTTCGACGGCGTCACCGTCACCTCCGAGCGCGACCGCGCGCTGCTCGCGCAGATCGAGCCGTCCACCCGAGTTTCGGTCATTCCGAACGGCGTCGACGTGCAGCAGTTCAGCCTGGCCCCGGCGACCACCGACCCCGACAGCCTGCTCTTCTTCGGCGCCCTCAACTACCACCCGAACAACGAGGCGGTTCGCTATTTCGTCGCGGAAATTCTGCCGCGCATTTTGGCGAAGCGCCCCAGCACCAAGCTGTGGCTGGTCGGGCCGGCGCCTGAAAACATCACCGCCCTGCGCGGCCCGAACATCGAGGTAACGGGCTACGTCGACGCCGTCGAGCCGTACATCGATCGCGCCAGTGCGGTGGTCGTACCGCTCCGGTTGGGCGGCGGTACGCGCCTGAAGATCGTGGAGGCGATGGCCAAGGGCAAAGCCATCGTGTCAACACGCGTCGGCGCTGAAGGCATCGATATCGTTCACAATCAGCACGCGCTGCTCGCGGACGATCCGCAGGCGTTCGCCGACCACGTCGAGCAAGTCCTTTCGGATGCAGCTTTGGCGAAGCGGCTCGGGCAGGCAGCACGCGGCTTGGCTGAAAGCAGCTACAGCTGGCCAGCGCTGGTAGCGCGCCTCGAGCGCGTCTACGAGCAGCTGCTGCGCTAACTCAAGGAATGCGCACGCTCGGCGGCGGCGTCGAATCCCAACGCTCCGCCGCGCGATCGATACCTTCGGGAGGTAGCTCCCGAATCACGCGCGCCGGCACGCCAGCGACCAGCGTGTTCTTCGGCACGTTACGCGACACCACGGCGCCGGCCGCGACAATAGAGCCACTGCCGATGACGACGCCGGGCAGGACCGTGCAGCGCGACGCGAGCCAACAGCCGTCCTCGATCACGATCTCACCGACGAAGCTGAAACCAGCGCGTAGCTCGGCGGTGCCAACCTGGTGGTTGATCGTCAAAAGCGACACATCGTGGCCGATTCTGACGCGATCTCCGATGCGCACACGCGCGCCGAGATCGACATGCAAGCCGCCGGTGACTAGCGTGAATTCGCCGATCGACAGCAGCTGGCAGGGGTTGCCCTTACCGGTCAGACGCATCGGACCTTGAATCAACGAGCGCGGGCCGATTTGCACGCCCGCCGCGCGAAGCAGCGAGGTGCGCGTGATGGCAAACGAGGCCGCCGGCAGCGCCGAGGCCACGAGCGCCAACGCTTGGCGCGACAAAACAGGCTGCACTTCTTCCACGGCCGCGCGTGCGACGCGCGACAACAAGCCGGTCCTCTGTGGTTCTAGGCCCATCTGGCGCGATCTATTTTCGGAGAATCACAGAACCCACGAACTTCGAAGGTCCAATAAGCTTGATGGTTTGCTTGGCCTCGGTGGAGTGCATGTGCTCGAGCATCACGCAGAGCACCACGCCGTCCGCAGCCTTGGCCATTGCCACCGTCGTCGGGCTCCTGTTCACGGGCGATAGCGCGATGATCACGCGCTCGCCGCCCTCGGTGCAAGAGCGCACATCAGCCAAGAAGGCGTTGAGCTGGTCGAGCGGCACGTGCATGCCGTCAGCCACCAGGATCGGGCCGCCGACATGAGACATACCGGTGCGTGAGAGCGCGACTGCCAACGACAGCGTCAAATCGTCGGGACCACCCTCGCCCGCGGGAATGAGCGCGAGCGTGCGCCAGGGCAGGCGATCGACCGTCAACCAAAGCCGCTGCCAGTCGGGATCGGTCCACGACTGCACGTGCCGCCGCTCGGCCAGCGCCACGTTGCGCTCTTGGGCCGTGCCTGCTCCAGTTGCCTGTTCGTCGCTCAAGGGAAGCTCCAGCTCAACCATATGCTCGTCAGAGCGCGTCCGCCATCGATCTCACGGGCAAGTCTTTTTCGCCGTGCAGCGCTAGCGCACCGGTAGCGAGGCGATCTCCCACGCAGACCGCCACGTCGGCCGCCGGAGCAGGCATTGCGCCCTAGTTCAGATTGCAGCGTCGGTCGATTTGCGGTTACAAGGCGATGGGAGCATGCGCTGTCTGATTCTGGCCGCTGGTCGCTTCGATGAAACGCTCAAGCAGCGGATCGACGCGGATCGTGAGCCTCGTTTGGATGTCTTCGAGCTGCAACGCAAGCTGGGCGCCGATCTGATCGACTTCAAAGACGCCGAGGCTTCGAATCAACCAGCCGTCAAGCTGGCCGCCCGTACGGCCGGGTTGTCCGCAGCGGTCGCGATGCTCGGGTTTCTGGAGCGTAAGCGCTACGACTGCTTCTTCACGACGGGTGAAGACATCGGCTTGCCGCTCGCAGCGCTGCTCAAGACGGTGCCGGGCAAGCGCTCTCACACGATGATCGCGCACACGCTGTTTCCGACGAAGAAGCGCGTCTTCTTCAAGCTCGGTGTCGGCACCCAGCTCGATCGCGTGCTCGTTTACTCGACGTCCGAAGAGCGCTTGGCCGTCGACCAGCTGAACCTGGCGAGCAGCAAGGTGCAGCGCATCTACTATCACGCGGATCAAAACTTCTTTCGCCCCGACGGTCGCCCCACCGAGCCCGACCTGATCTGCGCCGCCGGCCAACTGCTGCGCGACTACGACTGCCTGGTCGACGCCGTCCGCGATTTGCCCGTGCGCGTGCAGATCGCGGCAGGCAGCCCGTGGATCGACCGCACGCTCACGCCCACTGGCGAGCTGCCGAGCAACGTCACTTGGGGCAAGCTCGATCGCTTCGAGCTGCGCGAGCTGTATGGGCGCTCGGCTCTGGCGGTGGTTCCGATCAAGCAGAACCACTACCAAACCGGCATCGCGACCATCCTCGAGATGATGTCGATGGGCAAATGCGTGGTGGCAACCCGCACCCACGGGCAAACCGACACCATCCAAGACGGCGTGACTGGCATCTATGTGCCGCCAGGCGACCCGCAGGCTCTGCGTCGAGCCATCCAGGGCTTGCTGGACAACCCAGCCAAGATCCGCGAGCTCGGCGCCGCCGCTCGCCGCTTCATGGAGGAGAAGGCAGGCTTGGATATTTTCGTTTCGCGCGTGACGCAGGCCATCGAGTCCGGTCACGCAGCGCGCTTCGCGAGCTGACCGATGCCGCTGCTCCTCGCGCCGGTGCTGGCTCAGGCCGTCATCCTGCACTTGGCGGACCGAACGGAGGCGCGTTATCTCGACTACGGCGACGAGGTCTACGAAGCGAGCACGGCGCCGTCAGCCAGCCTGCGGTTCGACTGGCGACGCGCGAGCATCGCGCTGGGGTACGCGCCCTCGTTCACGTTGACACCGCTCGAGGAGAAGCCGCGCGATTTGCTGGTCTACCATCAGTTCGCGGCAGGCGCAGGCTACCGCTGGCGACGCAGCAGCTTGAGGCTGAGCAGCGCCTACGGGTTCGGCGGGGTGAACTTCAGGGCGGGTGGTCTGCGCGGCACGCCGGTCCCGACGACGCCGAGTGAGCCTCCACCCACCGAGCCGGGTCAAACACCCGGTGCCGAGCCGGCGCCCCCTGGGCCTCAAACGCCCATACCGGGCGATCCGAACAATGGCCAGCTGAGGATCGAAAGCGAGAACGTTCGCTACTACACCACCACCACCACCTTGTCGGGCACCACCGAGTTCACCAAAGAGCTCCGTGGCGAGGCTCATATCGGCCACATGCGGGCCGGCGGACTCGACACCAGGTCGAGTGAGCTCTACCCGTCCATTCGCTCGTGGTTTGCTGGCGCCAGCTCGACGTACGACTACTTGCTGACGGCGAAGGACTCGTTTGCGACCACCGTTTCGCTGGAGGGGAGCATCAGCGAGGCCGACCCTTATGGCGCCACGGCCCTCGTGCTCATCGCCACCGAGGGCTGGCGTCATACCTTCGACAGTCGGACGCTCATCGGACTCACGGCGGGTATCAACATCACGCGCTTCACCCAAGAGGATGGCCTCCAAGGGTTCAGCGTATTTCCCAACTTCCAGGGGTGGTTCGCTCGCCAAGAGCGCCTGTGGGGCGGGCTGCTCGGACTAGGCATCTACGCGTATTCGGCGCCGACGCTGGATCCCTTGCGCGCCCTGGTGGACCCACGGCTGGGCGGCGGGGCCGCCATCACGTACACGCGCAAGCGCTTCTCCGTCGGGATCGATGGTGGTGCGGCCATTTCGCTGAGCCCGCCGCAGCAAGCCCAGAGCTCCATCGATACCGCGCAGGCTCAGGCCAAGCTGAGCTACGCGGTCAGCGATTATGTCTCGGCGGACACAGGCGCGCGTTACTGGCGCCAGGGCGTGGGCGGCGAGGTAGTCATACCTTCGAGCTGGTCGGCGTTCGTCGGGTTGACGCTGGGGTACGAAAAAAAGCTGAGCAGCGGCCATTGAAGAGCTCCTCGCGCCGCGTGGGGCAGCGATTGCATAGGCAGGTCGTGCCTGGTACGGTTGCGTGAGGGTCACGCGATGGAGCTACTGCCGGCAGATGAGTGACCGTACGGTCGCCTGCGTGATGGAGCAGACGCTAGGCAGCATCACGCACTACCTCAATCTCCGCCGCCACGAGACGGTGCTGCCGGGGTACAGGCCGAGGTGGCTGCCAGTCGAGTACCACGGCAGCAAGTTGCCCTGGACCATCACGGGCAGCCTCGCGGCGCGCCGAGCGCTCGGTCCCATGCTCGACCAGATCGACGGCATCTTCATGCACACGACGACGTTGGCCCCGCTGACGGTGGACTACTTCCGCCGCAAGCCCACCATCTTGTCGAGCGACGGCACCCACCTGAACAAGCGCGGGATGCGCGAAGCCTACGGATTGAAGCCCGAGCGGCTCGCGACCGAGCAGACCAAGCGCATCCTGTACCGAGAGGTCTTCGCGCGAGCGAACGGCTTCGTCGCCTGGTCCAACTGGGCCAAGGACAGCTTCGTCAACGACTACGGTTGCCGTGAAGAAGACGTGGTCGTCATCCCTCCCGGTATCGACCTCGAAGACTTCTCGGGCGGCGCTCGCGAGCACGAGCTGCCGCGCATTCTGTTCGTGGGCGGCGACTTCGCGCGCAAGGGTGGCGACTTGCTGCTCAAGGTGTTTCGCGAGCGGCTGCGCGGGAAGGCCGAGCTCGCGCTGGTTACCCGCGCCGACCTACCCACCGAGCCCGGCGTGCAGGTTTACCGAAATCTCCAACCGAACTCGCAGGGGTTGCGCGAGCTCTACCGCAGCTCGGATATCTTCGTTTTGCCCAGTCGCGCCGACTGCTACTCACTCGTGTGCATGGAGGCCATGGCAGCAGGCCTGCCCGTCGTCGCTACGCGAGTAGGCGGCATCCCCGACCTGCTGCGCGAGGGCGAGACCGGTCACCTGATCGACGTCGATGACGCAGCTGCGCTGGGAGACGCGGTCGAGGCCTTGGTGAAGGAGCCGGCGCGGCGGCAGGCCATGGGCCAGAGCGGCCGACACGAGGCGACACATAGTTTCGACTCGCGCGAGAACACGCGCAGGTTGTTCGAGTTCGTGCACGCCCGCTGCTGACGTCGGCGGCGAGCCGCGCTACCCTGCAGCGAGCCGTGACCGACTCGGAGCTCGTCTCAGCCGTCGTTTGCACGCGGAATCGCGCGGAGCCGCTCGCGCGCGCCGTAAAGTCCCTGCTGGCCGGCGAGAGCTCGCCCCTGGAGCTGATCGTCATCGATCAAAGCGATGGCGACGAGAGCGAGCAGGCGCTACGCGCGCTGGGCGACTCGCGGCTCCGCTATCACCGCTCACAGGTGCGCGGCAAAGGCGCCGGCCTGAACGAAGCGCTCAGGCTCGCGCGCGGCAACATCCTGGTCGGCACCGACGACGACTGCGCGGCGCCCCCCGGCTGGATCTCCGGCATGGCGCGCGCGCTGTCTTCGCAGCCCAGCGCCGCGGTGCTGTTCTGCAGCGTGCTGCCGGTTCCTCACGACAGGACGACCGGCTACGTTCCCGCGTACGAGCTCACCCGCAACCGTCTGCTGCGCTCGGTCTCGGATATTTGCGGCGGCCTGGGCATCGGCGCCGGCATCGCGGTGCGGCGAGATTTCGTGCTGTCGATGGGCGGCTTCGACGAGTCGTTCGGTCCCGGCGGTCGCTTCCCGTCGGCCGACGAATGGGACCTGGCGATCCGCGCGCTGCTGAGCGGCCACCACGTGTACGAAACCGCCGAGCTGTCGATCGTGCACGACGGCTACCGCAGCTTCGAGGAAGGGCGCGCCCATGCCCGGCGTGACTGGCTCGCGCTCGGCGCGGTTTGCGCCAAGCCGCTGCGCGCCGGTCACCTGCAAGCGGCGGTGGTGCCGGTCTGGCTCTTCTCGACCAAGGCGGTCTGGCCGCCAGTGGCCGACCTGCTGCGCCTGAGCAAACCGCGAGGCCTGGGGCGCATCACGTCGTTCTTGAGCGGCTTCAAGCAGGGGCTGCGCTCCCCCGTCGACGCCGCCACGCTCCGCTTCGAAAAACGCTAGCCAACGCTTCGGGCTGCCGCCAACCGAAGACTCAGTCGTGGGGACCTGCGAGATTCGCAGGGAAGCGGGGAGGTAGGGAGGTCCGAGACGATCCAGCCGAGCTCGAGCTCAGGCCGGCTTGTAGACGAGGTCGCCGGTTTCTTCGGTGCCGTCGTCGTAGAGCGACATGTACTGCTCGGGGATGGTCTGCAGATCGGTCGCGCGCAGGTAGTCGCGCAGCATGTGACCTTCGCACTGCGAGTCGATGTTCGGCGCGCCGCGCTTGGCCGCGATGTCGTCGACGTGCACCGTGCGAAAGTCGAAGCTGAAGCGGGTGAGCCCCGACGTGTTGGGCACGCTCGCATGCAGGTGAGCGCCAGAGAACAGCATCACGCCGCCGACCGGGCAGATCACGCGCAGCTCTTGCTCGAGATCCAGAGGCTCCGAGGCGTGCGGCAGCGGGCGCGGATCTTCCTTGATGTACTGGGTGACGTGCTTGCCGCGATGTTCCTTGTTCCACTTGTAGTAGTTGTAACCGCTCGACGTATTCTTGATCGGTCGGTCCCAATACTTGGGAAAGAAGGTCATCGCGTTGTCCGAGCGCAGCTCGTACACCGGGATCCACCAGTTGATTTGACAAGGTAGCGCCGCCGTCCAGGTGTCGCGGTGCGGGTGCCAGGCGTAGGCGATGCCCTTGGTCAAGTAGCCGTCGCTGGTGGAGCTGCGAAGCTTGGGCACCTCGTAGTACGTCTTGCTCGAGTCAGTGCCGTAGGCCTCGAACAAGGCCTTGATGTACTGCTTGCTCTTCGGGTGGTGAATGAAGGTGGGCTTCAGCTTGCCGAGGATCTCGGCGTACTTCTCCACCGGCAAGTGATGCTGCGCGGTCTCGGGCTCGAGCGGCGCAAAGTGCTCTTTGATGAGCTCCTTGGCGAACGCGCAAAATTCGAGCGTAACCGAGCTCGGAGGGAGCACGACGATGTCGCCGCCGTACAGCTTCTGCCTGCGAGTTTCGTCGTCGAACGACGGATCGAAAAAGACAGTGGCCATGTTGGTTCTCCTTGCTCGGTCTCGGGGGGCGCGCCTCTTGCCTACCAGGTGCCGTTGTTCGGCATCGACTTCCACGGCTCTTGCGGCTCGAGGGGCGGGCTGTCTTGCAGGAACTCGATGCTGATGTTGTCGGGTGAACGAATGAACGCCATCTTCCCGTCGCGCGGCGGGCGGTTGATCTTGACGCCGTTGTCGACGAGCTTTTGGCAGTACTCGTAGATGTTCTTCACGTGAAAAGAGATGTGGCCGAAGCTGCGCGAGTCCTGAAACACCTCGGGGTCCCAGTTGTAGGTCAGCTCCAGCACCGGGGTGCGGTTGTTGACCGCGTTGTCCACGTCGAGCGGAGCGGCCAAGAACACCAGAGTGTGGCGGCCCGCTTCCATGACCTTGCGTCGGATTTCGACCATGCCGAGCTTGTTGACGTAGAAGTCGACCGACTCCTCCAGGTTGCTGACGCGGATCATCGTGTGCGCGAATCTCATCTGCTTTCGACCTCTGGTTAGCGCAGCAGAGTATCACCAATGGGGGTAGGCGTCTGTCTCGTTGGCGTCTGGGCCCCGCAGCGCCTGGTGACGGGCCGCGACGCGCCCAAGGCCCTCGCTGCCGTCAGCACTGCGGCGGACTTCAGCGACCTTGGAACGGCCTGATGGGTCAGCGACCCCGGACGGCCTGGCTCTCGGGGCTCGTCTCGGCGGGATCGGCGCGCTTCCAGACCTCCCAGGGCGCGTTACCGGCGTTGAACAGGTCGGTCAGCTCTTGCTGCTCTTTGAAGGTATCCATCGCCCAGAAACCTTGGTGGCTGTAGCCCAGCAAGCGCTTCTCCTGAATCAAGCGCTGGAAGGGCTCTATCACCAGCTCTTCGCCGAAGTTGATGTAATCGAAAATCGACCGGCGCATCACGAAGTAACCGGCGTTGACTACGATGTTCGAGTCCCGCACCGCCACGATGTTTTGCACGTTCTTCTCGCGGTCGAGCTCCACCACGTGAAAGCTCTGCGAGGGCGTGGCGCATAGAAAGCTCGCCACCTTGTCAGTGGCGCTGAACTCCGCGACCATCTTGTCGAGCGGCAAGTCGGTCAGCCCGTCGCTGTAGTTCGCGAGGAACATCTCCTCACCCTGCAGGTACTCTTTGACGAGCATCAGCCGCATGCCCAGGTTCGACTTCAGGCCGGTGTCGACGAACGTGATGTTCCAGTCGTGAATGTCGTGGCGCGCGCCGACGAGCTCCTTGCGCCCGCCACGCAAGCGGAAGTCGTTATCGACGTACTCGTCGTAGTTCAAAAAGTACTCTTTGATCTTGTCGGCCTTGTACCCGAGGCACAGGATGAAGTCCTTATGGCCGTAGTGCGCGTAGTAGCGCATCACGTGCCACAGGATGGGTCGATAGCCGACTGGAACGAGCGGCTTCGGCAACCCTTCGGAGTATTCGCGGAGCCGCGTGCCCAAACCGCCACAGAACAGAACGACTTTCATTGCGCCAGAATCCTCCGTTTCAGCCGAGGGTCAACGTGCCGGGTCGTCTGCGTGGGCGAGCAGCTGGTGCTCGTGCAGCAACTTGGCTGCGCTAGCGACGACCGTGAAGCTCAACCCCGAGCGCTCCGCGATGTCGAGCAGCGAGTGCGCTCCGTCCGACATCGAGAGCACCCACAGCATGGCAAACTGCAGGCCGGGGATCGACGTGCCGCCCACCGCGCGGTACAGGCCGCGCTTGCCGAGCTGCGGCTCACCGTAGGGCGCCAAGTTGCGGTAGCGCCCGTTCTTCTGCAGCACCTCGACGATGCCGCGCAGTACCCCGTACGATTCTGCCAGGTGCTCGCCGCTGACGAAGCCGGGGCTATCGAGCGAGGTGTGATACTCCGGAAACTCCCCGTGCACGCCGCGCATCAGCGAGGCAACCGGCAGCCGAAAGCCTGGCGAGTTGTACTGGCGCTCGTCGTAGCCATAGGGAAAAAACTCGATAGCGCGATGCGGGAGGCCCGACTCCTTCAGCACCAGCTGCGCTGCGCGATCCACGACCGAGTTACCGGCGAACGTCTTCTTGAACGTGAAGGGGTGCGCGTCGCCCAGGCACGTCAGCGTCAGACCGTGGCTGATGCGGCGCGCGGTGGTTTGGTTTTGCGACAGCCAGGTGATGGCGCCGATTGTGCCAGGCGCGAACAAGATGCGCACCGAGTAGCGGCGGCCAACCTGGGCCGCGAGCTCCCGACCGAGCAGCGCCGCGACGGCCAGCCCCGACTGGTTATCGTCCGCGAGCGACGGATGACAGACGTGCGCCGAAATCAGAATCTCTTCTTCCGAATCCCCCGGGAGGAGCGCCTCGGCGTAGGTGAGGCTGCCCTCGGTGAGGCTCGAGTCGATGCAGACGTCGTACTCGGCGTCCGTCAGCTGCTGGAGCTGCCGCTCGGTGAGGCAGAAGCCCCAAGTCTCCGCATAGTAGGACGTGCGATAGGGGATCGCGTCGGGCTGCTCCGGCAGGCTGAACAGGTGCGGCTTGAGGTCGCCTAGGCTGAAGCGGCCGCGCACCGGCACGCTGTAGTTTACGACGTGCAAGTTGTGAGCGCGAAAGTCGACCACGCGTGTCCCGTCCGCGACGCGCGCGATATAGGCGTCGCGGATGTTCCACTCGCGCGGCACGACCCAGTCCAGCACCGGCGTGCCGCTCGGCACCTCGCTCACGACGAGCGGTAAATAGCGGCCCAAAATGCCGAGCGTTTGGCGCACCCCGTCGCCGGTGATGCTGCGGCAAATCGGGTAGAGCTCACGCACCAGCCCCATCAGCTCCGCGCCGAGCGCGCTCGAGTCGGAAGGCGCCGCTTCAGCCATGCGGTTCTTCTCGGTAGTCCGGGTAAGCGGCGTCTCGCGCGGCGATCACCTTCACTTCACCCGGCCATTCGAGCGCAAAGCGCGGGTCGTTCCAGCGGAAACCGCGCGCCGATTCGGCGTGGAAGAATTCTCCCATCAGGTACAAAACCTGGGTATCGTCGGCGAGCGTCAAGAAGCCGTGCGCGAAACCCGCGGGGATGAAGAGGGCGTTCCCGGTCTTCGCCTCGAGCGTCACGCCGAAACTTTGAAAGCGCGTCGGTGAGTGCGGGCGCAGGTCGACGATGACGTCGTAGATGGCGCCGGTCGCGCAGCGGACCAGCTTGGCTTCAGCATGGGGCGCGACCTGGTAGTGCATCCCGCGCAGCGTCCCGGCCGCGTGATTGCGCGACAAATTGGCTTGGGGAAAGCGCGTCGGCAAGCCATGCGCAGCGAACTCGCGCTCGCAAAAGGTGCGAGCGAACGAGCCTCGTTCGTCGCGGTGCTCCTCGAGCTCGATGACGAACGCCCCCGCAAGCCGCGTCTCTTTGAAGATCATCGTGCTCCCCTGCGACCCTATCCTAGTCATGGCTGCGCTACCACCCTCCCGCAGCCACCGGCCCCGCCCACTTGCGGCGCAATATCCGCTTCGCTAGCGTCTGCGCCATGAAACTGGACAAGTGCCGCCACTGCTCCGCCCCCGCGACGGACTCGGTCGTCGACCTCGGCATGTCCCCGCTGTGCGAGAGCTACGTGCCCGCAGAGCGCCTGGACAGCATGGAGCCGTTTTACCCACTGCACGTCTCGGTCTGCCAGAAGTGCCTGCTGGTGCAGCTGAACCAGTACGTCGCGGCGCACGACATCTTCACCGAATACGCTTACTTCTCGTCGTTCTCCAGCGCGTGGCTCAAGCACGCTGAAGACTACGTCGAGATGATCAGCAAGCGCCTCTCGCTCGGTCAAAAGAGCTTCGTCGTGGAGCTGGCGAGCAACGACGGCTACCTGCTCCAGTACTTCGTGAAGAAGAGCATCCCTTGCCTCGGCATCGAGCCCGCCGCCAACGTCGCGGAAGCCGCGCGCGCGAAGGGCGTCGAAACGAAGGTCGTGTTCTTCGGACGCGACTCGGCGCGTGATCTGGTGGGCAGCCGCGGCGCCGCCGACTTGATCATCGGCAACAACGTGCTCGCCCAGGTGCCGGATTTGAACGACTTCGTCGCCGGTGTGGCGGTCGCGCTCGCGGCCGGCGGCACGGCCACGTTCGAGTTCCCGCACCTCATGAAGCTGTTCGACGAGAATCAGTTCGACACCATCTATCACGAGCATTTCTGGTACTTCTCGCTGCTCAGCGCCGAGCTCTTGTTCGCGTCGCACGGGCTAACGCTGTTCGACGTCGAAGAGCTGTGGACGCACGGCGGCTCGCTGCGCATCTACCTGCGCCCCGCGGCCGATACGTCACGCCCGGTCAGCCAGCGTGTGCTGGACCTGCGCGCCCGCGAGGAAGCGGCGGGTTACCGCGACATGGCGACCTACCGGCGCTTCGAAGATCAGGTGCGCGCCACGAAGCGCCAGCTCTTGAGCCTGCTGATCGAAGCCAAGGCGGCCGGGAAGAAGATCGTGGGCTACGGCGCGCCCGGTAAGGGCAACACGCTGCTCAACTACTGCGGCATCCGCGAGGACTTCTTGGAGTTCACGGTGGATCGCAACCCTTACAAGCAGGGCAAGTTCCTGCCGGGGACGCACATCCCGATTTACGCGCCCGAGCGCCTGGACGAGGCCAAGCCCGACTACATCCTGATCCTGCCCTGGAACTTCAAGCAGGAGATCATGACGCAGCTCGCGCACGCGCGTGACTGGGGCGCGAAGTTCATCGTGCCGATCCCGGAAGCGACGGTGCTCTGATGTTTCGAGCGTCACTCAAGGCCAACGGTGGCCCGCTGAACATCCTGTGCCTGGGGGCGCACTCGGACGACATCGAGATTGGCTGCGGCGGCGCGGTGATGCGCTTGCTGCAAGAGCACCCGGGCTCGAACGTGCGCTGGGTCGTGTTCGCTGCGCCGGGCGTGCGTGAGGCCGAGGCGCGCGCTTGTGCGGGCGGCTTCGTGGAGCAGGCGGCCAGCTCCAAGCTGGAGATTCGGCAGCACCGCGAGAGCTACTTTCCGGCTGAAACTGCGGCGATCAAGGATGCCTTCGAGGCGCTGAAGGCCGAGCTTCAGCCCGACATCATCTTCACCCATCGGCTCGAGGATCGGCATCAGGACCACCGCGTGATCGCGGAGCTGACCTGGAACACCTTCCGCAATCACCTGATCTTCCACTACGAAATCCCCAAGTACGAAGGCGACCTCGGGCACCCCAACTGCTTCGTACCACTGCCGCGTGCCATCGCGGATCGCAAGGTCGAGCTCTTGCTCGAGCATTTCAAATCGCAGCACGGTCGGCCCTGGTTTCGCGCCGACACGTTTCACGGCTTGATGAGCATTCGCGCCGCCGAATGCAACGCCGCCGAGAGCCGCGCCGAAGCCTTCTACGTCAGCAAGCTCGTCTGGTGAGCTCGCGCTAGCCGGAGCCTTGCTTGCGGCGCTGCGCCAGCGCGGTGAGCCCCCGCTCCACCGTCGCGAGCGGGTTCAGCGCGAGGCGAGCCGCGCTGAGAGCTGCCTTCGGCACGAGCCGAGCCATGTTCAGCTCACGCCCGATCGTGGCCAGGCCGCCGCGGTGATAGTCCCAAAACTTGCGTTCGCGCGCGCGCAGCAAGCTGCTGCCCAGAAACCCCCAGTAATAGTCCCACTCGCGCTTCCGCAAGCCCTCGAGCTCTTCAGGCGTGAGGACCTGCGGTCCAAAGCGCTCGATCGCGATCAAGTAGTCGAGCGGCCCGGGGTTGAAGCCGAGGCTGTTCCAGGTGGTGGACCCCTCCTGGGTGCGGCAGAAGCTTTCGATTTGGTGCACGAAGCCGAAGTCGTGCTCCATCAAGATGTTGTAAGCCGTGATGGTATCGGCGTGGAGCTCGGCGGGGTCATAAAAGACGGGACGCTGCCGCACCACGTCGGCGCGATACAAAACGACGCTGGGCGTCCCGAGCAGAAAACAGCCGGTGAGCAGCATCAGCCGGCACGCATCGCGACCCGACATGTGCCACACGTCGAACGGGATGCCGCTCCCCCACGGCTGCTTGCCGTTGACGAAGTACGAGCTGACCAGGCCGATGCGCGGCTCCCGCTCGGCCACCGCGACCATGTCGCGCAGGCAAGTGGGGGTCAGCTTGTCGTCGGCGAGCAGCACCTTCACGTACTTGCTGGCAGGGTCGATGTGCTTGAGCGCGTTGTTGTAGTTCTCGCGCTTGCCCAGGAACGTCTCGTTATCGAGGAATTTGACACGCGGGTGGTTCGCGTACCTCAGCGCAATCTCGCGTGAGCCGTCGGTGCTCACGTTGTTGACCACGATGTACTCGAAGTTCGAGTACTCCTGCGCGAGCACGCTCTCGATCGCTTCCGCCAGGTAGTCGGCCGTGTTGTAGAACGGAGAAACGACGCTGACGCGAGGCTCCTGAGCCATGCTCGTCCAATACTACATTCCGCCCGGGCTTTCAGCAGCCGAGCGCGCCTCGGCCTTCAGCGTGAGTTTTTGCGAAGCACGACCACGAACAGGTCTTCGGAGAGACGGCGCGGGGCGTGCACGGCGTGGAGCGTCTTCGCGATCCGCGTGAAGTGCGTGTAGTAGTGCTTCTCGAGCAGCTCGAAGCCGTGGGGGCGCAAGCGACGGCTCAACCCACGGGGTGACGAAAAGTGCTTGATGTGCGCGTACACCGCTGGCTCGCCCGTCAGACGGTACTTCACGCGCTGTTGCAGCCGGCTCAAGCTCAACACATTGGGCATCGACAGGATCAGCAGCCCGCCCGGCTTGAGCAGGCGCGCGAAGAGCGCCAAGGTCGCGGACAGATCCGGCACGTACTCGATCACGCTGGAGCTGATCAGCATGTCAGCACCCTGGAGCGCCGCCTCGTCGACATCGGGCAGGAGCCCTTGCCGAAAGCTCACGTTCGCGACGCCTCGCTCGCTGCGCTGCAGCTCGCATTTGGCGACCATTTCGGCCGAGCCGTCGACGCCGATCACGCGCTCGCAGTGCTGGGCGAGCATGAAGCTGAAGATGCCGGGACCGCAGCCGAGGTCGAGCGCGAACCCGCCGCGCGGCGCGTAGCGATCGATCAGGCGCCCCCACAGCTCCAGCCGCTCGTGAAACTCCGGCTGACCGCGGTACAGGTCGTGAAAATGCTGAGCGTTCTCGGAGAAGAAGCCGACCGCGTCCTTTGCCTCGTTGTCTGCCATGCCGCTGCTCGCCGTGTGCCGCCCCGAGCTAGCGCGGTACGTACTGCCGAAGCTCCGGGTCGACCTTGAAGCGGTACGATCTCACGGCGCCCGACAGGAACGCGAGCAAATAGCCCAGCCCGTCCGGCCGTTTGCCGCGGGCCAGCCCGGCGGCCACGCGCTGCACGTTGGCCGAAACGAAGCTCAGGTAGAGCTGGAGCGCGTCGCGGTCGCCGAGGATGTGAAACCATTAGTCGATGTCAGCGACCCTTCGCACTCCAATCA
>JBEHXA010000052.1:0-19815 GCA_048498935.1 Myxococcota bacterium
CGTGTTAGCCTGCTCGGTCATGTCTAGGATGCTTGGTAGGGTTGGCGGCGGCCTGGGTGCTCTGGCGCTGGTGTTGGGTCTAGGTAGCGCCTGTGGGAGCGACGACCCGGCCAAGTCCGCCCCCGATGGCAACGAAGGCGGTGTCGGCGGTGACGCGAACGATTCGGGGGGAAGCGCTCCGGTCGGCGGTGCCGATGAAGCGGGCGGCACCAATGGAGCGGGCGGAGCGAGTGGAGCAGGCGCAGCCGGCGATACCTCCGTTGCGGGGGGTTCGTCGATGGGAGGCGCAGGTGAGGTCGTGAATGGCTGCGACGCTCCGACGGGCCCGGGCACGGACATCACGACGAGCATCACTGCCGACGAAACGTGGACCTTCGAAGGCAGCCCCTATCGCGTTGCCGCCACGACTTACCTGACCGCCACGCTCACGCTCGAGCCTTGTGTGGTCGTCGAGCTCGCTGCCGATGCGGGGATCCTGATCGGCAACGATCCGGAAGTTGGCGCGCTCATCGCGCACGGCGACACGGACGAAAATGCCGCCGGTCAAATCGTTCAGCGCGAGATTTACTTTCGGCGACTGGTCGAAGACGAGCCGTGGAGTAGCCTCACCATCGACACCACCGGCAGCATCGATTTCGAGCTGGTGCGTTTGGACGGCGGCGGCAGCTCCGCCAGTGGCGGCGGCACGCTGCTCGCCTATGGTCCCGATCCGGAAGGCGAGGCGCATCCGAGCGTGCTGCTCAAAAACGTGAGCATCACGAACTCGGAGACTTATGCGGTCAACCTGCAGGCGCGCGCCGCTTTTGCACCCGGATCCGATGGCCTGACCATCGAAGCGTCCGGCGCAGAGACGGGCTATCCGGTGTATCTCGAAGCGGGCGTCGCTTTCAGCCTACCGACGAACCTGCGGCTCGACGGCAACGAACGCGATGAAGTCTTGATTCATCCGTTCGCCAGAGTCGCGAACGACACCTTTCCGGCGCGCGGCGTGCCGTTGGTGCTCGACAGCCAACTGTACGTAGCCACCCCGATCGACGAGCCCGACACGGCCACGCTGACGATCGAAGCTGGAGTCGAGCTGAGGCTCGGAGTCGGCTCCGGAAGCGGCATCTTGTTCGGTGCAGATGATACTCACCCAGGTACCCTGCAAGCGGTCGGCACCGCGAGCGCGCCGATCTGGTTTCACTCGGCCGACGACGCAGCAGCGCCCGGCGCTTGGATGGGCTTGTACTTTGCGCACACCACGCGCGACGGCAACCGGCTCGAGCACGCGGTCATCGAAGATGCCGGAGCGCCCAGCGGCGCTCAGGGCCACGGCTGCGGTCCCGGCGAAAACGACGCCAGCGTGCTCGTGCTCAGCGACATGGGCGTCGAGCCGTTCATCCGCAACTGCGAATTCAAGAACGCCGGCGGCGACACGCAAGTCCTGCTCGGTTGGACGGGGTCCACGGATCAGGACGCCGACGCCAGCGCGTTCCTCGCCACCAACACCTTCGCGAACGCACCCAGCTGCCGTGTGAGCATGCCAGGCGCCGCGTCACCCGATCCGATTTGCCCCGGCGATTCGGCGCCAGACTGCAAATGACGACGCCCGCTCGCGCGCCGTCGATCACCCTTCAGGGTGGTATAGGCGGAGCACCGTACACCGGCTGCGGACCGCCATTCTTGCCGCCAATGGCTTGAAACTCGCCACCAGCGCCGCCTTCACCGGCGGCACCGGCGTCCCCGCCTGCTGCATCACCGCCGAGACCCTGACCGCCACTCCCGCCAGGATCCGGCGATCCGTAGATGGCCTGCGCGCTGCCACCCGTCGAGCTGTCGTTGCCACCGGTAGAGGCGTTGCCGCCACCCGAAGCGTTGTTGCTCCCCGCAGTCGAGCTGGCACCACCAGGGGGTGGAGGTGCACCGTAGACGGCAACAGCCGTTCCCACGTCGCACGCGCCAAGCGCCGCGCCGACCAACGTCGCGCCGAACGCAAACGTGGCAGCACGGTTCAGGCGCGTGAGAGGTAAGATCGGCGCGGGCGTGCTCGCCAGCGCGAGCGCAGTGCCGCAAAACGGGCAAGCCGCTTCGAGATGGCGGACGTGCCGCTGGCAGTTTGGACAAGGAACCAGATGGCTCACGTCCGAACCTTTAGCATCGATCCTCGAAACGTCTCGTGCTCAGGGTGGGATCGGTGGAGCACCGTACACCGGTTGCGGACCGCCATTCTTGCCGCCAATGGCTTGAAACTCGCCACCAGCTCCCCCTTCACCGGCTGCCCCGGCTTCGCCGTTGTCACCGGTGGTCCCTCCCATGCCACCGGCACCAGCCGACGGCGGGCCGCCGTAGATGAGGCCGCTGCCGCCGACCGGTGGAGCTCCGTAAACGGGACCGCCGCCGGTAGCGGGCGGACCACCGTATGTGGGCGCGACAACGCCACCGCCGATACCAGGATCGGGGGCGCCGTAGACTGGCTGCGCACTGCCGCCGAAGGAGTCGTTGCTGGTGCCAGCGTGACTGCTACCGCCAGTGTTTTGGCCAGCGCTACTTTGACCGCCAGTGTTTCCTCCGCCCTCGGATTCACCGCCGCACGCGCCGAGCGCGGCACCGACCAACGTCGCCCCGAATGCGAACGTCGCGGCGCGACTCAGGCGAGTGCGCGGCATTTGCGGGGCGGGTGTGCTCGCAAGCTCGACGGCTGCCCCGCAGAACGGACAGGCCGTTTCAACGTGGCGCACGTGGCGCTGGCAGCTCGGACAAGGGACCAAGTGGCTCATGGTGCGGGCTCCTCGCGAATTTCGAACTTACCATAGTCAAAGGGCGCGCCAGGGGCCATCTGCACCCGCGACACGACCTCACGCTTGCCGGCGCGCTGCATCTCCAGCGCGCGGTGGTGACAGTACGGATTGTTACCGGCGCGCCCGAAGAACACGAAGCTCGTCCAGGTGCAACCCGCGCGGCATTCGTCGGCGTAGTAACAGGTGCGACAAAAGCCCCACAAATCTTCGACGGTGCGATCGCGCGTGTAGCGCAGCGGCGTCGCGCGCTCCCAAATGTCGCGGAGCGATGCGTCGCGGATATTTCCGCCCGTCCACGCTTCCGTAGGCAGGGACGGACAACCCTTGATGGCGCCGTCGGCCTCGATACCGAGCGTGCTGCGACCAGCGCCGCACGACGCCATGTGGCCACGCGGCATGTTGCCTTTGAGCACCGATTCGTACGGGCCAAAGTAGCCGATGTTGTTGCCCGGCCAGATGCGCACCCGCAGCTCATCGGCGCGCTGCTTGAGCTGTCCGAGCAGCGGAAACAGCTCGAGCATTTCGTACGGCTGAAACAGCACGTCGGGCTCGTCGGCGGCGCGCCCCATCGGCACCGTGAGTTGCAGCTGCCAGCTATGACCACCGTGCGCCGCAAGAGCTTCGAGCAGCTCCGGCAGCTCCGGCAACGTGAGCCGATTGATCTGCGTGTTGGTCGACACCTTCACGCCGGCCGTACGGAAATGGTCCATCGCTTGAAAGGCCGAGCGATACGAACCCGTCACGCCGCGCAAGCGATCGTGCGTCGCTTCGTTACCGTCGATCGAGATGCTCACGCTCTCGAGCCCGGCCTCTTTGGCGGCGCGCGCCTTCTCGGCCGTGATGCCGCGACCGCCGGTGGTCATGGTCGCCGACATGCCGTTGCGACGAATCTCGCGCAAAATGTCGGTCCAGTCGTCGCGCAGGTAGGCTTCGCCGCCGATGAGCGTAACCTCCATCACGCCCAGCGCGGCCATCTGTCGGACCAGATCGAGGCACTCTTCTGTGCTCAGCTCATCCGAGCGCGCGTGACCGGCGCGCGACCCACAGTGGCGACACGCCAAGTCGCACGCGAGCGTGATCTCCCAAACCGCATAGATGGGGCGAGCCTGTACGTCCTGCGGCCTCACTTCGTCGGCCAAAGGCAAGCGACGCAAGGCCTTCGGCGCCACGGGCGCGATCGGCAAATTGCGAGGCCGCGGCCGCTTCAGCTCCGCTGCGCGCTCTTCGGGCGTGAGCACATCGGGTCCCTTGGCCATGCCGGTATCGTTACAGAGCATCGTTAGGCAAGTCACGTGCCTGGAGCCTCACGGCAAAGACCGCCTCCTTTTCCGCAGCAAGTCGAGGGACCGTGTGCCGAAGTGGGTCACGCCTGGGCGCACGGATCCGGGTCGAGCGCGAGCGCCATTGGCGCTCTCACCTGGCGCGGCGCCCTGGCGGCCGTTTTTCGATGGCCGCCAGCGCCATCGCGCCCGGCGCCAGCAGTTTTCCCGCAGTTGGGGCGCGGCATAGCGCCTGCTCTGCAGCGCGTTACCCATGCAGGCTATACTGGGCAGCACGATGGTTTCGCAGCCGGTCGTCTCGCTCCGCTACCGTGTCGGTAGGAGCCCGGAAGCATGGGAGCTTCCGGAGGGGCCCGTGCCAGAGTCGACGGCGCACGATGCAGCGCTCGAGCGCATCTGTTCATTGTTCAGAGCGTGGGCGGTCCGCACGGCCAACGGGGCGCGCGTGTCGCGCAACCTGGCGGTGCGCTGGCTGCCCGATCACCCCCGCACCGGCATCGATCCGGATGTGGCGGTGCTACTGCCCGGTCCGCAAGACTTCGACGATCTCACTTCGTATCGCGTCTGGGAGCCAGGTCGCCCACCGCCGGTGCTGGCGGTCGAGGTCGTGAGCTCGGGCCACCCGTACAAGGACTACAGCTGGGTGCACGAAGGCTACGCGGCCATGGGCGCGGTCGAGCTGTTGGTATTCGATCCGCTCTTGCTCGGGCCTAAGTCGCTCGGGCCAGTGCCGCTTCAGCTCTGGCAACGGGACACCGTCGGCGCCTTCGAGCGCGTGCATTTTGGCGATGCGCCCGTGTACAGTCGGGTTCTCGAAGCCTGGTTTCTGGTCGAAGGTCGCAAGCTGATCATCGCCGACGATCGAGCCGGGCAGCGACGCTGGCCGACGCTCGAAGAGGCCGCGGCCGCCGAAGGCAAAGCCGAAGCGGCTCGTCGTAAGGCCGAGGCCGCCCAAAGCAAAGCCGAGGCCGCTCAGAGCAAAGCCGAGGCCGCCCAAAGCAGAGCCGAAGCAGAGCGTGAGCGTGACTTGCGACTCGAGCTCGAAGCAAAGCTTCGCGCCCTCGAGCCGGGCAATCGCTGACCGTCGGCTCGAGGGGCTCTGAGCGGCGCTGAGGCTAGCGCCCCTTGTGCTTCATCGCCGCCCGTGCACTACGCGTGCGCGCTTTGAACGACTGAGCAACCTGGCTGCGCAGCCGCGCGTCGACTCGCGCCCGTTGGTGCAAGAGCTCGCGCTCGAGCTTGTGCGCGTGCTCCAAGCGCTCTGCCGCCAGCGTTCCCCCTTCCACGGCTGCCGCCACCGCGCAGCCGGGCTCCCCTTGATGCCGGCAATCTCGGAAATGGCAGTCGTGCGCCAGCTCCTCGATGTCGGCGAAGTTGTCGGCCGCCCCGCCCGCGTCGTCGTCGGCATCCGCCCATAGCGCCAGCTCGCGCATTCCGGGCGTGTCGATCAACATGCCTCCGCTCGCCAGCGGCACCAGCTGCCGCCCGGTCGTCGTATGCCGACCGCGCGTGTCGTCGCTCCGCTCGGCCCCGACTTCCATCCGTTCGGCTCCGACCAGCACGTTCACGAGCGACGATTTGCCAACGCCCGAAGAGCCGAGCAGCACCGCCGTCGTCCCCGCCCCCAGCTCGGCTTGCAGCTCCGCCATGCCCCGACCGCTGTGAGCGCTCACCAACAGCACCCGCACTGCCGGCAGCTCCTGGCCCAGCTCGTGCAGCCGTGCCTCGGCGACCTCTTCCGGCACCAAATCGGCCTTGTTCACCAGCACCAAGGCCGGCACCCGCGCTTGCCTGGCCGTCAGCAAGTAGCGCTCGATGCGTCGAGCATTCAAGGCTCGCCGCTGCGCGTGCACCGTTTGCTCCTCGCCCGTGAGCGCCGCTACCACGCAGCACAAGTCCACGTTGGCAGCGAGCGTTTGCGCGCGCGAGCTGCGTCCCACCTCCGCGCGACGCAGCACACTCTGCCGCTCGAGCACGTGCTGCACGCGCCCGACCGGATCTGCCGGCTCCACGATCACCCAATCGCCCACCGCTGGTCGCTCTTCGTCGCCCAGCGTGTGCTCCAAGCGGCCGCTCAGAGAAGCGCGCAACGTGCCGCCATCGCCGAGCACCTCGTACTCACCGCGTCGCTCGCTCACCACGCGCGCGACCACGCCTCCGCGCGCCTCGAGCGCGTGGAGCTGTTGCAGAAAAAAAGGCGTAAAACCCAGCTCGCCCAGCGAGCTCGAAATCGTCTCGATCATCGGGAAAACCCCTGAAAAGCGTTGCCTAACGTGCACGTGAGCTCGGGCTTTGCCCAGCTCGCGACGGAAGCGCTCACTCCGCGAGGAGCGCGTTCCGCAGTCGCCTCAGCGCAAATCAGCGCGAGGTGGCGTCAGCAGCGTCCGCAAAAAGGGCGGACAGAGGCTTGAACTTGGTCGGTCATCTTCTGAAGGCTCCTTTCTGCGTAGGGGTTCCCACCAGGGAACGAGGGGATGGTGTCACGCCCGAGAGCTTTTCGCAAGCTCCGACACGTCGAGCGGGGCGCTCAAGGGCTCGCTTCCGACCATTTCCGCGCGCTCAAGGAGATGGTGCTCCCGGCGGACAGCACGTCGTGCCGAAAGTAAGTGGGATCGTTGTCTAGCACCCCGCTCAGGAGCCCCTCGTCGGAAATGTGATCGAGTTTGACCCACATTTTTTCAATGCTCTTCGGGTGGATCGAAGGAACCGGAGAAAATCCCAGCATGAGGAAGCTGCCCTTTTCCAAATGCTCGACCATTGCTTCCGGTTGTCGTCTGACCGCGTAGTACTGTTTGCGCGTAACCAAGGCAAACCCGCTATCCTGCTCGGCAGGAGTCGGCAAGACGTGGTTCCCTAACGTCTGCTCGTAGCACTGCGAGCACAGTAGATGGATCGCCATCGCCGCCCACACTTTCGGAACATCGCTCGCCTCGGCATACAAACCGTAGCAAGCCGTGCACGCAACGTCAGGCAATCCGTCGTAACGCGGCTCGGAACGATTGTAAGTGAGGAGCTCGCCATGCACCAAGTGCTGGCACACCGCGCCCGTCGCTTTCATCTGAGCGCTACAGCAGTCGCACTGGTCTCTCGACGTCAATCCTGGACCTCCCCTGCGTTCTCGAGGCCCCAAGAATCAAACACGTACACTTCACTGTCGATGGCGGCCTGCAGGTAGTACTCGAGCTCGACTTGGTCAGGTTCGTAGTCCCCTCGACGAACCTGACTGCACGCCCCCACCTTCACCACGTGCCATCCGTCTCCTTCAACGCTCGTCGTTGCGAGGTCGGGAGCATGCTCGCAGTCCGAATGCTTCAACCAGCAGCTGACGTACGCTCCCATCGGAGTTGGCTCGCCCCGTCGCAGCTCGAGCTGCAGAAACGTGATCGCCCGATCGTAGTCGGGCGCCACCTCCAGATAGACGGGATCGGCGCCTCGGGCGTTGTGCTCTCCGAACGCGCGGAGCAAGTTTGTCGCCATATCGGGAGACGCAAGCTCAAGTTCCGCGAAACCTCGTAGTCTCAAGCGCGTCGGCTCGTGGATTTCGTGCGCTAGAAACGCCACTACCTGAGACCAACTCTGCGCCACTTGCGGCGTAAGCTGCAAGCTTCGAGCGACTCGATTCAGTAACTCCGTCTCGGTCGGTGCTCCACCAACGACAACTTCAACGGTTCGCATCTGGCGCACGGTTTGGGCGACCACGCAATGGATCTAACCCAACTTGACGAGCGCGCGATGAGCATCGAGCGCCGGATCGTCCATTGTCGCCAATTGCTTCGGTCGATAACCCGTCGCAATTCTCTCGACCGTCACACGCCGCCCCTCGCTCGAAAAACTCACACGGAAGTCTTTCAACGCCAACACGGCGCCGTCCCCAGTCTTGCGAATGCGCCGATAAGGATGCGGCTCCGGACCGAGTTCGAGCACCTGACGGATCGGCCCTTCGAGCTCGACCCCAAACGCGGAGAGGAGCGTCAGCGCGGCGCGCGCCGGCTCCGTAAACTCGACCGAAAATGCAGCCAGCGGATCCGGCGGAATATCGGCCGCATCGAGCCAGCCATGCCCCGCCCCTGCGCGCGAATCCGCGTACGGAATGTACGGCTTGATGTCGAGCACCGGTGTGCCCTCGAGCAGGTCGAGCCCCTTCACCGACAAGATCAACCCGTCCACCCCGGCCAGCTCCACCAGGCTCATGCCGATCGGATTCGGGCGGTGCGGCGAGCGCGTCGCGAACACGCCGCGGCGCTTTTCGCTGCGCGGCGGCAGGACCTTCGGTCGCCAGCCCTCGGCGCGATCGAACCAGAACAAGATCCAGATGAACTTGAAGGTCGTCAAATCTTCGAGCGCGTGCTCGAAGTCTCGCCCCGCGAACAGCTCGATGCTGCCGTCCGCGCTCTGGGCCACGCCCGGCTGCCTCGGCGCCTGCATCTTCTCGCTGAAAGGAGAGTGCACGACACCGATGGGATCGAGCTCCAGGCGCCCCGACGTCACGGCGTCGCCTTGGGACTGATGATCTGCACCGGCTGCGGCGTGTTCTCGATCTTGACCGGCTCACCCGAGAGCGGCGCCAAAAGGGCGTAGATGATGCCCAGCACCGCGAGCATCATCAGGCTCGTAATCAGGTAGGTATTGATCGGTGGATGACGGCTCGTCGACCAGCCGTCCGCGTAGAATTTGCCGCCGCTTCGCGCTCGCAGCTTGCGTTGAAAGCCTGCCAAAACGTCGGGAGCCGCTTCGTTTTCGCCTTTCAGCGCGCTCAAGAGGTCTGCGCCGAGCTCTTCTTTTTCTTCGGCTTCGCTCATCGGGCTCGCTCTCCCATCTTGCGTTCCACGGCTTGCTTCAACATCGCGCGCGCGCGATGCAGCCGGCTCTTCACGGTGCCCTCCGGCAGGCCCGTGACCTCGCACACTTCCTCGTAGCTCAGGTCTTCCACGTCACGCAGAATCAACACTTCACGAAAATCCGGCTCTAGCTCGACGATGCACACCTGCACCGCGCGCTCGAGCTGCATACCTTCCACCATCTGATCGGGCCGCGCCACGTCGCCCGACGTGTAACCGCTGCCCGAGGTGAGCGCCGAGTGATCCGCCAGCGCCTCGTACTCGTCCTGCGCGTCGCTCTTGCGCCGCTTCAGGTACTTGACGCGGTTTTTACAGAGGTTGACCGCGATGCGATAAATCCACGTGCTCAGCTTGGAGTCGCCGCGGAAGGTGCTGACCGCCTTGAACACCTGCACGAAGACTTCCTGCGCCATGTCCTCGGCTTCGTCGCGCCGCCCCAACATGCGCAGCAGGATGCGGAACACCCGCTCCTGGTACAGCACCACCAGCTCGTTGAAGGCGCGCTCGTCCCGGGCCGCCAGCCGCGCGATGAAGCGAGCTTCTTCCTTGTCCTCGGGCTCCATCAAGGGCGACTGCGACCGTATCACCGCCCGACAACCAAACGGCCCGCGGGTTCCCAGCTCCCGAAAAATGCCTGCGAAATCCTACCCCTTGACGGGGCCAGCAAGTGTTGTACGGATGCGTCCCCGCTTCTCTTCCGGTGTCGTCTAAAGGCAGGACAAGGGACTTTGAATCCCTGAATCGTGGTTCGAATCCATGCACCGGAACCACCCACTCCTAGAATCCCTCAGGGCTGCCACCCCGCAGCCCCTTCGCAGAATCTTCCGTAGCGTCCCTCGGTCTCGCTGACCGCGAGAACCTCTAGAGAGCGGGGAGGTTGAGGGCGGAGCGCCAGCGGTCGAGGACGCGGAGGTTGGCGATGCTGTCGGCCCAGGTCATGGCGGGCCACAAGGGCTCGAGCGCTGGCAGCGAGTCGGCAACGAGCTCGGACTCGAGTGCGTAGATGGCGCGCGGGATCGCGACCGTGACGGTTTGTGAATCGTCGCCGTCGCGCTCGAGGATGAAGTGGCTTTCGCGGCCGTGGCGTTTGCCGCCGGGTAGCCAAGGGTCGTCGATGCGGAGCCGCCCTTCGTCGCCGAACAGCGTGACGTTGGTGCCGAGGTCGTAGTGCACCGCGCACGCCACCTCTGCGGTGACGCCAGCATCGAAGCGCAGCGAAGCCTGAGCGAGCTCGTCGACTCCAGTCGGCCCGATTTGCCCGAGCGCGCTGAGCTCCGTCGGCTCGGCGTAGGGCTTGCCCATCGCCACGCCTGCCAGCAAGCGCACCAGCGACACCGGATAGCCGCCCACATCGAGAATGCCGCCACCGCCCAGCTCGGGCGCGAACAAGCGGCTGGCCGGGTCGCGCGCAGCCCTAAAACCGAAGGTCGCGCGCACGTGGCGCAACTGCCCGATCGCTCCGGCCCGTACCCGCCCGATCACCTCGGTGATCAGCGGATGGCAGCGGTACATGTACGCCTCCATCACGAACACCCGGTAGGCGCGCGCCGCAGCGATGATGCGCTCCGCCCCTGCCGCGCTGGTGGCCATCGGCTTTTCGACCAGCACGTGCTTGCCGGCGGCAATCGCGGCTAGCGCCTGCCCCTCGTGCAGCGGGTGCGGCGAAGCGATGTACACGGCTTGCACCTCCGCATCGCTGAGTAACTGGTCCAACGACTCGCTGGCGCGCGGGATCCCGAACTCGCTGGCGAACGCAGCCGCCCGCCCCGAAGCGCTCGTCACGTGCACGACGCGGCAGCGCTGGCTATCGCGGAGCGCGGTCGCAAAATCATGGGCGATTGCGCCGGTTCCGAGCACGCCCCACTGCAGCTGCTTCTGGGTCATGTTCCGAAGTCAGCCAGGCTCCGGAAATCGAGCCAAAATTCGGCTAGCCCTGATGCACGAGCTCCACGACGTATTTGACCGCGTCGGGGTTCGTTTCGGGGAGGATGCCGTGGCCGAGGTTGAAGATGTGTCCGTTGCCGCCGCCGCGCCGCAGCACGTCTTTCACGCGGGCAGCGAGCAGGTCGCGGGGTGCGTCGAGCAGCAAGTTGTCGAGGTTGCCCTGCACGGCCACGCCGTCGCCCAGCAAGCGGCGCGCCCAATCGAGCGGCGTTTTGGCGTCCACGCCGATCACGGTGCCGCCGGCGGCCTTCTGCAGCTCGAGCAGCATCGCCGTACCGGTGCCGAAGTGAATCACCGGCACGCCTGCCTTTTCGACCGACGAGAGGATGTGCTTCACGTGCGGCTGAATGAAGGTGACGTAGTCGTCGGGCGACAGCGCTCCGATCCAAGAATCGAACAGCTGCACGGCCTGCGCACCTGCGTCGATCTGCGCGTGCAGGTAGCGGCGCGTCACCTCGGAGAGCTTTTCCATCAGCGCGTGCCACACCGCGGGCTCGCGGTACATCATGCGCTTGGTGATCGCGTAGTCTTTGCTCTTACTACCGCCGCCTTCGATCAGGTAGCTGGCGAGCGTGAAGGGAGCGCCGGCAAAGCCGATGAGCGGCGTCTTGCCGTCGAGCTCGCGCCGGATCAGGCGGATGGCCGAGAGCACGTAGTCGAGCCCCTCTTCGGGCGCGAAAACGCGCAGCTTGTCGACGCCGGCCTTGTCGCGCACCGGCGTGTGGATCACCGGGCCTTCACCGGCCGCGAACTCGAAGGGCGCGCCGAGCGGCTCGAGCGGCAGCAAGATGTCGGCGAACAGGATGGCCGCGTCGACGCCCAGCGCCTTGATCGGCTGCAGCGTGACCTCGGTCGCGAGCTCCGGGTTCTTACACAGCTCGATGAGCGTGTGCTTCTTACGAAGCGCCCGGTACTCCTCCATGTAGCGCCCGGCCTGGCGCATGAACCAAACGGGCGTCGCGTCGACAGGCTCGCGCCTGCAGGCGCGCAAAAATCGATCCCACATGCTTGAAGCTCAGTCTCTCCGTGACAGCGATTCGATGGGCGAGGCTTCCTTGCCCGCGTGCGGCGCGAGCTCACCCGCCATCGACTTCTGCTTCATTTCATACTTCGACGGGCACTTGGCCATGATGCCGGTAGCTTCGAAGCTCGAAGCGTCGGCCGTGAGCTTGCCATCGGCCGTCACCATCACGTCCATGCCCGGCATGTCGCGGAAGGTATCGGGCACCACGCACTGGGCGAAGCGCACCGGCAACACCGTATCGCCCGCCTTGAGCTGGAAGCGATACTCGCAAGGCTGCTCGCGCTTGAGGAGCGAGCCCTTCACGAGCATGCCCGTCACCTTGATGTTGCGCTTACCGTAACGGTCCTGCTCCTTCATCAACTTGTCGACGCCCACCGAGTAGATGGCAGCGTCGCCGAAGCTCGACACGAGGCCGACCACGCCGACCACGATCACGAGCAGCGCAGCTAGCAGCCCCCAGCTGCCTTTCGGCTTCTTCGGGCCGGGCGCGGGTGCGACGGGCGGCGTCGCCTGCGCGACGGCCGGGACCTCTTCGGCTTCTTGCAGGGCGTGCTCTAGCTCTTTGTCGACACTCATGGCGGCTCGCGCTTTCCGGTTGGAAGTAGGTTTAGGCTAGCACCAAAGGCGCTAGGGACGCTTCGGCCGGCGACCAAGCCGGGCCAATCGAGGACCGAGAGAACAGAATCCGGCCGCCAGAGCGGACAGATACCCAAGCGCCTTGCCTGCCTCGAGCGCGCTCGGAAAGGCCCCGGCCAGGACGACCAGCAGCCAAATGGCGGTCGCAGCGACGAGGCCAGCAAAAACTGCGTGCCTCGGCTGCGTCCGCTGACCGAAGCGCGCCACCAAGTAACCCGCGGCAAGGGACGCCAGTGAGAAGGTGGAAGCCGCCAGCAGGCCCGCCACAATCGCGCCGGGCGCTCCCCCGGACGCAATTTTCCGGGCGATAGCCAGCACCACGACCACGAACGGCATCCACATCGTGACGAGGAGCGCCGCCCCGATCAGCACCCAATGCCAGGCGGGGCGCAAAGCCGCTTCGGCGTCCTCGCCCGTCGGCTCCTGAATGACGGGCAACCTGCGTATCGCCATGAAAAGCGTCGCAACTATCGCACGCAGCGAGCCGAACGGGAGCTGTGTCGCTCAATCGCTCCGCCATGCTCCTACCTTTCTGTCTGGCGCTCGCGATCGTGTCCACCTGCTCCTCCGCCCGTGCGGACAGCGCACCGCCCTCGAACATTCCCGCCACCGGAGCAAAAAGCGACGGACAGCCGGTCGAGCCACTGAGTCTCACACCGAGCCCTGCGCCCTCGACCGCACCGAGTGCCGCACCGGGCGAGCTCCCGCTCCCTTACGAGCCGTGGCAGGGCCGTAGCTTTGGGCCGCCTCCGCCGCGCGCGGCAGCGGATCGCCCGCTCCCGTTCGCGCGCTCACCGGAGCTGCGCCGCCGTCCGTACGAAGTGACGCTTGCTCCAGGCTTGTTCTTGCCGGGCTGCGGCGACGGCAGCATCGACGGCCGAGGTTGCTCCACCAGCGGGCTCGGCAGCGGGCTCGAGGCCGCGGTCCTGTATCGCGTCGTCCCATTCTTCGCGTTCGGGGGTGAGGCGTTGTTCGCTGGCTTCGGGGGCGGGGGCCACGGGGCGCTCTCGCGTGCGGGCGGAGGTGCTCGGTTCTTCGGAGTGGTCGGGCGCGCGTACTTCGCCGACACGGGGCCGTGGGATCCGTACGCGTCGCTCAGCATCGGCTACGGCGTGCTGGAGCTCGGCGGCGACGAATCAACACCGCACGGCGCGACCAGCGGCTGGGGTGGTCGCGTCGCCGGCGGTATCGACTACGTCTTCAGCTCACATTGGCGCTTCGGGCCGACGCTGGGCTTCGCGCACTTGCTCGCGTGGAGCGAAGAGCAATGCCGCGGTGGCGTATGCACGGAGCAGGCACTGCCGTACGGACGGCTGCTCGGCTTCACGACGCTCGGCGTGCGCGTCAGCGGCAGCTTCGGCGACGCTCTGTAGTACGCGACGACTGCCCACGTGGTGTGACGCGCGGTGACGCGCCGTGACGCGCCGTGACGCGCTGTAAAGAGGGCTGCGGCGTCGGACAGCGTTCGTGCCGCTTCGACCGGACGTCGTTGGCCCCGCCGTCGCAGTGGGCGTCACGCAGTCGGCGGATGGTCCTTTGGGGGCTGTTGCGAGCTCTCCGCGGGGGAGCAGGGTCTGCTAAGTAGCGGCGAGGCAGATGGTGCGAGAGCTGAGCCCGTTCGAGCTGGATCGTGAGGTGGCGCGCGTGGCGCCGCGGGCGAAGGCTGCGTATCGGGCGCTGCGGGCGGGGCGCGAGGTGACGCTGACGGTGCCGGAGGTGCTGCGCGATCCGGAGACGGTGGAGCGGGTGGCGAGCGATCAGGACGATCCGATCGCGCAGCCGCTCGTGCGCTGGTTGTACTGGCTCGAGCTGATGGCGCGCGCGTTGCCGCGCGAGGGAGCGCGGTTGCGCAGCTATCAGCGCGAGCGGCATGCGCTCGATACGCCGCTGTCGGGGCATTTCGCGTGGCGTGAGCTGCTCGGTCACGCGCTGCGCGATGCGGGGCGGCGGCCGCGCTTGCTCGATGTGCTGTTCGAGCGAGGCGCCGGTTTGCGCGATGCGCTCAGTCGCCTGTACGAGGTGCGGGCGGAATGGCCGCGTTTCGCTGGGCGGAGCCGCGCCGAGCTAGAATTGCCGCATGCGGACGTGGCCCCGTTCGCGAAGGGTCTGCTCGAGCGCTCCGCGGACGCGCTCGGCAGCTTGCCGCTCCGCTCGCTCAGCGACGTGCTCGAAGTCGGCTTGGCGCACGAGGCCGACGATGGGTGGCCGCGCCAGCTGTCGCTCCGCAGCTTGCATCAGCTACTCGGCGAGCACGACTGGCTGAGCGGCTTGCGCATCGATGTAGGGGCGTTGCCGGCGACGCTGGCGCCTGCCAGCTTCGCGCGGGGCCTCTTGCGCCTCGGCGCTGCCTGGAGCGATGCGCTCGCGCCGGCGAGTCAGCCGTACGTCATCGCTCACGATGCGTTCGGGCTGCCGCGTGCAACTCACGGCGCGTTGTTAGCTGGTTTGGTGACTTCGCCCGTGTTTCTCAAGCGCGCGCTCGGTCTGGGCGCTTCACGCGCTGCCGTTCACGCTCGCGCGCTTTCGGCCAGCGCATTGCTCTTCGCGCGCCAGCTGGCGCTACGCGCGCTGCTCGATGAGCCCGCGCTTGCGGGTCCTGCCGCTCTGCTGGAGGCGCATCAGGAGCTCGCCGCACGTGCCTTCGGGTTCGAGCTGCCACCCAGCTCCGCTGCGCTGCTGTTTCGCCCGCGCCTGGGCGACGCGCAGCGCTTTTGCGGGTTGCTCTTGGCCGCCGAGCGCGCTCGGGTGCTGCGCGACGAGCACGACGACGACTGGTTCCGCAATCCGCGCGCCATCGAGCAGCTGCGCGCCGAAGCGCGCCTCACGCCAAGTCCGAGCGCCGACCAAGCGGAGCTCGAGCGCGGCATGGCGGCGCTGGTGAGCGAGCTCTCGAGCAAGCTTTAAGGCTTGGCTCGAAGCAGCGTCGTCGCTTCGAGCGCGAGCCAGTCGACAGCCGCCGCCGTGGCGGGCGTGGCGAGCCAATCCTCGTAGCTCGGCTCGAGCGTGTCGACCCGAAAGCGTCGCTCGACGACGCCGGAAGCTTCACGCGTCTTCTGCACCACGGTGCCGTCTTCGAGGCTGAAGCCGTCGAGCGCGAGCAGCAGCTGTCCCTCGCGCCACGGCGCGGTCGACGCCGCCACGACGTACCGACCCGTGCCGTCGCGGCGCGCGTAGGAAGCCTCGAAGCCGAAGATCGCATCCAAGAGACGCCGGTCGCCGAGCGCGCGCTCGAGTAGCTCCGAAAGGCGCTCGGCCGGGGGCAGCTCCACTGCGCGCCCGCGCACCAGCAAGGCGTGATCGCCGGCGATCACCAGTCCTCCGCCCCGATGCAGCACCTGTCCGCTCTTGCCGCCGCGCTCTTCGAGCAAACGAAGACCCACGAGCGGCCCGTCGCCGCTCGGCTGCAACCGCCAATCTTCGACGTAGGCCCCGCTCGGCGCGTGCTCGATCAGGCAATCGCCGACGCGGCGCAGGACGCCCGGCTCGGGCCACTTGGCGTGCAGCTGAAACGCCGTCCAGTCCGGCCAGTTCATGGTGCCCGCGAGCTCGATGCCCGACGCCGTCGGCTCGAAGCGCGTGTGCGAGATGCCGCCTTCCACCTCCGCCAGTCGGGTCAGCTCGCCGAGCGAGAGGTCGCCGAGCGCGTCGCGCGTTTTCGGCTTGGGGCGATCGGCTGCCAGCCGCAAGTCTGCGGTGAGGCCGCGCGACTGCAGCCACACCACGAGCGTGGTGTCGTCGGTATCGCCGTTGAAGAAGGTGATTGAGCGACGTCGAAAGCAGCCCAGCGTCCAGGCGGGCACGCCGCCGCTCATCGGAGCACTGCCGTGCATGGCGCACAGGTCCATCAGATGCATCATCGCGACCCTTGCTCGTAAATTGCCTTGCCCTCTTGACCGAACGACGACAGCGGTCGCGCGGCTTCGGGCAACGTCACTTCACCGCGCTCCAGGCGGCCCTTCATGTAGCTGAAGCTTTGCACGGTCTGAGCGTACAAATGCTCGCCAGCCTTGATCGCCGGGTACCGTGCCGGCCGGTCCGGCGCCACGAACTGGGGCAGTGGCGCGACCTCGACCTCGTAGTCGCAAGAAAAGAAGAGCGGAAACGAGTAGCGCTCCTCGCTGACCTTGCGAACGCGATGCGAAGTGGCGACGAGCTCGCCGTTGGTCCACGTCTCGAGCATGTCGCCGATGTTGACCACCAAGGCGCCCTCGCGCGGCGGAGCGTCGATCCATTGCCCGGCGCCGTTCATCACTTCGAGACCCGGCGCGGTCGGAAGCAAGATGGTGAAGCACTCGTAGTCGGTGTGAGCACCGATACCGACGGTCACCTCGGCGGGCGCAGACGCCGGATAGTGCAGCAAGCGCAGCTGACTCGGCGGCGCGGTGACGAAGCGATCGAAGTGCTCCTCCGGCAGTCCGAGCGCGAGCGCAAAGCCGCGCAGCAATCGACGACCGAGCTCGAAGACGGCAACGTAATAGGACGATACCGCCTCTCGAAAGCCGGGCAAGCTCGGCCACACGTTGGGGCCGGCGAACGGATGCGGCCGGGTATCACCCGCTAGCTCGAAGCACAGGTCGAACGACTCTTTCTGGTCGCGCGCTCCGCCGTAAAACACCTCTTCACCGGGCGGCACGTAGCCGCGATGGTTGCTGGATTTGCCGATGTAATAGGCGAGCTTCTGCTCAGCCGGCAGAGCGAAGAAGGTTGCCGCTTGCTGCAGCAGCCGGTGAATCGACGCATGCTCGATGCGATGGCCGGTCAAGTAGAAGAAGCCCGCCTCGCGGCACGCTCGCCCGAGCTCGGCCGCCGCACGTGCGCGCTCGGCCAACGTGTCTCCGTACAAGCCCGTTACGTCGACGAGCGGCAGAGACTGAAACGCGGTGTGCGCAGCTCGGCTCATGCAGCTCGCCGAGCTTGCCCCGAGCATCGTGTCCTCACGGTTTCGAAAGACCGCGCGCGGCGTCCTAAAACGTCTCGCTGCTGGTCGGTGTCATGCCGGTCGACTCGACGTGATAGTTGAGCGACAGCACGACCGCCGTGACCGGGTCACCGGAGACCACGCGACGCGCGCCGAGGTCGATGCTGAAGGCGCGATCGATGTAGCCGACGCCCAGGCTCGCCGAATGACTCGTGGCGCCCTGATCGTAGCGATAGCCGCCGCGCGCCACCACGTGGTCACCGAGCAGAATCTCGGTGCCGAACATCGCGCGCACGGTGTTTTCCTGCCAGGTCACGAAGTCGCTCACCACGTCCGCTTCGAGCCCGAAGATGTCGCGCGAGAAGCCGACGCCGCCGCCTACCGAGACCGGCTGGAAGCCGCTGTTACCCTCGCCGAGGTTGTTACCCACGATGGCGAGCGAGAGCCCACCGCCGGGCTTCACGGTCATGCCGGCGTCGAAGGTCATGTTCTTGACGATCTGCTCGCCGTCGAGACCGCCCGAGGCGTAGCTGGGACCGAGCGGGCCCGGCCAATTCTCGCTCAGCCACATGAACCGACCACCGAGGCCGATGAAGAACTTGTCGGAGAACGGATACGCGAGCGCGAATCGTAGATCGGTCCAGGTGCGATCGAGGCGGCTCGGTTCTTGGCGATTCCAGGTCGCGCCGAGACCACCGGCAACGCGCGTGCTCGAGCTCACGGAATCGACCGCTGCGAGCCCGTAGCTCTGGCGCTTCGCCTCCGGCCAGATCTGCGCGAACGCGCTGGCGTGATACACGCGCGAGGCCGCCATGTTCGCCGGGTTACCGAACAGCGCGCTCACCGAGCTGCCCAGCGCGCGGTCCGCGCCGTCCTTGCCGACCATGCGCGCGGTCTCGATCTCGTTGTAGTTGTAGCCGACTTCTGGAGGCAGCTCGCTGCCCTCGGCGTGAACGACCGTGCTCCGTAAAAAGCAAGCGCACAGACATGCGATACCGACTTTCGCCACGAGGCGGCTCGAGCGTGACGGCAGTGATGAGTGCGAACGCATGACGTGGAGCTGCAGCAACTGATGGCCCTTACCGGTGCAAGCGACCAATGGCCAAGAAATCCGTGCGGGTTGCGCACTCATGACGGCCGTTCGGCCAGCCTTGGTAACGTTCGCCACGCTGGCGACATTCGACTCTTGACGTGCAAAACCAAGAAAGTTGACGCCGAACGCACGAGGCCGTGTCGGCGCGGCAACGGAATGTCGCATAGGTCTGCAGAGTTACTGAGCTCGGCTCTGAACGCGCGCTGACAAACTCGTCCGCATCAAACTTTGGCGTCGACGGCGAGCGCGGTAATTTGGTCACTTCCGCTGTTTCGAAAATCTCCTGGTTGAACTTTGCTCGAGGTCAGTGCTAGCTGCCCCTCCCTTCGCACGACGGAGTCACCTCGCGGTGACCAACCGACGTGCGCCAGGAAACGTTCGGTGCAACGCTCGTGACTTCCCCCGAAGCAGAGCAGGCTGTGGGCTCGCCCCAGCGGCCAAAGACAGCAGCAATGGCAAGGGTTTCTGGTGTCCACAGCCCTGTGGATAATTTGGGGATGCTACTCTCTTGATGGATTTGGAATCTAACCCTTCGCCGCCGGCCGGCGACAGCCTGTTCAGTCAAGCGCTGGAGCACACCCGCGGGCGTTCTCCTGCCTCTTTCGAACAGTGGTTCACCAGCATCCAGTTCGACGGCTTCGAGCACGGCGTGCTGGGCCTGACGGCGCGCGACGAGTTCGTGCGCGACTGGGTGAAGGCGCATTTCCTACCCGACCTGCTGACGAACCTGGGGCGCCTCAGCGGCGAGCCCAGCGTGGCGCTGCGCGTGTCGTGGAACATCTCCAACCGCCTTTCGCGTCCGGTCTGCGAGCCCAAGCGCGTGGCGCCGCGGCCCCAGGTGCGGCCCGAAGGGGTGCCTTCTTCGCGGCGCTCGGAGCGTCCTTCGGCCGTCCGCTACTCTCGCGCGCAATTTTTGGCGACGCTGAACTCGAAGTACACGTTCTCGAACTTCGTGGTCGGCGCGTCGAACGAGCTCGCACACGCCGCGGCCTTCGCGTCCGCCGGCGGCGGCGGCCCCCGCTACAACCCGCTCTTCATCGCGGGCGGCACCGGCCTCGGTAAGACCCACCTGATGCACGCCATCGCGCACAAGGTGCTCGAAGAGCGACCCGACGCCCGCGTCGTGTATGTCTCGGCCGAGCATTTCACGAACGATTTCATCGAGGCGCTCCAGCACCACAAGATGGACGAGTTCCGCGCTCGCTACCGCAGCGACTGCGACCTGCTGCTCGTCGACGACATCCAGTTCTTGGCGGGTCGCGAGCAGAAGCAAGAAGAGTTCTTCCACACCTTCAACGCGCT
>JBEHXA010000053.1:0-19810 GCA_048498935.1 Myxococcota bacterium
TGCCGTTTTTCGGCGGGTTGACTTTGATGGCGTCGGTGTTCGCGCTCCGCGGCGATCCGGCAAAGGCGCCGCTCAAGCAGGAGCTGTGGCGCCTCGCGCGACAGCTCGCGCAGTGCGAGCAGCCGGCCGAGTTGAATCAAAGCCTGATGGAGCTCGGCGCGACGGTGTGCTCGCCCTCCTCGCCGCGCTGCCCCGAGTGCCCGGTGCGTTCGCAGTGTCGAGGGCTAGAGCAAGGCCTGGAGCGCAGCTTGCCCGAGCTCGCCAAGCGCAAGGCGCCGACCGAGCTCGCTACGACTGCAGCCTACGTGCGAAGAGGCGACACCGTCTTGCTCCGGCAGCTGCCGGCGGATGCTCCTCGTTGGGCCGGCCTGTGGGTGCTGCCGTTCGTGGAGCAGCGCCCGAGCGAGAGCCCCAACGCCGCCGCATCGCGAGCGCTCCGTGATTTGGGGCTTGCTGGGAGCGCCGGCAAGCTGGCTCACACCACGCGCCATACCATCACGCGCTTTCGCATCACGCTCTCGATCGTGGAGTGTTCGCTCACCGGTCGAAAGCCGAAGACGGCGGGCTTTTTCAGCCCCGAGCAGGTCGCCACGCTCGCGCTACCATCCGTCCACGCGCGCGTGCTCGCCGCGCTCGAGTGAAGCGCTCAAATCGGCTCGACCCACACGCAGATGCGGCGGCCATGCTCGGGATCCGGAACGCACGTCATCGCCGGCGGGCAGCCACCCGTTTCACAGGTCAGCTTGCAAAGGCCGGACTCAGGCGCTCCAAAGCATTCCGGCACGCCCCTGCCGCCCACGCTGCTCGGGCATGTGATCACGCTGCCGCCGGGCGCCGGTCCGCACGGAACCGCGCACAGGCAGGCGTTGCAATTGCTGCCGTCGCACAGCTCGCTCTTCCCGTTCTGGGTGTGGAAGCACGAAATGCCTTGAACGCTCGGGTAGGCGGGACAGCGCATCCAGCCCTCCCCATCGAGGTCGCGCGCGAGCGGATAGTTCGGATCGTCGTCCGGAAACTCAGGCGCCCCGCCCGAAGCAAAGCCGCCTAACGAGTCGTACATGGTGCCGGCAGTGCCCGCGTTGCCGCCAGTCCCGGCGCTCCCGCCGCTACTCACGCTCCCGCCGCTACTCACGCTCCCGCCGCTGGAGCTCGCCCCACCGTCTTCGCTCACTTCCGGCGTTTCGTTGGCGCTGGGCGGACCGTTTCCGTCCGGCTTCGGGGTTTTCGATGCAGGCGTCGGCGACCCGTGTCGCTGCGCCTGCGGCGGCGACTGCTCACTCTTGCCACCGCAAGCCATCACCGTCAGACCCACGACCAGCGCCGCGAGCGCCACGCCAACGCCCAGCGTTCGATGAGCTCCGCGCCCAGCACTTCCCTGCGCCATCCGCACGTCAGCACCATGTCCGATCGCCTGCCTTGCCCGTTCGAAATCTACTTCTACGGAAAGATCTGGTTTCAAAGAGCGCCACGTAGGGCGCTTTCCGCGTGGATTTCGCGGGCTCGTGCGCCGCGTTCGCCCTAAGTACCCGGTTCGCGAAAACGATTCGCCATCTCCCAAATCTGGTCAACCCATCCCAGAATTGTTCACCCCGTTGAGCAAAATTGGGAGAGCTCGCTAAGTGAGCGCGAAGCCACGCTCCCGATCGAGCCAGCCACCTCGCTGCGCCTCGTTCGGATTGGGGCGCGCGGAGCGAAGTCCGGGGGCTGGAGCGAGAGTGAGGTCGAGAGCTCTTCGCTCATCGAAACCGATTGCCGCTACGGCAGTTTCTGCAAGTCGCAGCTGCGGAGTGGCAGCCTCTTCAGTCAGCGCGAGTGAGGAGCTCGCAGAGGGCCGGGATGAAGTGTTCGATGTGGTATTTTTGTTGCGCGGCGACGACGCGGCGTTGGAGCTCGGCGTAGTCGAGGGATTGGAGGCGCGCGCCGAGCGTTGGAAGGTCGCTGCGCTTGACGACGAGGCCGGCGCCGGTTTCGCGGACGAGGGTTGCCATGTAGGCGAGCTCTTCGCTGACGAGCGCGGGCAAGCCTGCGGCCCAGTAGACGAACATTTTGCTGGCGAGGGCGCCCTGAAGGTGAGCCTTGCCGACGATCAGGTCGGGATCGAAATGGTAGAGCAGCATGCCGTAGTGGTACTGGCCGTGCAGGGCGTCGATTAGCTCGCGCAGCGGCAAATGCTGCATGAAATGCGCGCGCGGTTCGCGCTCGGCGAGGCGTCGGTAGTCACCGAACATTTCTTCGAGCGACTGCGGTGAGGTTGCCGACGGGAAGATGCTCACGTCGAGGCCCTGGCTCAGCAAGTCTTCGTAAAGCGGTGCCGTGTAGATGTCCGAGAAGGCGCGGCTGGAGCCGGCGCTGCGCAGCTGTCCGGCGTGCACCAGTCGGAGTGGGCCGTCGGGCGGATTTTGTGGAGCCAGTTGGAAGCTGCGTGGCGGGCACGGCATCATCTGCAGTGAGGGCACGGTGGCCGAACCGAGCAAGCGCGCCATGGGCTCGCCGCCGTCCTTGTAAATGAAGCCACTCGTGCGCGTGCGCACGTAGCGCTCGGAGGCGCGCATCACCTGGATGTCGACCTGGCTGAAGACGCCCTCGGACTCGAATTGCGCCTCGTGCGCGGGATCGACGAAGGAATCCATCCAATCGTAGATCTCCTGATAAATCTTCAGCTCGGGTCGGAGGGCGTGGATGAGCTGGCTCAAAAAGGAGCGCTGCGCGTGGGCCTGCAGGTACACCGGCACGTTGGGGGCGCGCTGGATGATTTCGGCGAGCACGCCGAAAGAGCTGCGACAGGAGACGATGTCTTCGAACGGCTCCGGCTTGGTCTCGTCCATGCGGTGCAGCACGTAGGTGCCGAATGCACGCACGCCTCGCTCGCGCAGGCCGTGTACCAAGTAACCGAGGGAGGGGAAGTTGTCGCGATGTACGCCGACGACCAACAGAGCTTGCCCTTGCTCGGCTGCGGCGTTGAGGCGGTCGCTGAACTCGACGACTCGCTCCAGCACCCGTGGCGTGACGATCCAGCGCTCCGCGAGGTGGCGCTGGAGGAAGTCGACCGCCTCCGGGCTGGGGAGGTGAGGGAAAGGCAGGCGCGTGGTGGCGGGCCGAAGGGCGCCCGGGGGCTGCTGGATTTCCGAAAGCGGGTCGACTGCGGCGAGATCGAGCATGGGGTTCTCAAGCGCTGAGGGGGTGGGCCGCGGCGGACTGACTCGACCTCACCTCGAGCAAGTGGCGCAGATCGCCCAGAATTCGGCTGCCGCGACTCTGGTAGGTGTGCTGCGTGAGCACGCGAGCCTGACCGCGAGCGATCATATCACTTCGGAAGGCGTCGTCGCTGAGAGCGCGCTTCAGGAGCGCGGTGAGCTCTGCTGGCGAGCGAAAGAGGCACAGGTCTTCGCCGAAGCTGGCGAGTGTTTCACCGGGCTCGTCGTCCACCGGATCCCAGCGTGCGATCACCAAGCCGCCGGAAGCGAGCGTCTCGAGGACGCGCGGGTGGATGTTGCAGCCGCGGTTGATGTGGAGCACCGCGCGGTGTTGGCGGTAGATTCGGCGGAGGGCGGCGCCTGGCGTGACGCTCGGGTGAGCCCGGCCGGCGAAGCGCGGGAGGCTGTCCCAACCCAGGCCGTACACCTCGAGCGGCAAGCCGCTGTCGAGCACCTGTTCGGCGACGTGTTGGCGATCGTACTGACGCGCCACCTGGAGCGCGTAATAGAGCAGCGTTTGCTCTTCGCCGGGCGACACGCGTCGGCCGAGCTCCGCCAGGCTTTCGCTCAAAAGTGGGCGAATTTTCCCCATTTCTAGGGGGATTTCGGGGAGTGCTGCGAAGCGGGGCAACAGCTTGGCGTTCAAGCCCGGTGCTTCCTGCGGATCGCGGTCGAACTGCCCAATGTGCGTAGTGAAAGCGATGCCTTGGGCGTCGAGCGCGGGCGGTTCGGGGAAGTAGCGCGCGCTGTTTACGGCGAACGGCAGGCGGCCGACGTGAGGGTAGCCGAGCTCGCGGAAGCTGCGCTCGATCGCGCCGTTGAAGCCGTACGCTAGGTCGAGCGGACCGAGCTGCGCGATGAGCTTCGGATCTTTGAGCGCCGGTAGCTCGTCGAGCACCCAGGTGACCACCGGTAGCCCGCTGGGCAGTAGCCCTTGATACTCGGGACGGATGTGATCGATCACGAACAGGAAGTCGGGCTCGAAATCCAGCAGATCTTCGGCCACGCCGTGTGAAACGAGCTCTTCGCCGGGGCGCGCTTCGCAGAGCACGCGGCAGCTGTGGCCGAGCGACTCGAAGGCTTCGGTCAAGTCGCGCGTCACGAACTGCAAGACCGTCGTGTAGCGCGACGTCATTAGCGCGATCCGGAGCGGTCTCGATGCGCTTTCGAGCACCTGGAGCAAGCGTTGCGGGTGCTCGTCGTAGCGACGTTCGAGCGCTCGGTAGAGCTCGTGCGTGCCCTGTAGCTTCGCTTCGCGTCGCTCGAGTAGGTTGGCGCTGGCAGCCGCCGGGAGCGCGATGCTCAGCTCCGGCACCGGCTGGTGCAGGTTCGCCTCCAGGCTTTGCACGTAGTGCTCGACCGCGTTGGGCCCGACGTGCAGGCGCACCTGCTCCGCGTCGAACCAGGGCTCGAGCGGCTCGGCGCTGAGCAGGCTCAGCAGCGCGGGCACGTCGCTTTCGAGCAAGAACGTGATGCGTCGCCAGCCGTGCTGGCGCACGAGCGTCGGCGTGGAGATCGCAAGCCGGGCGGCGTCGGCGTACTTCACCCAGCGGCCGATGCAGACGTGGTCCTGGCCTTGGGCAGCGCTGCTGGCGAGCGCAGTTTGGAGCTCGCTCGGGTCGATGCGCGGACTCTCTTCGATGAGCTGCAAGCCCGTCGCACGCACCAGGAGCGGGGCCGGGTCGCCCAAGTCGAGGCGAAAGACATCGGGGGCAGGCGCGCCTTCGCGCAAGGTTCGTGCTGCGTCGGGAAAGGTGCGCTCGAGCAGGCGCAGATTCGTTTCGAGGCAGGCAGCGGCATCGAAAGGGGACGGATCGGCTGCGGAAAGGAGCGCCAAGAGCTCGGCGCGAGGATGCGGCTCGATGGGCGCGGCGCTGAGCCAATGCTGGGCGAGCTCGCGATTGCCGAGAGCGAGCAGGCAACGCGTCGCGGCTTCGGCAGCGCCGGAGAGCAGCTGCGCCGGTAGCTGGGAGTAGAATTTGAGAGCCGTGTAGGGCTCGCCTTGTGCGGCAAAGTAATCACCCAGCCCGCGTAGCAGCGTCGTGAGCTCCGGGCGGCTAGCTACAACGTGCAGGAACTCGCGGCTGAAGCCGCGCTGCAGGTCGCGCGCGGCTCGCTTCAACGAGCGACCGATGGGGGTAGCTTCGGTGAGCGGATCGACCACCAACTCGATGGCTCGGCCGGGCAGCTTGGAGCGCATCAGGAACTGGCACACCGTTAGGTAGGCTGCGACAAAGTCATGAGTCGGCGCCAGCTGGTCGGGGCCATAAAGCACGAGCCGCTCGGCAAGGCGGGCGTCGCGGGCGCGCTGTTCGTGGACGCGACGAGCTGATTCCAACTCGGGCTCGAGCACGAGCACGAGCGGCGGTGAAGCGGCGCGCTCGCTCAGGGCTCGAACGAAGCGCCCCTGACTGGATCCGAGCATGACGACGAGCCCGGGCTCGCTCCCGAGGGAGTCGAGCACACCAGTGAGGGCTCGAAGCCCTGAGTCGTCCAATGCAGGGATCACCACCGGCCCGACCATGTGCAACTCTCGCGCCGCGCGAATTGGCCTCGAAAGAAGGCATTTGACACGCCTGCTCCGGGAGCGTCAACTGGCTGGCGCGGGCCACGGACCTCGAGTCAATCATTTGACGTTGTAGGCCCGTATCGAGACTACGCACCTGTGAAGGCGCGTGGCCTAGTGATTGCAAAGGCGGCGGGCAATGGCGGAACTCGGTCGGAAGGTGATCGTCACTGGTGGTGCCGGCTTCATCGGCAGCAGCCTCACCGAGGCACTGTTGGCAGAAGGCGCCGAGGTGCACGTGGTCGACAACTTGGCCACTGGGCGGCTCGAGAACCTCGCGGCTGTCAAAAGCGAGTCGCGGCTGCACGTGCACGAGCTCGATATCAACGAAATCGAACGCCTCGAACCGATCTTTGCCGGCGCGCGCGAGGTCTACCATCTCGCAGCGCTGGCCGACATCGTGCCTTCGATCGAGCGACCGCTCGACTACACGCGCGCCAACGTTACCGGAACGCTCGCGGTGCTCGAGGCTGCCCGCAAGGCGCGGGTGAGCCGCTTCGTCTACACCGCTTCGTCGTCTTGCTACGGGATCCCCGATGGCTTTCCGACGCCGGAAAACGCTGAGGCGCGGCCTCAATACCCCTATGCCTTGAGCAAGTACTTGGGGGAGCAAGCGGCGCTGCATTGGAGCCAGGTGTACGGCCTGCCGCTCGTCTCGCTACGGCTGTTCAACGTGTACGGGCCGCGTGCGCGCACGACCGGCTCGTATGGTGCGATGTTCGGCGTGTTCCTGGCGCAGAAGCTGGCGGGACGGCCTTACACGGTCGTCGGCGACGGCAGCCAAACGCGCGACTTCACCTTCGTCACGGACGTGGTCGACGCCTTCTTGCGGGCCGCGAAAAGCTCGCTCACCGGTGTGGCGCTGAACGTCGGCTCGGGCAAGCCGACCAGCGTGAATCGCATCGTCGAGCTGCTGGGCGGCGCCGCCGTGCACATTCCCAAGCGGCCGGGAGAGCCCGACTGTACTCACGCCGACACCACGCGCATCCGCGAGCTTTTGGGCTTCGAGGCGCGCGTGACCATCGAAATGGGGACTCGCATCATGCTCGAGCACATCGGTCTCTTCGAACGCGCGCCGGTTTGGACGCCCGACAGTATCTCGGTCGCGACCCAGGCCTGGTTCGAACACCTGAGCAAAAACCAGCCAAATGGCGAGCGAGCGGCCCCATGACGCTCGAGCTGCGCTTCTCCGTCGACGACGCCGCGGCCGGGCTCGAACAGCTGCGGGGCCTCAAGGTCGCGGTGGTGGGCGAGACCATCATCGACGAGTACGTGTACACGGACGCCATCGGCAAGTCGGGCAAGGAACCGATGCTGGTGTGTCGCCACGTGTCGCAAGAAGCGCAGGGCGGAGGCGTGGTCGCGATCGCGAATCACCTTTCGGAGTTCTGCGAGTCGGTCGAGCTGGTGAGCGCGCTGGGCGCCGTCGATACGCGCGAGGAATTCGTGCGGTCCACGCTGTCGTCGCGTGTGCAGGCGCAGTTCATCTACAAGCAAGCTTCGCCGACGATCGTGAAGCGTCGCTACCTCGACGCTTACTCGCTGGCCAAGCTGATGGGCGTGTATCACTACAACCCGGCCGCACTGACCGGCGATGACCAGACTGCGTTCTCGGCGCTCTTGGCGCCGGCGCTCGAGCGCGCCGACGTGGTGATTGTGGCCGACTACGGGCACGGCCTTCTGACTCCGGCGCTGGCCGACCAACTCGGGAAAAAGGCGGCGTTTTTGGCGATCAATACCCAAATGAACGCCGCCAATCAGGGCTACCACACGCTCTCGAAGTACCGCCGCTTCGACTACGCTTGCTGTCACGAAGGCGAGCTTCGGCTCGACGCGCGAGACCTCCACGGTGACCTGCTCGAGCTAACGCGGCAAGCTCTGACGCGCTCAGCGGCGCGAGCCATCACGGTCACGCGCGGCAAGATGGGAAGCCTCATTTTGCACCGCGAGCACGGCGCGTTCGAAACGCCGGCGCTGGCTACGCGCGTTCTCGAGCGCGTCGGTGCGGGTGATGCCGTGCTGGCGCTCACGTCGCTGGGCGTCGCGGCCGAGCTCCACCCACAGCTAGTGGGATTGTTCGGGAGCTTGGCCGGCGCACAGCAGGTGAGCGTGATGGGTAACAGTCAGCACATCAGCAAGGCGCGGCTCATCGAGCAGCTGCGTGAGCATTTGCCGGCGACCGCTGCGCGTCGGCGTTTGCGGGCGGCGCGGGGCTGAGCATGCGCCGGGCCGTCTTTCTCGACCGCGACGGAGTGCTGGTGCGCGACCAGGGGCCGCTCACTCAGGTGGCTCAAATTGAGCTGCTGCCGGGCGTGGCGCCCGCCCTCGATGCCTTGAAACGTGCGCATTTCGAGCTGATCGTGGTGAGCAATCAGACGGCGATCGCGCGCGGCCTGCTGGATGAGGCCGGAGTCATCGCGCTCCAAGCCGAGGTCGAACGGGCCATCGTGGCCCAGGGCGGTCCGAGCCTCGACGGCTTCTACTTCTGCCCGCACCACCCACGTGCCTCACTACCCGAGCTGCGCTGTGATTGTGAGTGCCGCAAGCCTGCGCCCGGGCTGCTGCTGCGGGCCGCAGCAGAGCGCGGCATCGAGCTCGAGCGCAGCTTCATGATCGGCGACCGCGCGAGCGACGTAGTGGCTGGCTATCGGGCAGGGTGTAGCACCATCTTACTGCGGAGCGGCGCGCACTCCGCGCCTCCCATCGAGGTGAGCGGCGGCTTCGAGCTGCGTCGCGCTGATCGCGAGGTGGATACGCTCATCGAAGCCGCCGAGTACGTGACGTCACGCGCGCGCGTTTGGGCCCGAGCGGCCCGAGCCAGGGTGAGCGCATGAAGGCGCTGGTCTTGTGCGGTGGTCTCGGTACGCGCCTGGGCGATCTGTGCGCCGAGAGACCGAAGCCGCTCCTGCAAGTGGGCGAATACGCGCTGGTTGAGCACATCTTGCTGCGCTTGGCCGCGGCCTCGATCCGCGAGGCGTTCGTGAACCTGCACTTCGGCGCCGCGCAGGTCGTGGAGCGGTTGGGTGATGGTTCGCGCTACGGCGTGCACATCGAGTATTTCCGTGAGCCCGCGCTGCTGGGCACCGCCGGCACGCCGCGGGCGCTTTCGGAGCGCGCGCCGGACGGCCTTTTGGTCCACTACGGTGACGTGCTGAGCGACCACCCGCTGTCCGGCTTGGCCGAGCGGCTTCAGGGCTCGGGCGCGGCAGCGCGCATCGTCGTGCACGAGCGGGCAGGCTCCAACAGCCGCGTACAGCTCGCGAGCGACGGCCGGGTGGAGCGCTTTCTGGAGCGTCCCGATGCGGCTACGGCCGCGACCGTCGCTTCCAACTGGGCTTTCTCGGGTATTTGCGCGCTATCGGGCGCGTGCTTGCGCGCGCTCAGCGACGCAGCGAGCGACTTGCCTCGCGATGTGTTCCCGGCTTTGGCCGCCGAGGGACAGCTCTTTGCGGAGCCGCACGTCGGCTACCGCTGCGCCATCGATTCTCCTGCGCGCCTTACCAGCGCGCGGGCTGCCTACAGCGCTGGACGACTTTCTCCAACCGCACCGCGGGAGGCTACGTGACCGAATCTCCGTTCGCCAAAACCTATCTGGGCTCGATCGCGGGCCTGCTGGCCCAGCTCGACCCGGGGCCCATCGGCACCACCACCGAGATGCTGCTGGACGCCTACGTGCAGGGAAAGACGGTGTTCATCGCCGGTAACGGCGGCAGCGCCGCGATTGCCAGCCACCTGGCTTGCGATCTGGAAAAGACAGTCGCAGGTCCTCGCGGCAAGCGCGCGCCGCGCCGCCTGCGCGCTGTCTCGCTGAACGATAACCTGGCCACGCTCACGGCCTGGGCGAACGACGAGGGCTACGAAAACGTGTTCTCGGAGCGCTTGCGCGCCCATGCCGACGCAGAGGACGTGCTGCTCGTGGTGAGCTCGAGCGGTAACTCCCCGAACATCATCGAGGCGCTGCGGGTTGCTGGCGAGCTCGGCCTGCGCACCGTCGCGTGGGTGGGCTTCGACGGCGGCCGCGCGCTGAGGTTGGCCGAGTGTGCGGTGCACGTGCCGGTGAACGACTACGGCATGGTCGAGGGCATTCACAGCGTGATTTCGCACCTCGTTACCGACCTGGTGGTGCAAGCGGTGCGCGGCACGCACGCCACCCAAGCCAAGAGCGCCACCCGTATCGCAGTGGGGAACCGATGAGCAAGAAGCGCAATGTCTTGGTGACGGGCGGCGCGGGCTACGTCGGCTCGGCGCTGGTGCCGCGACTGCTCGACCAAGGGCACGCCGTGACGGTGCTCGATTGGTACCTGTACGGCGATGACGTGTTCGCCGAGCATCGCGACAACGCGAGCTTGCGCGAGGTCAAAGGCGACATTCGCGACGTCGAGTGCGTCGAGCGCGCTCTCAGCGGTGTCGACGCGGTGATTCACCTGGCCTGCATTTCGAACGATCCGTCGTACGACCTGGATCCCGAGCTCGGCAAGTCGGTGAATGCCGACGCCTTCGTGCCGCTCGTGCGCGCGGCGAAGCGCGCCAAGGTCGAACGCTTCATCTACGCCTCGTCGTCGAGCGTGTACGGCGTCAAGGCCGACGCCAACGTGACGGAGGAGCTGTCGCTCGAGCCGCTCACCGACTACTCCAAGTTCAAGGCACTCTGCGAAAGCTTGCTCGAGCAGGAGCGTGAGCCGGGCTTCACTACCGTCAGCGTCAGGCCTTCCACGGTGTGCGGCTACGCCAAGCGCCTGCGGCTCGATCTGGTGGTCAACATCCTGACCAATCACGCGGTCAACCGCGGTGCGATTCGGGTCACTGGCGGCGAGCAGATGCGGCCGAACATTCACATCGACGACATGGTCGACGCCTACCTGCTGCTGCTGGGCGAGCCGGCCGAGCGCATCGACGGCAAGATCTTCAACGTCGGCAGTGAGAACCACACGGTCCTCGAAATCGCCCAAATCGTGCAGCGCTGCGTGGGGCAGCAGGTGCCGATCGAGGTGGTGCCCACCAACGACCCGCGCTCGTACCACGTGTCGTCCGAGAAGATCGCGCGTGAGCTGGGCTTTCGACCTTCGCGGGGCGTCGAGCGCGCGGTGCAGGATTTGAAGCGCGCCTTCGAGGCCGGCAAGGTCACGGACCCGCTCAACAATCCACTCTACTTCAACATCAAACGCATGCAGGAGACCCATGCCGAGTAGCGCCGCCGCGTCGCACGCTCGTGACCCTGGCCTCGAGCTACGCTTGCAGGCGTATCGCAGCATGCTGCGCATTCGCCTGGTCGAAGAAAAGATTGCGGACCGCTACGCCGAGCAAGAGATGCGCTGCCCGGTGCACCTCTCGATCGGTCAGGAGGCTGCGGCCGTGGGTGCGTGCTTGGCTTTGGAGCGAGCGGATCGCGTGGTCACGACGCACCGCTGCCACGGGCACTACCTGGCCAAAGGTGGCGACCTGCCGGCCATGATGGCCGAGCTGTACGGCCGCGAAAGTGGCTGCGCTGGCGGTCGAGGTGGCTCGATGCACCTGTTCGACGACGCAGCCGGAGTGCTGTGCAGTGTGCCGATCGTGGGGAGCTCGATCGCGCTGGGCGTCGGCGCGGCTCTGCACTTTCGACAGGCCGACGAGGCTCGCGTTTCCGTGGTCTTTTTGGGGGATGGCGCGCTCGAAGAGGGCGTGTTTCACGAGTCGGCGAACCTGGCGGTCGTGCAGAACCTGCCGGTCGTGTTCTTCGTCGAGAACAACCTGTACTCGGTGTACACGCCGCTCGACGACCGCCAGCCACGTCGCCCGTTGGGCGATCTCGGGCGGGCTCACGCCATGCCGGTGCTCGAGGCCGATGGCAACGACGTGATGGCCGTGCACCGCGTGACCGCCGAGGCGGCCGAGCGGGCGCGCCGCGGCGGTGGGCCGACCATGATCGTGGTCGACACCTACCGATACCGCGAGCACTGCGGCCCCGCCTACGACGACGACCTGGGTTATCGACCCGCGGGCGAGCTCAAGCACTTCGAGGAACGTTGCCCGGTGAAGCGCCTGCGTGCCAGCTTGGAAGCCGAGGGCGTTTGGAACACGGCGCAGCAGGAGCAGCTCGAACGCGAGCTCGGGACCGAGATCGACGCGGCCTTCGCCGCCGCGCGCAATGCCGAATTTCCGGCGAAAAGCACGGTCACGGATCGCGTGTACGCAGCTGCGCCGCGCACCGTGAGCCTGGCCCAGCCGCAGAGCGACAGCGAGCCGCCTCGCATCCTCAATGCGGCCAGCGCCATCCATGAGGCCACCGTGCAGGCGATGCGGGCCGACCGTCGTGTGATCGTGCTCGGCGAGGGCGTCAACGATCCGAAGGCGATCTTCGGTACCACCGCCAACCTGGCGAGCGAGTTCGGCAAGCACCGCTGCCTGGAAATGCCGCTGTCGGAGAACGGATTTACCGGCATGGCGGTCGGCGCTGCCATGTTGGGGACACGCCCGATCGTGATCCATCAGCGCGTGGAGTTTGCGCTCCTGGCGCTCGAGCAGCTGGCCAACAACGCAGCCAAGCTGCATTACGTGTCGAACGGTGCGCATCGCGTGCCGCTGGTGGTGCGCCTGATCGTGGGGCGCGGTTGGGGGCAGGGGCCGGCGCACTCGCAGAGCCTGGAGGCTCTGTTTGCGTACATTCCGGGCCTCAAGGTGGTGATGCCGTCGGGTGCCGCCGACGCCAAGAGCCTGCTGCTCGCCGCGATCGCCGACGACAGTCCGGTGATTTTCATCGAGCACCGCTGGGTGCACTACGCGACCGGTCACGTGCCGGAGCGTGCCCCGCTGGAGCTGCTGGACGGACCACGCCGGGTTCGCGCCGGCAAAGACATCACGGTGGTGGCGAGCTCGTACATGACGCTCGAAGCCATGCAGGCGGCGGACGTGCTGGCGAGCCACGGCGCCTCCGTGGATCTGTTCGACTTGCGCGTGGTCAGCCCGCTGAAGCTGGACGCGATTGCCGAGTCGGTCGAGCAGACGGGGCGCTTGTTGGTGCTCGATACCGGCTACCTCGATTTCGGCATCGGCGCCGAGATCTGCGCGCGCATCACCAAAACGTGCTGGAAGGCGCTCAAAGCCGCGCCCGAGCGTATCGGTCTCGGCGCGCACCCGACGCCCAGCTCGCCTGCGCTGGCCGAGCGTTACTACCCTCGTTCACCGCTGATCGCCGAGAGCATCGGCAAGAGCCTCGGCCTCGGTGAAGGCCAGCTGACTGCGGCTGTGAGCGAGCTCACAGCGCTGCGCGATCGCTTGCCATGTGACGTGCCGCACCCCGCCTTCAAGGGTCCCTTCTGATTCGGAGCCGATCATGAAAGTTCGCTACTCTTACCTGTCCCAACAATTCGGCGAAATCGACGATCTGCTCGAGAAAATTCGGGCGTTCGTCAAAACTGGGGATTTTACGCTCGGTAGCGAGCTCGGGCGTTTCGAGCAGAAGTTCGCGGAGCTGATCGGCGCCAAGCACGCCATCGGCGTGGGCTCCGGTACCGACGCGCTGAAGCTGCCGCTGAAGGCGCTCGGCATCGGTCACGGTGACGAGGTCATCACGACGGCCAACACCTTCATCGCTACGGCCGGCGCCATCAACGAGATCGGCGCGCGCCCGGTGTTCGTCGACTGCGGTCCGACCTTTTGCATGGATGTGTCGCAGGTCGAGCGTGCCATCACGCCCGCCACCAAAGCGATCATGCCCGTACACTTCACGGGCTACATGACCGACATGCCGCGCCTGCTCGAGGTCGCGGCCAAGCACAACCTGCCCGTGGTCGAGGACGCCTGCCAGGCCATCCTGGCCGACATCGGCGGCAAGCGGGCCGGTACCTACGGCGTGGCGGGGGGCTTCTCGCTTCACCCACTCAAGAACCTCAACGTTTGGGGCGACGGCGGCGTGATCGTGACGAGCGACGACGTAGTCGCTGCCAAGCTTCGGCTGCTACGCAACCACGGGCTCAAGAACCGCGATGAGATTGAGGTTTTTGGCTACAATTCCCGGCTAGATACGCTGCAAGCGGTGGTCGGTAACTGGCTCATCGATAGCGCCGAGGCCATCACGAGCGGTCGCATCGAACGCGCGGCCTACTACGATCGGCACTTTGCGACGGTGCCTCAGCTCACGCTGCCTCCTCGCTACACCGAGCAGCGCTGCGTGTTTCACCTGTACATGGTGCACGCTCAAGATCGCGACGCACTCGCCCGCCACTGCCTGGAGCGCGGTATCGAGTGCAAGGTGCACTATCCGATTCCGCTCTATCGCCAGCAGGGGTTGCAACACCTCGGCTATCGCAAGGGCGACTTTCCGGTCGCTGATGCGCAGGCCGAAAGCGTGCTCAGCTTCCCGTGCGATCAGCACCTGAGCCGCGAAGAGCAAGACTTCGTGATTGAAACGGTGCGCGAGTTTTACGGGGCGAAACGCTGATGGCCGCGCCGGCCCTGCGCGCGACGACGGATCGGCAGGTGCCGTACGTCGCGCTGTCGCGACAATTCGAGGCCGAGGCAGCGCGGCTGATGCCGCGGCTGCGGCGAGCGCTCGAGAGCGGGCAGTGGGTTGCCGGTCCGGAGGTAGCCGAGCTCGAAGCTGCGCTGGCGGCGCGGCTCGGTAGTGCCCACGCGATTGGCGTAGGGTCCGGCACGGATGCCTTGATTCTCTCGCTGCGCGCGCTCGGTATCGGGGCGGGTGACGAGGTGATCACGGCGCCGAATTCATTCGTCGCCACGGCTTCGGCGATCGTGCAGGTGGGCGCAACGCCGGTTTTTGCCGATGTCTTGCCGGATCAGAACTTGGATCCGGAGCGGGTCGCGGCAGCGGTCGGGTCGCGCACGCGCGCCATCTTGCCGGTGCATCTCACGGGACGCTGCGCGCGCATGCCTGAGCTGCTCGATATCGCGAATCGCCACGGCTTGCATGTGATCGAGGATGCAGCTCAGGCCATCGACGCCCGACTCGGTGGGCGCGCTGCGGGGACCTTCGGTGCGCTCGGCTGCTTTTCGGCACACCCGCTCAAGAACTTGAACGCGGCGGGCGACGCCGGCTTCGTGCTCACCGACGACACCGAGCTCGCCGAGCGGCTACGCCGGCTCCGTAGCAATGGCTTGATCGATCGGGATACGGTGCTCGAATGGGGGGTCGTGTCGCGGCTCGATACGCTGCAGGCAGCCGTGCTGCTGGAGCGTTTGCCCGAGCTGGACCGGATTGCGACCGCTCGTCGCCACAATGCCGCGCGCTACCGTGAGCTTCTGGCCGGAATTTCCCAGCTCTTTGCGCCGCCCTGCGGGGTTGACGAGCATAACGTGTTTCACACCTTCGTGGTGCAGGTGGAGCGCCGCGACGAGCTGCAGCGCTACCTCCAAGCGCGCGGTGTCGGGACTGCGATCCACTATCGGGTGCCGATTCACCTTCAGCCGGCTGCGCGAGCGCTCGGTTACGAGCGAGGGTACTTTCCGGTGGCCGAGCAGCAGGCGGAGCGCATCTTGTCCCTGCCGGTGCACCCATTCTTGAGCGATGCCGACGTGGAGCACGTCGCGCGCTGCATTCGGGAGTTTTACGCATGAGCCAAAGCGCCGCGAGCCCCGAGCTCGAAGACGTGATCGACTACGACGCGCTGTACGCCGACTACCTGGCGTCGCTCATCGACACGCTGCGCGGCTTCTCTGCCAAAGTGCCCGGGCTCGAGCTGTGGGTTCCGGACGAGAACTTGCTCGTGAGCATCGAGAACCTGCTCGATTCGGCGACGAATCTGGGTCGGTCTGCGATCGTGCTGCAGCTTTCGGCCACCACGCTGCAGAAGGTCGACACCGCTGAGTTGTTGCAGTTCGCGGCGCGTTTTGGCGATGCGCGCTTGGATCGGTTGGGAAGCGCCTGCCTGCTGTCCGTGAGCGAGCTTGGTGCTGCGCGCCGTCCGGTAGCGGCTCGGGAGCCCCGGAGTGCCGCGGTTGCGGCGAGCCCGCACGCCTCTGCGGTAGCGGTAGAGCGCGTCCCGAGCCCAGCAGCGGTGAGCGCTGCAGCTTCGACGCTTCCCGACCTGCATCTACCAGCGCTCGAACGTTGCGAGGTCTTGAGCGCGCCTGTGCTCGGCGCGGAGGCGGCCCTCAGTCCGACGCGCGTGGAAGCGAGCGACGCCGGATGCCGGCTCGTGCTCGAAGTGTCTCCCGCGCATACCATTCAAGGCGCATGGGCCGAGGCGGAGCAACCGCTCGACGCACGCTTGCTGGCCGAGCTGTGTCGTATCGTGTGTGGGCTGCCCTTGCTCGAGGCCTGCTATCACGGCGCGATTCGGCTCGAGCATCGCTTGCGCCCGACGCCCGGCGCGCGCGCGGTGGCCGGCATTGCGCTGCCCCGCGCCGTGCACCCGCGCTTCGCGTTGGTCGAGTCGCTGCTCGGGGCCGCGCTCGCCCAATACCGCCGCCTGACCGGCTTCAGTGAGCTCAGCAGCCGCTATGACGCACGCCCGGCTCAGGCCTGGCTCGAAGCCAACGCCGCCGAGCGCCAAGCTCAGTTGGAGCGAGCGCTCGCGGAGGTGCTGCCCGGTTTCGGCCTCGCAGAAGGCGACGTCAGCGTGGCAGCCATTCGCTACGACGTGCGCGTCGAGCTCGCCTTCAGCGAAGCCTGGCGCCGTTTCGACCAGCCGCGCTTGGTGCGCGACTTGGAAGCGGCGCTACGCGACCGTGTCGACGCTCGGCTCGAAATTTACGTCGAAGAGCTGCGCGACAAGAACAAGCTGCGGCGCCTGGCCGTGGTGGAGGACCCGCAATGACCGGCATGACCGACCACACCCAGCTCATTCTCGATGGGACCAAGATCCCCTGGCACCTCGAGCGTGTGGAGCAGTGGCAGCGCGGCGAGCGCATCGCTCCCATCACCATCGATATGGCGCTCACGCGGGCGTGCAATTACGCCTGCGAGTACTGCTACGCCATGCTGCAGGAGAACGATCGCAAGGTGATCACGCGCGACGTTATTCTGCGTTTTCTCGATGATTGTGCCGAAATTGGCGTGAAGGGCATCAGCTTCGTCTCCGACGGCGAGAGCACTCTGTCGCCGGCTTTCGTCGACGCCATCAAGCATGGTCATTCGCTCGGGCTGTCGATGGCGGTCGGCACGAACGGCCTGGCCATCACGCGCTTGAAGGCCGAGGAGATTCTGCCGCACCTTACCTACTTGCGCGTCAATATTTCGGCCGGCGAACGCGCTCGCTACGCCGAAATCATGGGCGTCCGCGAAGAGTGGTACGACCGCGTGTGCCAGAACGTGCGCGACATGGTCGCGATCAAGCAGCGCGACGGCTTGCCAGTGACGCTCGGCCTACAGATGGTCGTGATGCCCAGCTACGAGGATCAGATCCTGCCGCTGGCCCGCCTCGGTAAGGAGCTCAGGCCCGACTACCTGGTGCTCAAGCACTGCTCGGACAACGAAGACGGAGACCTGGGCGTCGAGTACGACAAATACGAAGGCCTATACGAAAAGCTGCGCCAAGCCGAGGCGCTCAGCGACGAAAGCTATCGCGTCGCCGTCAAATGGTCGAAAATCGAGGCCAAAGGGCAGCGGAGCTACCAGCGCTGCTACGGCGCGCCGTTCATGATCCAGATCTCGGGGTCGGGCTTGGTTGCGCCCTGCGGCATGCTCTTCAACGAGCGCTACAAGAAGTTTCACATCGGCAACATCTGCGATACTGGCTTCAAAGATCTGTGGTCGAGCGATCGCTATTGGGAAGTGATGAACTACCTGGCCGGGCCGAGCTTCAACGCGCAGGTGATGTGCGGCTCGCTGTGCCTGCAGCACAAGGTGAACGAGACGCTCGACGCACACGTGAAGGGCCTCGTGCAGCTGCGTCGCCCGAGCGGCGCGCAGCCCGACCACCTCGCTTTTGTCTAGCACCATGGAACGCCGACGAGGCGGCCCTCTGAAGAGAGCCGCCTCGAGGCGCTGTTACCCGTCGGTCAGCCTCGGCTCATTCGAAGCCTGGCCCCAGGTTGCTGGTCCAGTAGTTGACGACCTGGAAGCGCGGACCCTTCGGGTGCTCGTACTGGTACACGAAGAGGCCGAAGTCGTAGGAAAAGTCGCGGTAATCGGTGTTGTCCTTGATGTCTCCGACGATGCCTTCGTAATTGGTCGCGTCACCGACCGTGACCTCGTAGACCCACGTCGTCGTGGCCGCCCGACTCTCGGAGTAGCCAAGGCCTGCCACTGCTACACCCCACGAGTCGTCGTTGGTGATGGTGTTGGTGCTGGTGCTCGTCACTTCGTTCGCGAGGCTGATCGAGACCTTGTTGGTGCCGCTGCCCTGACCCACGGCCTCTTGAGTGCTCCTCCAACCCGAGTACTTAGCAAGCAGCTTGTCGCGGTCCGAAGCGGTCGGGTACGACGCTGGGTCGCCGGCCACGTGAGAGAGCGTCTCGCTTCCAATTTTTACCCCGCCGTCGCCGACTTTGGAATTGTAGAAGTCGAGCGTCCACTTGTAGGTCTTGACCGCGACGGGCACATCGATGGTCAGCTTGTGCCCCAGCAGCGCCGGGTCACTGGCGGTCGTTACCTCGTATTCGTAAGAGGTGTGCAGCACGCCCTGAAAGACGATGCAGTCGTCGGGATAGGCGCTGGCGTAGCTGGTGCCCGTCGTTTGCAAGGTCGTCGTCGTTTTGGAGCTCGAAAAGGCTCGATCCAGCGTTTGAGAGATCGAACCGCCGCCCAAGCCGCCCAAGCCGACTGCGTCGGCAATGCCGCTCGAGTCGAACGATAGCGTGGTGCCGTAGGAAGCGCCGAGCTCGTCGGTGCTGGCGGTGCCGCGCAGCGCCTCCTTGCCGTAAGCGGTGCCCGACGACGCTTCGCTTTGGCTCATGCCCGCGTTCTGAGGCGGAGTTGCGAGCACCGCGATCGGACGAGGGCTCGCCAAGCTTTGCCACTTGTTGCCCGTGTACTTCACTTGCAGGTTGTCGTTGTCGAAGTCTCCGCCAGCGACGAGCGGGACCGAAGCGCTGGGATACGACACGGGGGTCGGCGTAGGCGCCGGAACGGCGAGCGCAAAGCTCTGGTGTTCGTCGTCGGCCTGGACCGATGCTTCTCCCAGGATGCGCAGGGTGCGCATGGGCTGCGCGGAGCCGGTGTCTTTCAGCGCGACGACCAGCGTTTCGCCTGCGAGCTCGTCGCCGGCAATGACGGCCAAGCGCCCGAACGCCACTGGGTTGTAGTTGCTGTCGAGCTTCCGATAGCTGTAGTCGGTGTTCCACCCCGATCCGTTGGCGCTCGGTCGCCACTGGCTCAAATACCAGGCGAAGGTGTTCTCGTCGGTGCCCAGGTGGAGCCAGTAGAGCTCATCGACGCCGTCACCATCCAGATCCGCGAAGGCGGCGTCGACAGGTCGTTCGAGGCTGCGCTGCGGGTACTTTAGATCGTTCAGCTTGCCGGGCGAAGCGAGCAGGGTGGGGGTGGTTCCGGCCTCGTCGAACAGAATGCTCTGCGTGACGCGCGTGCCGGTGCCCTTCGGGTCGACGTCCTGATGGGAGAGGAGCACGTACAGCTCGTCTTGGGCGTCGCCGTCCACGTTTCCGGTGCGCACGATGCCGCCCGACAGCCAACGCGAGTATTGATTGCCCTGACCGGAGGCTGGCAAGAGCGATGCGGCGGGGATCTCGCTCAGCTGAGCGAAGCTCGCTGCGCTGTCGTCGAAGAGCGTGACTTTCACGTCGTTCGTTCCGCTTCCCACGCGCAGCACCGCAAGCTCGGAGCTCGCGTCGTCGTCGAAATTGCCGGCCGCGAGATCGATGTCGCCCTGGCCGCTGGTCGCGCTGCTCAGCTCTTTGAGCAGGCCAAAGCCTGCCGCGGCGTCGTCGTAGATCCGCACCCAACCGCCCTGTGCGGCCGTGACGGCGAGCGCCAGCTCGTCCTTGCCATCGCCGTCGAAGTCGCCGACGGCGGCTTTGAGCGCGCCCGCTTCCGCGCCGCCGTGAGGCACGCTGAAAGAGCGCGTTTTTGCCAGCGGTTGGGCGCCATCGTTGTCACCGACCGTGACAGTGAGCGAGCTCGCGCCACGGCTCAACACCACCAGCTCGGCATGAC
>JBEHXA010000054.1:0-19771 GCA_048498935.1 Myxococcota bacterium
CGGCGAGGCACTCGATCCCAACTTGTTCGTATCCGCCGAAGAGCGCATCGAGTGACGCGCTCGTGACGCCGCGGCACGCGGCACGGAGTGCGACGGTGTGCGTCTTCCGCGCCTCTCAGACCACGTTGCTGAGGCGTACGCCGGCCGTTAAAGTGCTCGGTCCATGTCTCGAGCTTATTCGCGCCGAACCGCTTTTCAGTTGGGTTTCCTTCCTCTAGGTCTCGCTGGCTGCGCCGCGGACGAAAAAGACGATTCGGTCGGCGATGCCGGCGAATCGAACGGTGGCCCCCAACCCGAGCCGACCGAAACGGAAGTCACGCTATTTTCGTGGTGGATCGCACCGGGCGAAGCCGACGCGCTCGACGCACTGATCGCGGTTCACAAAGTCGAGTATCCCAATGAAACGATCTCGAACGCCGCGATCGCTTCGGGCGAGCAGGCGCGCGACGTGCTCGAGGCGAACTTGAAAGCCGGTAGCCCTCCGGACCTCTTCCAAGAAAACGCCTACGACATGAAGGCCTTCTTGCGCGACAACCCGGGCGGTTTGACACCCCTGACCGAGCTCTTCGACGAGCTTGGGCTTCGGGATGTCGTCGTGCCCCAGGTGATCGACGACATCACCATCGACGGCGAGATCTACTCGATGCCCGTCAACATCCACCGCGAGAACGCGCTGCACTACAACAAGCGGCTCTTCGAGGAGCAGGGCATCGAGCCGCCGACCACGCTCGAAGAGTTTCTCGAAGTTTGCGAGACCTTCAAGGCTGCCGGCATCACTCCGATCGCCATGGCCAACAGTGGCTGGATCCTGCGCCTTCTATTCAACGGCTTGGCCTCGGCTAGCATGGGCGCGAGCGCCTTCTACGACTACTTCTCGGGCGAGACCGAGGTCGACGAGACCGCGATGCGCGACGCCATCGACCTCCTGGGCAAGGTGCTCGACGAGTACGTCAACGACTCCGCCAGCGACGAGGATTTCGGTTGGACGGACGCCGCCGACCTGGTGCTCAAAGGCGAGGCCGCCATGTTCATTCACGGCGACTGGGCCAAGGGCTACTTCACTCAAGAAGGCTGGGAGCCCGGCAAGCGCTTCGGTATCGTGGGCATGCCGGGCGCGCAGGAGCTGTTTCTCTACGGTGTGGACGTGTTCGGCTTGCCGACGGGCGCTCCCCACCCCGAAGCCGCCAAGCACTTTCTGGCGACGGTCGCGTCGAAAGAAGGCCAGGTCGAGTTCAACAAGATCAAGGGCTCGAGCCCCATTCGGCTCGACACCGTCGTCGAAGACCTCGACCCAGTCGGACAGCAAACGCTCGACGACTTGCGCGACGCAGAGCTCCGCATGCTCACTCGCAGCAAAGACGCATGGGACATGGCACTTGCCGAATACGCCGTCTCCCGCGACGCCGACGCGCTCCTGGCCGCCTACATCGACAACCCGCCCGGCTGAGCTGCGCCTGCCCTAGAGCGAAAGCGCGCTGACCGGCATGGTCGAGCCAAACGGCAGCAAGGGGTAGAACTTCCCGTCGCCCAACTGGCCGTGCGTACCGAGCCCGAGGCACAGGACTTCGTCGGTGCTGGTGCGAATGCAGGTGTGATCGGCACCGCACGCAACCTCGACCACGTCGGTCAAGAGCTCTGCGGCCACTGGCTCCGTCACGAAGTTGGGAAAGCCATTGTGGAAAATGCCGTCGCCCAACTGGCCGAATTCGCCGTCGCCCCAGCACCACACGGCCTGGTCCGCGTCGATCGCGCAGACATGTCGCGCTCCCGCGCTGAGCTGCACGACATCGCTCAGGCCGGTCACATCGACAGGCGTGGTGTTGCTATCGTTACTCAAGCCGTCACCCAGCTGCCCGACATCGCCTTCGTTCCAACAGCGCACGGCGCCGCCAGCCACGAGCGCGCAGGCAAAGCTATCTCCGGCTACCAGCTCGGTGGCGCCCACGATGCCTTCGATCGGCGCTGCAGTGAGCACGTTGATCGAGCTACCGCCGTTCACACCTCCGTAGCCCCAGCACTGCACGGTGGCGTCGTCCATGAGCGCGCAGGTCTGAAACTTGCCGACCGCGATCTTGGCCACACCGCTGAGCCCCTGCACCGTCACCGGAAGCGCGCTGCGGGCCGTGCTGTCGTTGCCCAGCTGCCCGAACAAGTTGTCGCCCCAGCACCGCACGGTGCCGTCGAGCAGCAGCGCGCAGGTGTTGTCACCGGCCGCGCCCACCTGCTTCACGCCTTCGAGCGCCACCAACTGCGGGGTGGCCACGCCTGCATCGTTGTTGTGAAAGTCGTCGTCGCCGAGCTGCCCTGCGTAGCCCGCGCCCCAGCAAGCGATGCTTGCGTCGTCGAGCAGCGCGCAGGAATGATAAAGGCCCGACGAAATGGCCACCACGCCTTGAAGACCCGCCACCGGCACCGCCTCGGCCAATCCGGGCGGAGTCGCGGTAGAGAACTCGTCGTTGCCGAGCTCACCGTGATCGTTGCGTCCCCAACACGCCACTGTTCCGTCGAGCTTGAGAGCACAGGAACGAGGTCCACCGAGCGCGAGCCGCGGCGTAGGCGGCACGAAGTTGCCTGTCGCTCCACCGCCTCCGGGGTCAGTTCCGGCGCCCGCCGCTCCGCCGCTGTCCGCCGCCGAGTTGCCAGCTGCACCGGCCACCCCAGTCTCGCTGCTCCCTGCAGCGCCGCCTTCAGTGCTGCCAGGTGCGCCGCCTGGAGCGTCGCTCGCGCCGCCCTCACCGTGGCCACCCGCACCGCTCTCGCCGTCGTAGGCGGAGCGCGCCTTGTCAGTGCTGCCGCAAGCTACCGCTACGACCGCGACAAACACCACCCCAACGCCGCCCGCGAGGATGCTTCGCATCAGAGCAGGCTATTGCCGCCGCTCAGTTGCTGGCAATCCGAGCCGTCCGTCATTTCAACGTCCGCCACGGATTCGCGGCATGCTGGACATGCTAACTAGAGTGCGCGGTGCTCGTAGTCGGCGAGGGCAGTGGATAGTCGGATTCTTGAGTGGGCCCGCGCTGTTGGCAGCCGCAGTTGTGGCCTGTTCGGGCAAGACTGAGCAGCGCCCTGGCTCGCCCCCGTCCCCAGGACCGTCGTCCGGCACTTCCGGCTCTGAAGGCATTCAGAATTTCTCGGGCGCGACGAGCACTGCTGGCGGAGGGCCGAGCGAGAACGGCGGCGCACCAACCATCGAGGGTGGTTCGACGTTCGAAGCCGGTGCACCAACCGCGGCCGGCACTGGCGGCACCACACCTCTTGGTGTGGGCGGTGAAGGAGGCGAGTCGTCTGAGATTCTGCCCAACGAATACCCATTCCCGGCGATGTGCGCGTCACCTCGGCCTACGGAGCCGCCGCTGCTCGCCATTCCGTCGGGCTGTGCACCAGGCTGCCGTGAAGTCGTGGCATTCGACGCGAGCCGGGGCTGCATCGATACCGACAATGGCACCCTCGTCACCTGCAGCTGTGGCAAGCAGAGATACGACACCAACGACTCCGAAGCCTGCCTAAAAACGAGCGATGGCCGCCGGTGGCTCGTCGTGCGCGGCAACGAGCTCGAGCTCGAGCCGGGGAACAGCGCCGCTCGCCCGCCCGCCACCTTCGACCCCGCGGTTTGGAGCAAGTGCAGCGATCTGGAGTGGCAAGGCATTCAAGCCTACTCCAGCTGCGCGTTTACCGGCTGCGAGCAGCAAATCGCGTCACATTGCAGCGTGCTCGGCTCCCGCGCCGGCGAGTGGACGTCGAGCTGCGAGTTCCAACTCCAAGACTCTCCCGCCTACGATGCAAGAGGCTGCTTGAAGGCGAGCTGCGAAACCGACGACAACTGCAAACCCGACGAGCGGTGCGTCAAGGGTGTGGGCTGGGTTCCCCAGTGCACCTTCGACTCCAACGGTGCTTGCAATTGCGGCAGTGGTTGGAGCGCCGCGTTCGATCCGGCCGTGTGTGTGGACGTGGCCAGCGCCGGACCCCGCGGCCCCTGGCAGCGCTATCGTGCTGAAGACGGGCAACGCGGTGTGATCTGGGAGCTGCTTCCCGACGGCACCCTCTTCATCACGACCAACGGCGTAGTCAAAGAGACCAAAGTGGACGCCATCGACCTCGCGTACCTCGACCGCGAGCTCAACAACTACGGGATCCGGGCCGGAGCCCAGAACGGTTTCATTTGTCCCGTAAGCGGCAGCGGAGTCCCCGGTAACATTACGCTCGAAGTGGCCGGAAAGAGCTACGCGCGCGACGTCTCAGGCTGTTTTCAAGACTTGCCGCTCGCCATTACCCTGCGCAAATACACTTAGCGGTCGTTCGACACCGACTCGGCCGACGCATCGAGAAATCACTATTCGCGATCGGCTCCGAGTGCTCGATAGTGCGGGTTCGACGCCGGCTCAGCCGGGGAGGCCTGGGAATGAAGCTCGAAACGCTCGATGTCGGCATTGGTTTGATCGTCACCTTTCTGCTCGTCAGCACGGTCTGCTCCGCACTGCGAGAGGCCATCGAAGCAATGCTCAAGACCCGCGCAGCCTACCTGGAGCGCGCGATTCGGGAGCTCTTGGACGACCAGGAAGGAAACGGACTCGCCAAGACGTTGTTCGATCATCCGCTGGTCTCGGGTCTCTTCATCGGCGGCTACACCCCCAAGCCCCTGAAGAAGTGGCTCTGGGTGCTCGCGAACGGCCGAGGCCTCCCCTCGTACGTGCCGGCGGGCAGCGTGGCGAAGGCGCTCTTGGACATCGCCGCACGCGGCGCCGAACCGAATCGGGAGAGCGATCCGAACGACCCCAGCTCTGGGCGCTTCAACGCAGAGGCACCCCAAATATCAGTTGCCTGGATTCGCACTCAACTGAGCAACGTGGGCAGCTCGCGAGTGCGCCGGGTGTTACTCGACGCACTCGACACATCGAAAGGCGATCTGGAGGCCGCTCGAAAGTACCTGGAAGAGTGGTTCGACAACTCGATGGATCGCGCTTCGGGCTGGTACAAGCGGTCGACGCAGTGGGTGGTGTTCGTCATTGCCATCGCGGTCACGGTCGGAATGAATATCGACAGCGTCGGCCTCGCCAAGCACCTCTACCGTGACGAGACCGCACGCAAAGCTGCCGTAGCCGCCGCCGTTGAGATCAACGAGGCGGGCAAGCCACCCTCGAAGGAGGAGGCAAAAAAGGCCCTGCAGCAGCTGGACCTCCCGATTGGCTGGAGCGAGGGAAGCATCCCCGAAAGCAAGCTCGACTGGGTCAACCGCGTGCTCGGCTGGCTACTCACGGCGTTTGCGGCCACGCTCGGCGCACCGTTCTGGTTCGACGTGCTCAACAAGGTGATGGTCATCCGTTCGACCGTAAAGCCACGAGAAAAGAGCCCAGAAGAATTTTCCGAGGATAGACAGGCTCCTCGAGCCGTTGCGCCCCCCTCGCCCCCCGTAGTGGTCACGACAACGGCGAACCCTCAACTGCCTCCGCCTCAAAGCCAAAGCATTGAGCCTGATTGCTGCGGCGGCACAATCGACATGCCCTCGAACGACGCTGATCTACCGGCTGCAACCGGCGGGGTGGCACCATGACTTTCTCACTCGTCTGGATGCGTGATGCGCTACTAAACGCCGGACTCAAAGTCGCTCCCTGCGACGGTTGGGAAACGCGTGGTCACGGCAACTTGGCCGCGGTGCGCGGCATCATTTGCCATCACACTGCCGGTCCCCGCACCGGCAACATGCCGACGCTGGGCACCTTGATCGCAGGCCGGCAGGGCCTCCTCGGTCCGCTCTCGCAGCTCGGGCTCGGGCGCGACGGCACGTTCTATCTAATCGCGGCTGGGCGCGCGAACCACGCGGGCGCAGGTTCCTGGCAAGGCATCCAAACTGGCAACGCCAGCTTCATCGGCATCGAAGCGGAGAACACCGGCCTCCCGGGGGACCAGCCCTGGCCCGAAGTGCAGATGGACGCCTATCGCCGCGGCGTAGCCGCGCTGCTCGGTCACGTGGGCCTCACCGCTGAAGCATGCGCCGGTCACAAAGAGTACGCGCTGCCGGCGGGACGCAAAATCGATCCGACGTTCGACATGAAGCAGTTTCGCGCGGCCGTCGCAGCAATCCTGGCGGGCAGCGTCGCCACGCCGCCGCTCATTCCCGCGCGTGAGCCAGCGACGAACGGAAAGGTGCCTCGCACCACGCTGCGTCGCGGCGCCACCGGAGACCTGGTCCGAGCCCTGCAAAAGCTCGTGAGCCTGGAGCCAGACGGCACGTTTGGTCCCATCACCGAAGCCCGCGTGCGTGAAGTCCAGCGCCAGCTCCATCTCGTGCCCGACGGCATCGTCGGTCCGAAGACGTGGCAACTGTTGGATGTGCACGCGGCCGGCGGCGGCTCCGCATAACGACATCAGTCGAAGTCTCGCCAGGGCCGGCGCGCCCGATGGTTCAAGAACCGCGGCGACGCGCATGGCGCTTGCTTGCAAGGGCGCATGGACCCTCGCGGTGAATCTCAACCCTGGCCGGCCGGGACCACGCCTACTCCGGCCTGGACCAAAGAACTGAATGGCAAGGCGTACACGATCAAACCCATCGACGCCCGACGCTTCGGAATCTGGCGCGACGTGGAAGAACTAGGCATCTTCGAGCTTTCGCTCGACACGCCCTCGCACCCTATCGTTCCGCCCGACGTGACGCTCGAAGCGCGCAGCGTCATCGACGCGTTCCTCGCAGATCCCGAGAGACACGCGGCAACCCGAGAGGGTTAAGGCGACGTGTCGACCATGCCTCACGCCGATTGCCGCAACTGTGCTGATGAGGTGAAAGGTATTTCCCGTACGTCGCTGTCAGTTCCGCTCGCCGCGTCGCCCTCGAGCCCATAATGTCAGTGTGAGCTCGCGCGCAGGATCACGTGCAGTTGGGTTCAGCTCTTGCAGATGCGCAGGGGAGAAAGACCATGATCAAGAACGCAGCTGCAACCATTGCCCTTCTTCTCACAGCAAGCTCCGCTTGCGATCGCTCCCGGGCCACACCCCAGGACACCGAAAACGGGCAGGGCACGACAGGCGGTAGGACCGGAACGCGCGGTGACCAGTCCTCCCGATGAACTGCAAGCGCGGCCACGGTGACACATATCGCATGCCACGCAGGTGGTGGGAGCGGTTGCTCGGTGTGCGGCGCGCCTCGGTGTGCGCCGCATGCGGTCACCGCTCATGGTCGTTCCGCAACAGAAAACGCGCCGTCACACTCTGTTCGACGCGCGCGACTTGATCTGGGGTACCTTCAGCCACGACCTTGCCGCCCGCGTCACCTGCCCCTGGCCCGAGGTCGATGACCCAGTCGCTCTGTCGGATGACCTGCAGGTCGTGCTCGACCAAAATTACGGTCGCTCCCCGATCCACCAACCCCTGAAGCTGCGACATCAAGCGATCTACGTCGGCCGGATGCAGACCCGTGGTGGGTTCGTCGAGCACGTATACCGTTCCGGCAGGCTGGGCACGTCGCAGCTCGGTTGCGAGCTTGATGCGCTGCGCCTCGCCGCCGGAGAGCTCGGTCGCCGGCTGCCCGAGCCGCAGGTAACCGAGCCCGACCTCCTCGACCACTGCGAGCCCGCGAGCAAGCGCCGCATGATCCGCAAAGAAGCCGGCCGCCTCGCCTACAGTCATCCCGAGCACGTCGGCAACGTTCTTACCGCGGTACGCGATTTCAAGCGTCTTGCCATTGAAACGCTGCCCCTGACAGCTAGGGCACGGCGAGTACACGCTCGGCAGGAACAAGAGCTCGACCATCACCTGCCCCTCGCCCTGACAAGTCTCGCAGCGACCCTTGGCGACGTTGAACGAAAACCGGCCAGCATCGTAGCGCCGCTTCTTCGCGAGCGGCGTTGCGGCGAACAGCTTGCGCACGTCGTCGAACAAGCCCGTATACGTGGCCAGGTTGGAGCGTGGCGTTCGACCGATCGGCTTTTGATCGACTTGGACCAGCCGACGCAGCTCGCCTGCGCCCTCGAGAGTGGCTGCGCCGAGCGACGGCAACGCGCTCAGCTCCAGCACGTCGACGTCGTCGTCCGTTTCCGGCAAAGCCTGTCCCAGCTCGCGCGCCAAGAGCTCGACCAGAACTTGACTGACCAAGGTGGACTTGCCCGAGCCAGATACCCCGGTAACGGTCGTCAGTGTAGCGATGGGGAACCGTACGTTGACGTCGCACAAGTTGTTGCGTGTCACGTGCCGTAGCTCGAACCAACCTCGGCCCGCGCGAGGCTCCTTCGAGGGCTTCCTCACTGCGTCGAAGACGTACCGGGCCGTCTTCGACTCCCCCACTTCGGCCAAACCCGCGAGCGGACCACTGTAGAGCACCTGGCCGCCGCGCTCTCCGGCTCCAGGCCCCACGTCGACGACCCAATCGGCGCTGCGGATCACGTCGACCTCGTGCTCGACCACGAACAGCGAGTTGCCAGAAGCCTTGAGCCCTACTAGCGCGCGCAGCAGCGCTTCGGTGTCGGCGGGGTGGAGGCCGGCCGATGGCTCGTCGAGCACGTAGACCACTCCAAACAAGCTCGAGCACACCTGCGTTGCGAGCCGCAACCGCTGAAGCTCGCCAGGCGAGAGCGTCGGGGTGCTGCGCTCGATGGTCAGGTAGCCGAGCCCCAAGTCCAGCAGCACCGTCAACCGCCGCCGTAGATCCTCGCCAATCAGCTGCACGACGCGCGCCTTTTCTCGATGACGAGCGGTGACACCACCGAGCGCCTGCGGCTCGAACAGCCCCAGCAGCTGCTGGAGCGGCAACCGTGACAGCTCGACGATATCGCGCCCCGCGACCTTCACCGCCAAGGCCTCCGGGCGCAGCCGTTTGCCGCGACAATCCGGACAATCTGTAGCGATCAAGAAGCGCCCTGCGCGCTGCTTCATCAACTGGCTCTCGCTCGTGGCAAAGCTGTGCAGCACGTGACGCCGAGCGCTACTGAACGTGCCCATGTAGCTGGGTTCTTCGTTGCGCTTCAGCGCGCGTTTCACCTCCGGCAGCGTGTACCCGGCGTAGACCGGCACGGTGGGCTGCTGATCGGTGTAGAGAATGAAGTCGCGCGTGCGCTTCGGTAGCTCGCGCCACGGCAGATCCACGTCGTGCCCGAGCGTGGTCAAGATATCGCGCAAATTTTGGCCCTGCCAGGCGCTGGGCCACGCCGCCACCGCGCGCTCGCGGATGCTCAGCGAGTCGTCGGGCACCATCAGAGCCTCGCTCACTTCGTAGGTGCGACCGAGACCGCTACAGCGTGGGCACGCACCCTCGGGCGTATTGGGCGAGAAAGACTCGGCGTACAGCAGCTCTTGGCCGCGCGGATAATCACCCGCACGCGAGTAGAGCATCCGCAGCAGATTGGACAGCGTCGTCACGCTGCCGACCGATGACCGCGTCGTCACGCCGCCGCGCTGCTGCGCGAGCGCGAGGGCCGGCGGCAGCCCCGTGATCTCGCTCACCTCGGGCGCGCTCATCTGGTGAAATAGGCGCCGCGCGTAGGGAGAAACCGATTCGAGGTACCGGCGCTGAGCTTCCGCATACAGCGTACCGAAGGCGAGCGATGACTTCCCCGAACCCGACACACCGGTGAAAACCACCAGCGCATCTCGAGGAATATCGACATCGACGTTCTTCAGGTTGTGGACCCGCGCCCCCCGAACATGCACGAAGCCATCGTTCCCGCTCATGCTAGGTGCCGCGCTGGACGAGGCTCCGAAGGTTGATGCGGTGAGCGCGGACAGGACCGTCATGCGCAGCTGCGCTGGGCGGGCAAGAGCTCGGCACGGTAGCGCTCGAAGCAACGAGCTCCCGCTCGCAAGCGAAGCAGCGCGCCCTCGGCGAGCAAGGGTGCCGCCTCGGGATGATCCGCGACGAGCGGGGCGAGCACCTCTCGGTTCCAAGTCTGGCTGTGGCGCTGATCCAGCGTGGCGTGCAGGGCGTAGTACCTGCGCACCGCACCTTCGAAGCCCAGGCGTTTGAGGCCTGAATTGACCTGCTGCGCGCGCCTGGGCGCGGTGAGCTCGATAACGCCGAGAGCACCGATCGCTTGATAGGCGTAAGCGCGGTGCGTAGCCAGCGCGACCATCAAGTTACCGAGCGCCAGCGTTTCCCAGATAGCCTGCGGCGCGGGCTCCGGCAAGCTGCGACCGAGTCGAGCCAGCATCGGCCCGTGCATGCCGCCCTCGGTGCCCTGTCCCATCTCGTCCCAGTAGTTGCGCGCCATTTCGAGCTTGGCGCGCGCTGGGAGCTTGAGTTGCGACAAGGCGACGAGGTCGTCGAAACCCGCCTCCCCGGCCATTTCTTGGTGCAAAAACCAGCACATTTCTCGATGTGTCGCGGTGGCGGCGAGCCACGGAAAAAGCACGTCCCCTTGCCCGGGACCATCCATCTCCAGCTGCGCGAACCAGCACAGAAAGCCCTCGGGGTCCTTCGGAACGTGTCGAACTTCGTGCTTGATCGCCGCGCGCTCACCCTCGATCCAGGCGTGCTCGGCGGCACGACATGCCATGTCGTCCTCCAGCTGGCGTCGCCATTCGTCGGCAGGTGGGGTGAGCAAGGGCGTCAAGCGCCGCCGATGCGCCTCGGCCATGCGCTGGTGCAGGGTCTGTTCGTCCAATGCGATGAGCGGTGCCTGGCGGAAAGTGAGCGGCATGAGCTGCCTTGTCGCAACGAGCGTGCCAACCTGTTCGTGCAACCGGGCCTAGCTCAGGCGCGTGTGGCTTGCAGCAACACGACCGCAATGCGATCCACGTCCGCATACGCTGGTTGGCGCAGCTCGTCGCCGAAAACATCGGGATCCAGCTCTTCGTAGCTGAAGTGCGAGCCTACCCGCTCGAGCTCGCCCTGCACTGCCGCGAGAAGCGGGTCGACCCCATCGACAATCGCCACACCCGTGTAAAGAAGCAACGTGCCCCCCGGCTCCAAGCGCACCATCGCCTCACGCACAATCCGCAGCGTGAGCGCGAGCCCATGTCGTCCGCCGCCATGCCGGTAGGCTCGTTCGCTGGGGTCGTTCAGGTAAGGTGGGTTGGCGATCACTAGGTCGACGGGGCCGCGCACCGCATCGAGAACGTCGCTTTTCACGCATTCTGCCTGAATCCCTGCGTGGCGTGCGTTCACCAGCGCTAGGTCGAGCGCAGCCTCGTTGATGTCGGCCAAGACGACAGGCTGCTCGAGCGACCCGAAATGCCCGAGCACGATGCCCCCTACCCCGGAGCCGCATCCCACGTCGACCGCGAGCTTCGCCGAAGGAGCCAGCGTCCGAATGGCGCGGGCAAATCGATAACTGTCCGGCCCGAAGAACACGGCATCCTGCGCGACCGTCGGGAACCCAGCATGCAAAAACAGCAGGTGGCCCTGCGACGCCACCCGTAACGTCGCCCGCCACGAAGCGTCTGAGAGTCGCGAGCAGGCTTCGGCAGCGCGAAGCAGCTCGAAAATCCCTTCCGGCAAAATGCTGGGATCGAAGGGCATGTTCCACCCCAGCACGTCGCGCAGGGTCCGCGCTCGTGCTGCCGTCGGCCGGGAAAGCACCGCCTCGTGAGTGTCCGGGGTGACGGTCGTAAATCGATACTGGAGCTCCGAAAGTCGCTCAAGCAGCTTCTTCAGTGCAGTCGAGCGCGGGGATGGGGGTGCGGTGTCCACGCGCGGCGTCCAAGCGAATGGCATGCCAAACCATTTTGCCTCAGTCGGCCAAGCCTACGTGAGAGGCCGTAACGGCTCGGCCAACGGAAGCCGAAAGACGAAGGTCGAGCCCCGCCCCAACTCCGACTCGACCGCAAGGCTGCCACCGTGAGCCTCGGCGATGCGATGCGCCAAGTACAGTCCCAGCCCAAGCCCACGCTTGGGACCTTGGGCCACGAAGCGCTCGAACAGGTGCGGCTGCAGATCGGGTGCAATGCCAGGTCCTTCGTCACGTACCGTGATGAGTGCCGCATTTTCTACCTCCTCCAAGAGGATGCGGACGGGACACCCAGGAGGTGAGTAGCGCACCGCGTTCCAGACTACGTTCTCCAGCGCTTGGCGAAGACGGGACCCATCTGCGATGAGCGTCGAGAGGTTCACGCCTTCGACCTGGCATTTGCAAGAGGTAGTCGTACACAACGAAGCAACGTCGGCGACGACGGCATTCGGATCTACCGGCGCCAGTTCCAGGTCGAACATGCCCTGATCGAGCCGCGTCGAATCCAAGAGATCTTGAGTCAAACGCGCCACTCTCTGCACCGCCGCCAGAGTCGGGTCGACGTGCTCGACTGCAATCGGTTGACCGCTCGATGCCCTGAGCCGCAAGAGCTGTAGCCGCGCCGCCAGCGGATTTAGGTGGTTTCGAATATCGTGGGCGAGCACGGTTACGATCTCGTCTGCGGCCAAGAGTCGCCCGCGCTGCCGCTCTTCCGCGCGCAGCCGTTCCACCAACTCGGCGCGATGCGCGAGGGCACTCACCCAATTGCCAACGAGCTCCACCATTCGGACATCTTCGGCCCCGAACCTTCCAGGTTCTTGGGTAACGATGCTGAGAACGCCGCGGCGTGTGCCGCCGATCGATATCGGCACTGTCACCTGCGAACGTATCCCCAGGTCGCGCACGATGCCTGGGACCTCTTCGGAGTCCAATTCGACATGACCGTCGAAGTGCGAAATCCCCGTTTGGTAGACTTGAACGACCCTTCCACCGTTGGCGACGGGCAAGACGTCCAGGCCGCGGGCGCGCTGCAATCGCCCGAGGGGCGTGGCACTCGTGCCAAGTGCCACCAAGCAGCTGCGTGCGGATTCGAACAGAAAGACGTCGGCTTTGTCACAACCAAACCAGCGCGCCACGCTCGTACAAGCCCCCGTCAGCGCTTGCCCCAGATCGAGCGCAGCAAGATCCAGCAGCTCACGCAGCAAAGCCGTCACGGAAGAATCGTCGAGGGTAGCTTGCTCCGAGGGCATCGCCTTCGCCAAGCGAACGCCATGCCACCCGTGCCAGTGGACCCAAAAACAACGCGAGCCTCAAGCCCTGCTAGCGCGCGCAGCAGCGCTTCGGTGGCGGCGGGGTGAAGGCCAGCCGACGGCTCGGCGTGGACCATGGCGGCCCGGAGATGGTACGAGTGACCATGAGCGCAGGGCCCGCCAGCAATATCCTCGTCGTGGACGACACGGCAGAGAACCTGCGGCTTTTGGCGAGCATCTTGGAGCCACTCGGTTACGAAGTTCGGCCGGCAACGACTGGGCGTCAGGCACTTCAAGCTGCCGAGCACGATCCGCCCGATCTCGTGCTCCTCGACGTCAATATGCCAGGCATGAACGGTTACGAGGTCTGCGAAGCGTTCAAGGCGCATCCGCGGCTCAAAGACATCCCGGTCCTGTTCATCACCGCCCTGAACGAAGTTTCGGACAAGGTTAAAGCTTTCGATGTGGGCGGCGTCGACTTCATCAGCAAGCCGTTCCACCTCGAGGAAGTGCGAGCCCGGGTCAAAACACACCTGGAACTACGGCGCGCCCATCTCGACTTGGAGACCGGCTATCAACGGCTGCAGCAACTCGAACAGCTGCGCGACGACCTGGTGCACATGATCGTACACGACATGCGCTCGCCCCTCTCGGTCCTCGCCGGTCATTTGACCTTTTTGGAGGACGAGGTCGGCAAGCTCAGCAGCGAAGCAGCAGGCGACTTGCGCGCCGCGATGCTGGGCACGCAAGCCCTGGCACGCATGGCCAATGACTTGCTCGACGTCAGTCGGATGGAGGAAGGCCAATTGCCGCTCGATCTCGCAGAACATGACCTCTTCGAGCTGGCCTCCAAAGTGCAGCTCTCGATGCGCGCCTTCGAACGCAGTCGGGAAATCGAGCTCGCTCCGAGCGACCCGCTGCCGATTACTTGCGATGGCAGCCTGATCCAGCGCGTCCTCGAGAACCTCGTGAGCAACGCCATCAAGCATGCGCCGTCCGGCGGTCGCGTCAAGCTCGAGCTCGGGCGTATCGCCGACCGAGCTCGACTGTATGTGTGCGACGACGGCCCTGGCGTGCCGCTCGACGTTCGCCAGCGCATCTTCGAGAAGTTCGGGACGATCGCCGCGCGCAAAGCCAACGGTTACCACTCTACCGGCCTGGGGTTGGCGTTCTGCAAACTGGCGATTGAAGCGCACGGCGGCAGCATCGGGGTCGAAGACGCAGCTCCCCGCGGCAGCCGCTTTTGGTTCGAAGTCCCCCTGCGAGGGTAGGCTCAGTCGCTCAGCGCGGCGGCCAAGTCGTCATACCGATAGTCCCGCGCCAGCTCCCGCACGGCGGCCGCCGCTTCCTTCGAGAACGCTTCGAGTTCGGCGGCCAGGGCCTCGAGCCGCTGTGCGCGAGCTTGGAGCGCCGCGTCACGCAGCCGCTCACGCAGCGGCTGCGGCGCCATGCGAAGCAGCACGGCAAGCGGGACACGCGCGGCGGGACGCACCGACGTGATCGCCTTGATTTTAGCTGGACCTTCGTTCGAGCTGACGATGCCAGCCTCGAAACGGAACGTGAACGAGCTGCCCGAGCCTGCGCGACTCTCCACCGTGATGTCCCCGTGCATCAGGCGCGCCAGCTGCCTGCCAATCGATAGGCCCAGCCCCGTACCGCCCAGACCGGCTCCGGCTTTGGCCTGCTCGAACGTACCGAAGATGCGCTCTTGATCGGCAGTATCGATGCCCACGCCGCTATCGATCACGACGATTCGAATCGTGTAGCCGCGGTCATGGCAGCGCTCGAGCTCCGCCCGCACCGTGACTCCACCACTCGCCGTGAACTTCAATGCGTTGCCGAGCAGGTTAATCACCACCTGGCGGACCTTGCCTGCGTCCGCCTCGACTTGCTGGGGCAAATCGGCAGCGAGCTCGAGAGCGAGGCTGAGGCCCTTCCGGCGCGCCTGCTCGCTGAACATCTGATCGACGCCTTCGAGCAACTTGGGCAGGTTCAGAGCTTCTGGAGCGAGTTCGGCACGCCCCGCCTCGATCTTGGACATTTGGAGCACGTCGTTGAGCAACGTGAGCAAGTGCTCGCCACTCGTGAGGATCGTTTCGGCTTGAGCGCGCTGCGCCGACGAGAGCTGCGGCTCGCGGCGCAGCAGCTGCGCGTAGCCCAGGATGGCATTCATGGGCGTGCGGATCTCGTGGGACATCGTCGCCAGGAACGTGCTCTTGGCGAGGCTGGCGCGTTCGGCCGCTTCCATGGCTTGCTTCATCTCTTGTGTGCGCTGCAGCACGAGCTGCTCCAAGTGCTCTTGATGCAAGCGAAGTTCTCGCTCCACCTCGTGCCGGGCGCTGATCTCCTCACGGGCGCGAGTCAACGAGCGGCTGAGGGCGAGCGTGATTTGCGGATGCAGCAGCGCCGACAGCGCGAGCGCCATGCAGCTGTAGAGCCAGCCCATGAATGGAGTGAACGTGATCTGCGAAGGTGGCAGGCGCCCGCTCGCTTGCAGTTGAGCTAGCCCAAAGCCGATGCCCGCAAGTGCGACGGCAACCGTGGCCCCTCCGCGCGTACCGAGCAAGGTACCGGCGACCATGCAAATGTAGACGAATAGGCTCAAGGCCGGCGCGGTAGCTCCCCCCGAAGTGTACGCCCTGAAGGACGTGACCGAGGTCAGCCCGAGCACGAGTAGCCAGCTGCACAAGCGAACCCAACCACGTTGATTCAACCAGAGCAGTGTCCCGACGAGCAGGGCGACGAACGCGATCGTGGTCGAACGGCGCTCCAGCGTTCCAGGCTGGCCCAGCGCCAGCAGCAGCAAGAAGCAAACCAGTACCAGGGCGGTCCAGGCGGTAACCCCGTGAAAGGTGCGAGCCCGCTGGGTGAGCTCTTCGTCCTCGAAGGTCGGCCAAAAGGACGCACGCAGCAGTAGTTCCTTCAGCGTCCTCACGTCGATTCGACCTTTCCAAACGCTTAGCCCCGAACTTCGGGCAGCCTTCGAGCTTACTCAAAGCCGAGGCCAAGTGGCCGGAAACGCTCGGTGAAAAATCGTGCTCGCCCCTGTCGGATTGCGCCTGACCCGTTCGTAGTAGGGGTGAACAGCGGCACCGAGACGCCGCCGAGCCCCAGGAGACATCCCGCGATGCGCTATTTGATTTCCGTAATGGCTGACGGCACCGAAGTGGCAAAGCCAGGTGAGATGGCCGCCATTGGAGCGTTCAACGACCGGCTCCGCGCCGGGGGCTACTGGGTGTTTGCCGACGGGCTGGCGTCGCCCAGTACGGCCACTGTTGTCGACGGTCGCGGCGACGAGCCAGTCTTCACGGACGGCCCGTTTCTGGAGTCGAAGGAGTTCCTCGCCGGCTTTTGGGTAATCGAGGCACCCCACCTGGACGTCGCGCTCAAGCTCGCTGCCGAGGGTTCGAAGGTCTGCAATCGCCGGCTCGAGCTGCGGCCCTTCAATTCTCTCGAGGCATGAACGTGAGCGACGTTGGGAGCGCGGTCACCGACGCTCATCGCGTCGAGTGGGCGCGCGTGGTCGCCGCTTTGACCAAACGTTTCGGCGATCTCGACCTCGCCGAGGAGGCAGCTGCCGAGGCTTTCACGGCTGCTGTCGAGCATTGGCCGACCGATGGAATTCCGCCCAACCCCGGCGCTTGGCTGGTCACGACCGCCAACCGCAAGGCGATTGACCGGCTGCGGCGCGAGAACAAGCGCGAAGGCAAGCAAGAGGAGGCACACATGCTCTTTGACGGCACGCCCGAGCCCCTAGGCGCGATCGACGACGAACGGCTTCGCCTCATCTTCACGTGCTGTCACCCAGCGCTCGCGATGGAGACGCGCGTGGCGCTCACGCTGCGCATGGTCGGGGGCCTGAGCATGCCCGAGATTGCGCGCGCCTTCCTGGTGCAAGAGAGCGCAATGGGGCAACGCATCACGCGCGCCAAGGCCAAAATCAAGGCGGCCCGCATCCCCTATCAGGTCCCCTCGACCGAAGATCTCCCGGCGCGGGTCTCCGGCGCTCTAGCGGTGCTGTTCCTCGTCTTCAACGAGGGCTACCTGGCAACGGGCCCCGACACGGCTCCGGTACGTCAAGAATTGACCAGCGAAGCGATCCGGCTGGCACGTTTACTACGGGAGCTGATGCCGGACGATGGTGAGGTGACGGGGCTGCTCGCGCTGATGCTCCTCACCGAGGCACGCCGCGCTGTGCGCGTTTCAGCCGCCGGAGAGCTCGTCACGCTCGATGAGCAGGATCGCGGAGCGTGGGACAGCAAACTCCTCGCCGAGGGGCATCAATTGGTGCGAGAACGCCTGGCAGCGCGCCAAGCCCCGGGGCGTTACCAAATCCTTGCGGCAATCAGCGCCGTACACACCTCGGCTCGCGACGCGCGCGACACAGACTGGTGGCAAGTCGTCGCACTTTACGATCAGCTCGTCAGGCTCGATCCCTCACCGATCGTGGCGCTCAACCGAGCCGTCGCAGTCGCCGAGCTCGACGGCCTCGAAGTAGGGCTCGCCGCGCTCGATCGCCTCCAAGGCGCCCTTTCCGGCTATCACGCCTACCACGCGACGCGCGCCGACCTGCTGCGCCGCCTCGGACGCAACCACGAGTCGCGCGCAGCCTACGACGAGGCCATCGAGCTTGCGGCCAACACTGCCGAGCTCGCGTACCTGACCCGCCGCCGCAACCAGCTTGCCCATTGATTCGCCAGAAGGAGCTTCGCCATGACCATTACCATCACAGCCTTTGAACGCTCGCCAGATGGCGGCAAGGGGCTAGCACGCGACACCCGCGTTCGCTGGGCACTCGAAGAAGTAGGCCAGTCTTACGAGGTTCGACCCGTTTCGTTTCAAGCGCTCAAGGAGCCCGCGCACCTGGCGCGTCACCCCTTTGGCCAAATCCCGACTTATGAGGAAGGCGACCTCGTGCTGTTCGAATCGGGCGGCATCGTTCTGCACATCGCCCAGCACCACCCCGGCCTATTGCCCGACGACGACGACGCGCGAGCACGAGCGATCACCTGGATGTTTGCCGCGCTCAGCTCGATCGAACCCTCAATCCTCGAACTCGTCACCGTCAAGTTCGCGGAGGGCGACAAACCCTGGTCCGCCGAGCGTCTGCCGCTCGTCAAAGATCGCATCCGCGCTCGCCTCAGCCAACTCTCCGCACGCCTGGCCGGCGCCGACTGGCTCGACGGCACATTCAGCGCTGGCGACCTCATGATGGTCTCCGTCCTCCTCAGAGTGCGCCCCTCAGGCCTGCTCGACGAATACCCCAACCTAGCTGCCTACGTCGCGCGCGGCGAAGCGCGCCCCGCCTACCAACGGGCGTTCGCAGCGCAGGCGGCGCAAAGGTAGCGCAGACGGGCGTGCCACACCCTAGCGCTTGCCGACAATGCCGAGCGCTCGCAGGCGTGACGTGAGCGTGGACGGATTGATGCCGAGTCGAGCTGCGGCGCCGTTGGGACCGGATACTTTACCGCCGGCTTGGGCGAGAGCGCGTTCGAAGTTCTTGCGCTCGAGTTGTTCGAGCTCTGCCATCGACAGCACACGCTCGCTCTCGGAGTCGTGCACGTCGGCCACAGCGGATTTTTGGGCAACTTCGGGCAAAGCGAGGTCGACGTCGAAGACCCCGCTGGTCGAGACCAGGACTCCGCGCTCGATGACGTTCTGAAGCTCGCGCACGTTGCCGGGCCAGCCGTAGCTCCGCAGTTTGCGCAGCGTAGGCTCCGACAGCGGAGCAAAGCTGCGCCCTAGACGGCGCGCGTACTTCTCCAGGAACACGCGCGCCAGCTCTTCCACGTCGGTGTCTCGCTCGCGAAGCGCGGGAATCGTGATCGGAAAGACGTTGAGCCGATAGAACAGATCTTCTCGAAACCGGCCTTGCGCGACGAGGTCAGTCAGGTTCCGATGGGTCGCCGCGATGATGCGGACGTCGACCTTCGTCGTTCGCGAGCTACCGACCGGCTCGAGCTCACCCTCTTGCAGCACACGCAGGAGCTTGGGCTGAAGCTCGAGCGGCAACTCCCCGATTTCATCGAGAAAAAGCGTGCCGCCGTCGGCGAGCACGAAGCGCCCTTCCCGCCGCTGCGTAGCGCCCGTGAAGGCGCCCCGCTCGTGACCGAACAGCTCGCTCTCGATCAAGTTGTGAGGGATGGCGCCGCAGTTCAGCTTGATCAGTTGCCGCGAGCCGCGTTTGCTGCTGGCGTGCGCCGCCCGGGCGAACAACTCTTTGCCGGTGCCCGTCTCGCCGAGCAAGAGCAGCGTCGTGTCCGTACCCGAGACTTGCTCCAAAGCGCGCAGCGATCGCAATAGCGCCGCCGAAGACCCGACGATACGCTCGAAGCTCTGCAGCGATTGCAGCTCTTCAGTCAGGTAGTGTGCTTCCCGCGTCAAGCTGAGGATGCGCTGCTCAGCAGCGAGCCGCTCTTCCACGTCTCGCAAAATGAGGGTGTATTGATGCCGCTCCTCGCGGCGGTAGTGCGAGAGCGTGGCCTCGGCCTGAAAACGGCTCCCGTCTCTGCCCAGCGCGTCTAGTCCGCCGGCGATCCACAGGCTCTGACCCGCACCGGGCGCTGAGAGCTCTTTCAGGCACCCGGCGAGCCTGACGCGCGAGGGCTTGGTCAGCAGGTCCCTCACATCCAGAATAGGCCCATTTTCGTCGGCGAAACCGAACGCGCGCCGCGCCGCGGGGTTCATCAAGGCGACGACGAAGTCTTCGTCGAAGTTGACGATGGCGTCCATGGCGTTGTCCACCAGCAGCCGCAGCTGCGCTTCACGTTCGGCCGCTGCGCGCTCCGCTTGCAAGCGTTGTAACTCCGCCGCAGCTCGGTTCGCGAATATCTGAAAGATGGCCGCGCTGCGCGGCTCGCGCGGCATAGGCTT
>JBEHXA010000055.1:0-19721 GCA_048498935.1 Myxococcota bacterium
GTGCTGCTCGCGCGTCGAGAGCGTGAGGACGTAGCCGCGTTCGCCGCTGTGATCCACCGTCTCGCCGCAAATGCGGCCGGGCAGCTGCTGCAGGTAGGCGCGGTCGTCGCGGCAAGCGAAGAGCCCGACGCCGGGGCCGCCGAACTGGGGCGGACAGGCCAGGGCCTGGCCCTCGCCGACCGCGATGTCGGCGCCCAGCGCGCCCGGAGACTCGGCGACGGACAGCGCATAGGGCTCGCTCACGGCGGCCACCAGCAGCGCGCCGCGATCGTGAGCCAGTTTGGCCAGCTCCGAGAGGTCGTTGAGGGTGCCGTAAAAGCTCGGGTAACCAACGACCAGTGCGGCCACGTCGCCGCTGCTCAGCGCGCGCTCGATGGCTGCGTTGTCGGCGCCGCCGCTGCTGCCGACACCGAGCTCGACGCAGCTCGTGTCGTCGCGCCCGGCCAGGTACGTGGCCGTCGTGAGTCGGTAGTCGGGGTGCACGCACCCGCTGAGCACGACCTTGCCGCGCTTGGTCAAGCGGCAGGCCATGAGCGCGGCTTCGGCGGTCGCGCTCGCGCCGTCGTACAAGCTCGCGTTCGCGAGCGGCAAGCCGTAGAGCTCGCTGACGATGGTCTGAAATTCCCAGATGGCTTGCAGCGTGCCCTGGGCGACTTCGGGCTGGTAAGGCGTGTACGCCGTATAAAACTCGCTGCGCAAGAGCAGCTGGTCCACGGCCGGGGGCACGTGGTGCTGGTACATGCCACCGCCCAAGAACGAGAGCATGCCGCTGCCGCTGCTCTTCTTGCTGAGCTCGCCGAGGTGAGTCATCAGCTCGGGCTCGGAAAGCGACGGCTCGAGCGCCAAGCTGCGCTCGAAGCGCGCCTCGGGCGGAATGGTGGTGAACAAGTCGTCGAGCGACTTGCGCCCGACGACGGCCAGCATCTCGCCGATCTCGGCGTCGGTGTGCGGGACGTAGCGCATCAGTGCGCCGACTCTTCCAAGTGCTTGGAGTAGGCGGCCGCGTCGAGCAGCGAGCCGACAGCTGCGGCGTCGTCGGGCGCGATCGCGATCATCCAGGCCTTGCCCCAGCAGTCCTCGTTCACGAGCTCGGGCGCGTTCTCGAGCGCCGGGTTGACGCGCGTGATCTTGCCGCTCACGGGCGCGAACAGGTCGCTCAGCGTCTTCACGCTCTCGATCGTGCCGAAGGCCTTGTTCGCCTCGACGCGATCACCGACCTTCACGTCCAGGCTGACCAGCGTGATGTCGCCGAGCGCGTCGACCGCGAAGGCGGTGATGCCGACGACCAGCTCGGCGCCTTCGCTCTGCGCCCACTCGTGATCCTTGGTGTACTTGCGGTCCGATTTGACTTCTTTGGCTTGGCTCATGTCAGGCGTTTTCCGGCGCTATCGTTGGCGCTTGTAAAAGGGAGTCGTGACCACCTTGGCCTCGATCGATTTGCCGCGGCAGTCGACCAAGAAAGGCGTGCCGACGGCGGCGTGGTCGAGCGGCAGGTAGCCGAGACCGATGCTCTTACCGAGGGTCGGGGAGGGGCCACCCGAAGTGCAGATGCCGATGGCTGCGCCGCTCGTGGAGAGCAGCGGGTAGCCGTGACGGCCGATGCCGCGGCCGACCATCTCGAAGCCCACGATGGTGCGCTCGAGGCCGGCGGCCTTCACTTCGCGCAGCGCGCGCTGCCCAGAGAACGGCTGGGCCTTGTCCAACTTCACGGTCCAGGCCAGGCCTGCTTCGAGCGGGTTCGTGGTCTCGTCGATTTCGTTGCCGTAGAGCGAGAGCCGCGCTTCGAGTCGCAGCGTGTCGCGCGCGCCCAGGCCAATCGGCGTGGCGCCGAGCGCCGCGCCCGCGTCGAGCAAGCTGGCGAACAGTCGCGGCGCGCCCGCGTTGTCGCAGAACAGCTCGACGCCGTCTTCGCCCGTGTAGCCGGTGCGCGCGACGGTGGCTTTGACGTCGGCGATCCTGCCGTCCGCGAAGCGAAACGAGCGCAGCTGCGCCGGATCGAAGCTGATGCCGGCCAGGCGCAGGAGCTCGAGCGCTCGCGGACCCTGCACGGCGATGAGCGCCGTGTCGTCGCTTTCGTCTCGGAAGTCGGCGCGCCCGCTCAGCGCTTCGCGGAAGTGCCCGGAGATCTTGGCGCGGTTGCTGGCGTTGCAGACCACGAGCACGTCGCGCTCACTCCGGCGGTACACGATCAGGTCGTCGAGGATGGTGCCGCCTTCGTTGCAGCAGCACGTGTACACGGCCTGGCCGTCTTCGGCCTTCGAAAGGTCGTTGGTGATCAGCCTATCGACAGCCGCGAGCGCGCCCGGGCCCGTGACGTGGAGCTCACCCATGTGACTGACGTCGAAGAGCCCCACCCGCTCGCGCACCGCGGCGTGCTCGGCGGCGATGCCCTGATACTGGATGGGCATCTCCCAGCCCGCGAACGGGACCAGCTTGGCGCCCAGTCGGACGTGCTCGGCGTAGAGGGGCGTGCGCGACAGTTGCTCGTCGGTCAAGGAGGGGCCCGAGTACCGCGACCCTCCGCCTGGTACAAGAGGCGCGTAGCGGGTCACGGCGGAGCTGCGTGCACCGCCGCCTCCCGGCCCATGCCCCAGGCGACCGGGGGCGACCTGGACAGCGCGCCGGCGATTTCGGCCCGCGGTGCTGCCCGTAAATTCTCGGAATTTCGAGGTTTAGGCGGACGGCATGCTAGCGTTCCGAACGTGGCCCGCGGCCGAGTGCTGATCATCGAGCAAGAGGAATGGGAAGCGACTCTGCTGACCAAGTTCCTGAGCGAGGCGGGCTATGAGGTCCACGTCGCGGGTGAAGCGCGCGCCGGCTTCGACAAAGTCCGCGAGCTTACGCCCGACTGCATCCTGTGCAGCGTGAACCTGCCGGACATCGACGGCTTTTGGGTGGCCAGGCGCGTGCGCACGGAGCCCTCGCGCGTGGCCACCACGCCGTTTCTATTTTTGACCGAGGCTGACGACACCGAGTCGAGGCTGCAGGGCTTGAACGTGGGCGCCGACCTCTACCTGACCAAGCCCTTCCGCAACGAAGAGGTGGTGGCGCAAGTGGGCGCGCTGATCGACATGGCCAACCGCTTGCGCAAGCAGCGCGAGTCGTTTTCGTCGGACGGCCCGGCGTCGTCCGTGGCCGGCGCTGCATTCGCGGGTGACGTCGCTCAGATGTCGGTGGCGACGGTGCTCACGCTGCTCGAGCTCGAGCGGCGCAGCGGCAAGCTCAAGGTGCGCGGAGGTGACGGCAACCGCGTCGCGCTGCTCGAGCTCATCGACGGCAAGTTCGCTTCCGGCACGCTCGACGACAAGCCGTGGAACCCGACCGAGCTGCTCCGCGAGGTGCTGCGTTGGAAGAAGGGCAGCTTCACCTTTCGCGGCAGTCAGGGCGCGGGCAGCTCTTCCGATTCGGGTGAGCAGCAGAAGATCGGCGGGCTGCTGCTAGAAGCGATGCGCCTCGAAGACGAGTCGCAGCGCTGAGCGGCGAAAGCGCGCGTTTCACTCGAGCTTTTTCAGATCCAGCGGCCTGCCGTCGGGCGACATGCCGGCCGCGCGCCAGCGCTCGTCGGACGTGAGCCCGGGCGGAGAGGGCGGAGGCGGGGTCACGTCGCGGATGATCAGGCGCGTGCCTTCGCGATCGCTCATGACCTCGAAGCTGAAGATGCGGTCGGGCGGGCCGCCAGCGATCTTCACGGCGGGGAACAAGGTGCTCGCGGCGCCCAGCTCCACGTGCGAGGCGGCCACGCGCGTCCTGACGTAGTTGGCGAGCTCTTCGGGCGACACATCTCCGCGGATGTACGCGCGATCGGGTAGCTTCGTCTCGATCTTCATGCCGACCGGTACTGCGAAGCCGAAGGCTTCAGCTTCGCTCGGGGCGAGCTCGCCTGGAGCGAGATGATCGACCGGAACGGCCGAGCGCGTTGCCGACACGGCAGTCGGAGCGGGCTCGGTCTTGACCGGCTTGGAGCGGCAGCCGCCGAGAGTGCACGCCGCAAGCGCGAGCACTCCGAGCGCGGTCGTCGCGTGATGTGAGAGACAGCGCGGGATTCGCATGCGATTGACCCGGGAGACCGGGACCCCAGCGATTATTCGACGATGGCGGCCCAGGAGTCTACGCGCGTCGTCACGGCCGGGCTGGCCAGGTCGACCGACGCTCCAAAAGAGCCGCCGTTGTCGACCGCCTTGATGTCGGAGCGGGTCGGGGTGGCTTTGGTGCTGCCGGTCGAAATGAACAGCTTGAAGGCGCCGCCCCGGGGGCTGCCGAGCGCGTAGTGCGCGCCGTACTTGAAGTACTCGTCGTCACCCGCCGAGCCTGCGTTTTCGCAGGTCGGCTCCTGACCGATGCTGACGCCGCTCAAGAACGCCTGGCCCGAGCCGCCGGTGATGACTGCCGCCGGCAAGTAATCGTAGGACGGCGCGGCGAATTGCCTGTCGATCACGCCGCCCTTGCCGGCCGTCTTCGATTGTTCGGGCTTGATGTAGTCCATGGCGTAGACGCGGCCGACGCCCTGCGAGCACACTCCGTTGGTGCCGTCGTCGGGACGATTCATGGCGGCGAAGTAGAGCTTTCGCGCGAACAGCGCCATCGTGCCGATCACGCGGAAGCCCGCGTCGGTACCTTTGAAATCCAGGTGCCAATTGGGCACCGCATTGAACGCGGTGCGCGCGCTGTTCGGCGTCTCGGTGAGCGACCACACGTAGTTGCTGGTCGCCGGCGAGCTGGCCAGAGCTTCCTGATCGCCGGTGGAGACGGCGACGGTGAGGTTGCCCAGATCGTCGACCGAGATGATCGGCGGCGTCACGATCGGTTGCCCGTCGCTCTTGGTGTGGGTGAACGTGCCGTCGCCCGGGAAGGTGTCGAAGAACAGATCCATCTTCCAATCGGAGGGCGCGCCGGCCAGGTTCACGCGCCAAAGCGCGCCGTCTTTGTCACCGATGAAGATGCGATCCGCGACGGCGCCCACTTCCGACGGAAACGCCACGGGCTGGCCAGTGAGCGGCGAGTCGAGCGGCGTCGTGGTGACCACGAAGTTGTCGCGCAGCTTGGGCACCTCGTTCGGATCGCGCCGGAAGGTGCGCAGAACCTTGCCGTTATCGAGGCGCACGATGGTCAGCGACCGCGCCAGCACCGACGACTGAAGGGTGTAGCAGGGTACGTTCTGTCGCGGCTTGTAGCCGGTGGCGTAGCCGGTCACGTCCGTGCCGCGCGTACATGTGCCGGCCGTAGCCTCTTCGCCCGTGCCACCCGGCAGCACTGCCACCGCGACCTCGCCTTCATTGGCCAGGAACACCGTCGTGATGAGCGGCGTGCCGCCGCCCGTGCCGAATAGCGGGTTGCCCGCTTCGTCGTTGACCAGCTGCCACAAGAATTGCGGACCACGGTTCGTACCCGGAATGGGATCGGTGATGTCGATGGCGAAATAGCCGCGCCGCGCGCTGCCATAGCTCTGCACCAAGATCGTGCGCCAAGTACCTTGGCCGGCTTCCGCATCGCTCTTCGAACGGTTAAGCTTGAACTGGTAACCAGTGGCCACGGACTGCGCGGTGGCCACCACGTCCTTGATCGCGGGTGAGCCGTCGAGCAGCAGCTGATGGGTGCCGGGGTACGAACCCACGAGCGCCGGAAGTACCGACGGCGGCACGAAGGCCCACAGCTCGTTGCTGGTCATCGTGCGGGTGTCTTTTTCCTCGGGATCTCCCTCCTTGTTTACCGGCCCCATCTTGAAAGCGTGCATGAAGCCGTCGTTCGACGAGGCGTACAGCACGGACGGGCGCTTCGCCGTGTCTTGAGCCGCGATGAAGGCGTCGTAGCTCGCGTCGCTCAAAAGCCCGCTCGGCCGCCCCGCCACGGGACGCGGCGCCGATCGCAGAAAGTCACCCACCAAATTGCAGTCACCGCCAGCTGCATTGGGGCAGCGGTGATTGCCCGTCCCGTTGTCGAGACCGACGAGCCACTTCAGCACGCGATCGCGGCACGCATCTTTGGAGATGCTGACGCCGCCGCCAGAGGGATCGCAAGAGTTGCCGGTCAGCTGCATGTTGTCGGCAGTGACCCCGCTCCAGAAAGTGTTCGACTTGTACTCGACCATCGTGGCGGTGTTCGTGCCCACGCCCTCGTTGTCCATGATCGATACGTTCGGCCGGAGCGTCTCGTCCAGCTTGCTAGTACCGAGCGCGGTGTAGATGACGCGGTCGGTTGGGCCCGACTTGTTCACGTTCGCGACGAAGTCGTCGCCCTTGGATGGGATGGGATCCAACAACACCGGCACGTTCGTGCCGCTGACCGTTTGACACTGGTAGCGCGAGCGAGTGAGGTGACCGACCCAACCTTGCCCGGCGGTCCCGGGCGAGAAGGCCGCGCTGAAGCGCGCGCCGCGCGCAAAATCCGGATCGCCGCCCCTGATCAAGAACGAGCTGCCGCCCGTCGTGATCGGAGCCGTGCGCGAGCTGGGCGGAAAGTTGGCGCCGATCGCGGCGCTCAGCTGGTTGCGCAGATCGCCCGCGTTCGTGGCAAAGTGGGCGTGAGTCCAGTCGGTGTCGATCGTCTTGCCCGCAGTGCCAGCGGCCGCCGCGATGCGATTGAGCGCGCAGCAAGCTTGCAGGTTGGGATCGGTCTTGTTGGTCTGGCACAAACCCATCGGGTCTTCTTGATCGAACTTGCCGATATCGGTGCAGTCCTTGGGGCTACCGTTGACGGTGAACGAAGCTAGCCCGAAGCCGATCACGTACACGTCGACCTTGGCCGCCTTGAGCTGGGTCGCGATGTCTTCGGCCTTGAGGTAAGGGCAGGTGTTGCTCGCTTCGCAGAACGGCCGCAGATCCATGTTGGGCTGGCCGTCGGACAGCAGCACGATGCTTTGGCGGCGGCACGTGGCCTTGGCTTTGTCTTCGCTCGGACCGAACTTGAAGCTCGAATCCTGCGGATCCACGGTCGTGTCGCTCGTGTAGTAGTCGAGCGCGTCTTTCAGCATGCCGGCGATGGGCGTGGCACCGTAGGGGCGCGTGCTGATTAGCACCTTTTGGATCATGTCGTTACGCGCGCGGAGCGCGGCCGTGTCCGCGACCGGGCTACCGAAGCCGATGGCGCGTCCTTCCCAGGGCGGTGCGCTCGCGTTGCGAACGCCGACTTCCTGAACCTGCATGGTGTCGCAGCCCTCGGGCTTACCTTGGACGGGCGAAGCGCTGAGGTAGTAGCTCCAAAGACCGTTCAAGTCCTTGTCACCGCGCGGCTCGGTGTCGAAGGTCATCAGCGCGAAGCGCACGTCGTCACGAAACGCGTCGAGGATGCCGTCGGGCTTTTGCTGAAAGTTGCAGGTCTGAGTGGTGTTGTCGAACTTGTGCGACTTGAGCGAGGTCGCGGCGTCCCAAGCGGCTGGCGACGCCGAGTTCCAAGTACCCGGGCCCAACACGCAGTCCTTGTTGACCGGGCGGTTGTAGGGGTTCGGGTAGAGCAAGTCGTACGGCGCATTCCCGGCGATGTCGTACTCGGCCTTGAAATCGGGGCTGCTGCGATCGAGCCGCTGGCACTCGTAGTCTTCGACCGACCCGGTCAACACCTCGACCAGGTTGATCCAGCGGCTGCGCTCGCTGGTTGCCCCGGTGGTGTTGTTACCGGAGTATTTGCAGGTCGGAAAGCTGGTGCTCGCCGACTTGTAGTCCATCGAGCCCGACGTATCGACGAGCAGCAAAATGTTCGGCGGAGGCGGGCTGATATCGGCTTGAGCCTGCGCGCTGGTCGCGCCGAGCAGCGAGGCCAAGGCCGTGCCAGCGCCGAGCACGTAGCTCCGCAGCTGACTGCTGCACGAGGTGGCTAAGAAAGAGGGTCGCTGCTTCATGACTTGGGGGGCTCCTGCCTAAATGGGACCAACGACCACACGCGCGCGCATCACCTTCTTGCTGGTGGCTTTCGCGACGCCGGCATTGCACGTGTCGTTCGTTCCCGTCGTGGGGCGGACTTGAGCAGTGGTGGTGATGGTCACCTTGGCGAACTGCAGGGCGGGGTTCGTGCCGCCGAGGTCGGTACCGGCCACGGGCCTGCCGGTAGCTCCGCGCTCGGTGATTTCGACGTAGACATCGCCCATCATCGAGCTGGCCAGGCCGAAGCTGCCAGTCTCGTCGGTCGTCGTATTGCGAGGCCGGAACAGGTCTTCGTTGCTCGTCGAGTAGGCTCGCGTCGATGCCTCCAGATCAGAGCGAAACATTCGCGCGCAGGGGGCCGCCAGGGTCCGATTGGCGACGCAAGTCTCCGCGGTGGAACCGGATTGCGGAGCCATCATCTGCGAGATGTAGGCAGCTGCCTTACCCGAGCCGAACTCGGCGATGGCAGCGCTGGTCCCGAGCTCCGCGGCCGCCGCCGTTTGCGAAGATTGTCGGCTGTAGCCGATGGCCTGGTCGGCCGTGGCGGCGTTGCGCACCGCGAGCACGCCGATCGCCAGGAGCAGGGTCACCGCCATTACGACAGTTAGTACGGTCATGCCCCGCTGCGACTTGCGTCGCAATCGGCGCTGCAGAGCGGGAGTCACCAATTGGCACCTTCCAGGTTGCGCACGGCAACGTCGGCCTGGAGGCTGCGGACCCGCGCGAAGCCGTACTGGGCGGCGCTCGTCCCGCCTGCGCCCAGGAGCGAGATTCGGTATTCGCCCGCGGCTGCGCCGAACACGTCCGCGCCCCGATCCGCTTCGCGCGAGCGCACCGCGAGCCGAGCGCGGATGCCGCGGATCAGCTGGGTGTTGGGGTAGGTGCCGTTGATGGCGGCAGGGAGGGGGTTGAACAAGGTCAGGTTGTTGGCGCCAGTGGCTTGAATGATCGTGAACTGAAGATCGGTGGCGTACTCCGCTACGAGCTCCGAGGTGCCTGCGAGGACATTGCCATTGGGGTCGAGCTCGTCGCGCATGAGCTCGACGCGCCCTGACTCGTACGGCAGGTTCGACTCCGCGGAGGCATTGAACAGCTCCGCGTAGTCGCCCGGCGCCGCCTTCAAGGAACGCAGCTCGTAGCGGACGAAATTGATCACGTTGACGGTGCAGCCCGTGCAGTGGCCGAGCACACCGCACTGCGCTGCGTTGGCGTTGGCTCGATATTGAATGGCCGGAGCTGCTGCCAGCTGCAGCTGCAGCGGGTTCTGGTTGATGGCGGCGACGACTGCGTACTGCTCGAGGCCGTCGTTCTGCGAAATGCGGATGGCGCGACCGACCCCGCCCGGCAGGAAGATGTTCCCCAGAATGGTCGCGTTCTGGGTGGGGTCCGTCGCGGAGAGCCCAATGCGAGCCGCCGCAGGGGTGTCGACCCGGATGCCCACCATGTTCTGCCCGCCGGTCACCGAAACTGCGGTGATCGTGAGCTCCTCGCCCATGTCCAGCGCGCCCGCGACCGTGATCGACATGGGCGTGATACCGGCGCGCGTGACCTCGGTATTGGCAGCCGACGCACCGGTCGTGTTCAGCGTCACGGCTCGCAGCTGCCCGAGCGACGCCGGCCAGCCAGCAATGGGCCGGTTGCACACGCGCGGATCGGCGTTGATGTTGGGTGTCACGAGGTAGCCAGCGCGGGCCAGGTCGTTCACCATGCGGTCGAAGCCGTTGGCGCCAGCGAGCGTCGCGTTCGAGATGCGCATCTGCTGCAGGCTGAAGCGCGAAAAATCGCGCGTCAGCGCCATCACCGCGAGCGACAGGAAGAGGCCGCCGCACATGGCCACCATCAGCTCGACCAGCGTGAAGCCGGAACGCCGGGCGCGGGCCGAGCGAAGCCTGGAAAAAGACGAGGCGCTCATCAAATGGCCGAGTGCTGGCGGATGCCGGTGGTTTGGTAAACGAACTCGTAGCGCTCCACGGCCTTACCGATCGCGAGCATATCGGCGGCGCTCGCGGCGGCTGGGCACAGGCCGGCGGCGGCGTTCAGCACCTCTTCCCCGTCACGCAACCAAAACACGCGGATCTCCGCGCGCATCAGCCCATTGCCGGAAGTCGGGAAATTCGGCTGGTACAGGTACGTGAGCCGAATGTTGGTGCAGTACCGCGCTTGCGCGAGCTCTGTATCTTGCAGCGGCTTGCCGAGCGCATCGAAGGCGGCGCCGACGCGACCGGCTTGGTAAGCGGGCCGCACCCAACCGCCCTCCACGTTACCAAGCCACTGGGCCGTGATTAGGTTGCTTTGCCACTGGAGCGATTCGATCTGCAGTTGGCCTGCCCACGACTCGGCGATGCGCTGCGCGATGGCCAGCTCACGCGCGTCGCCGTTCGCGCGCGCTTGGAGCTTTTGCATGCCGACCAGCGCCAACATGCCGGCGATGAAGAGCGCGAGGCCCATCATCAGCTCGACGATCGTGTAACCCGCCTGGCCACGACGCTTGGCGCTGCGCTTGACGCTCATAGCGCGATCCTCGAGTAGCCGTTCGGCAACACCGCCACCTTGCGCGCGAGACCGCCGGTGCGCTGCACCGTAAAACGGACCGAGCCCACCATGGCCGCGATCGGATCCGTGCCGGCGGCAAACGAGGCGAAGCTGCGGCCACCGGGCGAGAAGCAAATACTCATGTCGGTCACTGCGGTGCCAGCGCTGTTGACGCCTTTGACCGTCATGGTGCTGGGCCACATCATCTGGTTGACGATCTGCGAGTCAGTGCCCCAATTGGTGACGAGACAGCCGGCGCCCGGGGTGGGAGCACACTCCGCCGACACGTTGCGATTGGTGGCACCCGTCGCGAAGGTGCCCTCGATCGACTCCACCACCTGAAAGCCCGTGGTCGCGCTGTACCTGACCATCACCGCGTTGCCGCGCGCCATCGCCCGGAGCCGCGCGCTCGTGTAGAGCATGGCTATCTGCTGGGCCATGTCGCGCGACTTTCGCTCGCGCATCTGCTCGAGCAATTGCGGCGCGGCCAGGGTGGCCGTGATGCCGATGATGATCACGACGACCATCAGCTCGATCAACGTGTAGCCGCGGCTTTGGCAATGCCGCGAAAGCTTCAGGGAGTTTGAAGTCACCAGACCGCTGAACGTACAGCAAGCTGCGTGCCCAGCGCAGCAGTTACTAGAATACGGAAATGATTGGGGTTTATGCTTATGTAGGGCGGTCGGCGACCAGTAAGAAATGCGGCCGTATGTAAACGTTGCGGAGTAGTGCCGGGTGTAGGTGATCGGAGGCACCGCTGGCCGGAGCGTGTCCGAGCGCCCCAAATAGCCCGCGCTCCGGGCTCGGTTCCGCCCGGAGGCAGCGTGCTAGAACGCCCGCCCATGGCCCGCTCGGTTGCCCCCGTGTTCTGCGTCGCGCTGTTCGCTTTGGCTTGCTCGAAGAAGGAGCCCCCTGCCGAGCAGGGCAGCGCGCCTCCGCCAATCGTGAGCGCGAAACCGGGAGCTTGCGCGGGCGGTGGCGGAAGTGTCGCCGACGTCACCACGGCGGGCTGGTTCCCGAAGCTGGCTGCCAATTACTGCATCGACCCGAATGGCGAAGCGCGCACTTACGGCGAGGCCGCCAAGGGCACGCTCGACACCGTGTGCACCGAGCTCCTCGACGGTGAATGCGAGGTCTACAAAGGCTACGGGCTGAAGCGCGTCGTCACGTTGCGCTACGTCGACGGCGGCGGCTCGCCCGGCACCGTGAACGTGATTGCGTCGCGCTTCGCCAGCCCAGAAGGCGCCTACGGCTTCTTCACCAAGCGCGTGATCGCCGACGGTGATCCTGCCGACGGCACGCCCAAAGAAATCGCCGCCGGCGCCGAAGGCGCGCTCGGCACCGGTATCGCGTACATTTGGCGTGGCGACGTGGTCGCCGAGCTCAGCTACACGAACGAGCTGGAGACGCCGGACCAGATCAAAGCGTCGAGCAATAAGGTGTTGCCCGAGCTGGCACGCGAGGTCGGCGACCACCTGCCGGGAGACGTGAACCCGCTTCCTGCCGTGCGGCTCTTGCCGCAAGAGTGGCTGGTGCCCATGGGTATCAGCTACGCGCACCGCGACGCACTCGGGGTGACAGGTCTCGGCTCCGGCGCCGTGGGCTACTACACCGAAAACGGGCAGCGCTTCCGCGTGGTGGGTCTGGCGCGCCCGGACGAAGACTCGGCCAAGGACGTGCTCGGCACGCTGAAAAAGCTGCCGGGCAGCAAGGTGCAAAAGGATCTCGGTTTCGACGCGGTGAGCTTCAATACGCGCGAAGCCGAGGGCGCGCCGTTGGCTGAATGGCTGGCGGGCCGATCGGGCAGCAACGTGATCATCGTCGGCGACGAGCCGCTCAAGCTCAAAGCCGGCGACGCCGCTGCGGTTCGCTATCCGGCCGACAAGAAGCTCGCGCAGCTCAAGGCAGCGCTCAATCCGAAGCTGCCGATTCAGTAAGCAAGGACAGCAGAGGGCAGCGGACCGAGTCAACGGATGGCGCCGAGGCGGGGTAGGCGCTAGAACTGTGTTTCGTGGACTTCGAGCTCAGCGAGCATCACCAGCTACTTCGCAGCAGCCTTCGACAGTTTTTCCGTGAGCGCGTCGCGCCGCACGCCCGAGAGTGGGACGAGGCAGAGCGCTTCCCGAGCGAGCTGGTGCCCGAGCTCGCCGAGCTGGGCCTGCTCGGGATTCGCATCCCCGAGCAATACGGCGGCGCCGGGCTCGACATGTCGGCGTACGCGATCGCGGTCGAAGAGGCAGCGCGGGTCGACGGCTCCTTGGCACTCACGATCGCCAGCCACAACGGGCTCGGCACCGGCCACATCCTCGCTTTCGGCACAGAAGAGCAGAAGCGCAAGTACCTGCCCAAAGCTTGCTCGGGTGAGTGGCTGGCGGCGTGGGCGCTCACTGATCCCAGCTCCGGCTCGGACAGCGCGGGCATGCGCACCAAGGCCGTGCGCGACGGCGGCGATTGGGTCATCGACGGCAGCAAGATGTTCATCACGCAGGGCTCGGTGGGTGGCTTTTGCGTGGTGCTGGCGCGCACCAATTTCGAGGTTGCGCCGCAGCGGGGCATCACCGCGTTCATCGTCGACACCAAGACCCCCGGCTACTCGCCGAGCAAAAAGCTGAAAAAGCTCGGCTGTCGTTCGAGCGACACCGTCGAGATCACGCTCGAGCAGGTGCGCGTGCCTGATAGTGAGCGCCTGGGCGAGGTCGATCAGGGCTTTCGCGACACCATGCGCATCCTGGACGGCGGGCGTGTCTCGATCGCGGCCATGGCGCTCGGCCTGGGGCGCGGCGCGCTCGAAATGGCCGTTACCTACGCCAAGCAGCGCGAGGCTTTCGGGAAGCCGATCGCGGAGCTTCAGGCCATTCAATGGATGCTTGCCGACGCGCAAACGGAGCTCGACGCTGCGGAGCTCTTGGTGCGGCGCGCCGCCTGGCTCGCCGACAGTGGCAAGCGCTTCACCGCCGAAGCTTCGATGGCCAAGCTATTTGCGAGCGAGGTCGCCACGCGTGTCTGTAACAACGCGCTGCAAATCCACGGCGGGTACGGCTACACGCGCGAGTTCGACGTCGAACGGCACCTGCGCGACGCCAAGCTGTGCGAGATCGGCGAGGGGACGAGCCAGGTGCAGCGCTTGGTCATCTCCAAGCACCTGCTGCGCGGCTGAACCAGCTCACTCCGTACGCTGGATGACGTGGAAGCCGAATTGCGTCTCGACCAAGTCGGAGACTTGGCCGGGAGCCAGCTTGAACGCCGCGTTTTCGAAGGGTTTGACCATCATGCCGCGTTGAAAGGTTCCGAGTGAGCCGCCGCGCTCTGCAGCGCCGGGTTCGTCCGAAAACTCTTTCACCAACTTTTCGAAGTCTTCGCCGGCCTGCGCGCGCTTGAGCGCTTCGCGCGCACGCGCTTCGGCTTCGACCTTGCTGCGCGTCACGCTGGGCGATGCTCGCAGCGCGCCCTGGTAAGAGACGAGCAGGTGGCGCGCGGCGATCTCGGTGGGCTGTGAGGCGAGCTCTTCCGCGCTGGGTCCGGGCGCGCTCGCGGCCGTGACGGTTGGGGTAGGGGCGGGCGGGCTCGCGACGCGCGGCGGCTCGCCCGGACCTTCGAACGTGGTGACCACGCAGCCCGTGAGCAACGCGATCGGAACGAGTGAGCGCAGCGCGAGCGCTTTCACGGATGCGCGCTCGGTTTGGCGGGCTTGGCCACCGGCTTGGGTGCCGGCTCCGCGCTCGCGCCACTCTCGGGCTCGGGGGCGGGGGGGCCGCCGACGAAACCCAAGCCGACCAGGAAGCTCACGCTGACGATCAAAGCCAACACCGCGAACGGCGCCCACTCGGGAAGCCATTCGCTCGCGGCGGCGGCGGCCGGCGGTGCGACATGGCCGTCGTCTTCTTCTTCCTCGTCGTCTTCTTCCTCGTCCTCGGCTCCGTGCTCGGTCGAGGCGGCGTCGCTATCTTCTTCCTCGTCGTCTTCTTCTTCCTCGTCGTCTTCTTCCTCGTCCTCGGCTCGAGGCAGTGCGACGGGCTGATTCGGCGAGCTGACAGCAGCAACGGCGGGTGCGTCTGCAGCTGCGGCGGGCCGCGTGGAAGCGACAGCCGGCGGCGTGGACGCGGCAGTGGGCGGCGTGGAAGCGGCAGCAGGCGGCGTGGACGCGGCAGTGGGCGGCGTGGAAGCGGCGGTGGCTGGGCGTGTGCTAGCGATCGGCGCGGGACGTTGTGACGCGGCCGCGGAAGCCGGAGCAGGCTGCGAAGGCGTAGGAGCAGCAGCTGGCTGGCTCTTGATGGCGTCGAGCCCCTTCACCAGGGTCTGCTCGTCGTCGTCGTCCGAGCCACCCCATTCGCCGTCGATCTCGTCGGTAGGCGGCGGCGGCTCAGAGAAAATTCGCTTTTTGTCGTCGTCAGTCATTCGTCGATCTCCCGACTAAGCCACTTCGGCCCACGCTGACGTCAGCACCGGATCCGGCCGGCCCTTGACGCTGGTTTGAAGCACGTACTGTCCATTGCCCGTGGCAAAGCCTTGGGTGTCCAGGACATCGCCCGGCCAGACTGGTTTTCTGAACTGGACGCTCAAGCTCTTGAAGCGAGCGGGGTCGCCACCACAGGCGTGCTGAAGCACCGCCCGACCGACGAAGCCGTAGGTGCAAAGCCCGTGCAGGATCGGTCCCTGATCGAAACCAGCGAGCTTCGCGAATTCAGGGTCGGCGTGGAGCGGATTGAGGTCGCCCGTCAATCGGTAAAGCAGCGCTTGCTCCGGCCGAGTGGCTTGCTCGACGCTGAACGTGGGCGAGCTCTCTTGCCCCTCGGCGAGCTTGGGCACGTCTGCTTTGGGCGGACGCGGGCCGCTGAAGCCACCCGCATCGCGAATCAGCAGCATCCACTCGGTGTCGAAGCAGGGCTCGCCGTCGAGGGTCGTGCGTGTGCTGAGCACGACCTGCGCCAGCTTCTTCATGTCGTAAATGCCTTCGATCTTCCCGACCGTCTGCAATTTGCCGGCGGGCGGCAGCGGGCGGTGGATTCGCAGGCTCTGTCCGCCGTGCACCAGTCGCGTCATGTCGCAACGGGTCTTGATGAACAGTTGGCTGACGGGGCCGTACGCGGGAATGACTCCGAAGGTGGGTAGGACGCGCGGCCCGCGCCCCTCGTAGAGGTAGTCGAGCTCGGCTGGCGTCGCGCCTACCGCCAAAGCGTACAGCGCCACGGTCTTCCAGTCGTATTCGAAGCTGACCGGTTCCGTCTGGAAGCCGACTGTGGAAGTGTCCAGTGACATACGGGGGGCGCCACCGTTAACGCGCCCCCCGCTCCCGCGTCAATCACGATGGAATTGCTGCCCCCACCCGTCAGCCTGGTCGATGCACTGGCGCCGGTCATTGCGGCCGGTGGGCTCGACCCGCGAGCCTGGGCGCTCGGCTTCGCTCGCTGCATGCCGGCGGTAACGCTGGTACCGGCCTTTGGGCTTGCTGGGGTGCCGCCTCAAACGCGGGTGGCTCTCGGCCTCGCGCTTGGATTTTGCATCGCGCCGGCGCTTGCGGGCTCGGTCGCGAGCGGTGGCCCGTTGCTGGTCGCGCTCGCTCGCGAGGCGTGGGTGGGCATGCCTTTGGCGCTGCTCGCAGCGCTGGCCGTCTACGTGGCTGCCATGGCCGGTGGTTTGATCGACGACTTGCGCGGGGCCCGCGACAGTACCTCGATGCCAGTCTTGCCTGAGGGGGCGCCGTCCATGTCGGTGGCCTTTGCGTTGCTGAGCGCAGTGGCCTTCTTGCAGGGGGGCGGCGCGACTCGCGTGGCGCAGGCGCTCGCCGCACCCGAGCTCGGCTCGCGCTTTGCCTGGCCGTCGGTGGTCGCGGCGTTTGCGGGCTCAATCGACGTCGCGTTTGCGATCGCTGCGCCGCTTGCCGTTGCGTCAGTGCTGCTGGAGCTCGGCAGCGCGCTCGTCGCTCGCGCGGCTGCGCCAGCGTTCATTGCGCCTGTGCTTGCTCCACTCAAATCGGTGGTGCTGCTCGGCGTGCTGGCGCTGGTGTTCGAGCGAATCGCAGAGCTTCTGACGTTGCTCGCTGCTCGCGCGCCCTAGCGCGCTACAGCGCTATCCGGTACGCGACGTTGAACCCGAGCGAAAACATGGAATTTCTTCCGGCGAGCGATGCCTTGTCGAGGAACGGATCCTGCGCCGGAATTTCGGGCAAAAACCAGCTGCCGAAGCGCAATGAGCCGCCCACCGACCAGTTGTCGCTGAGCTGGTAGGCTAGGCCCGCGAGCGCACCGAGCGTGTAGCCTTCCGTGCGAATGGTAGCGCCGGCCGGGCCGAGCAGCGGCTTGTCGTCGACGTCGCCGACGCTTTGAAAGGTGTCGCTCACGACGACGAGACCCCCGGTCAGCCCGAGCCACACTTCCACGCGTTCGGCCACGTACGGGTAGTAGCGGACCGTGCCTTCGATGGTGAGGTACTTGCGAGAGTGGTCGCGTTCGATACCTGGCGGATCGCTGCGCGGCGCGTCGGTGGTGGGGATGAGCGCAAGCAGGACGCCTGCCCCGAATGCAAAGCGCAGGTTCTGTCGGTATAGCTGCCACGCGTCGAGCTCGAAGCTCGTGTCGCCAGCCGTGCACCCAGCCTGACTGCACACCTCCGCGCCCGGCAGCGTCAACCAACCAAAGCCTGCCTCGGCCATCCCCGTGGGGCGATCCAGCGCTCGAAAACCCGTCAGGACCGGCGGCTCGGTCAAGTCGGGCGGCTTCGCTTCCTCAGCGTTGCTCCGAGCGGTGGCGAACGTGAGCGCGACGCCGAGCACTGGAGCGATCGGAAAAACTCGGGTCATCGCTGGCCTCCGATCATCCGGGCGGTGGCGCTCGCATCCGCGCTGCCGGCCGCGAAACAGGCTTCCAACTCCGCGCCGAACGCGTGCGCGTCGGGGGCGCGATCGAGCGGTTGCTTGGCGAGGTTTCGCGCGATGAGCTCGGCCAAGGCCGCCGGGCAATCACGCCCGGTGCCGACCGATCGGACGTCGGGCGGTGTGGCGCTCACTTGCTGCACCAGGATGGCCACGGCGCTCGGGCCCTCGAACGGAGTGCGCCCGGCAATGCATTGAAAGAGCAGCGTCGCGAGAGCGTAGACGTCGCCCTCGGGGCCCACGCTGCCGCCCTGCGCGCCCTCTGGTGCGAGGTACCGCGCGGTACCGAGCACGGAGCCTTCGCGGGTCGCAAAATCAGGATCGGTGCCGGCTCGGCCCATACCAAAATCGAGCACCTTGACGAAGTCCGAGTCGGCGCCGCGGCGGACGAGCATGATGTTGTCCGGCTTCAAGTCGCGGTGCACCACACCGTGGCGGTGCGCCTCGCCGACTCCAGCGCAAATCTGCAGCGCGATGTGAACCGCGCGGACCAGCCCCAGCGCGCCGCCTCCTGCCAGCAGTGCGGAGGTGAGTGACAAGCCGTCGAGGTGCTCGAGGACGATGAAAGGCTCTCCAGCCGGGTGTTGAGCGCTCGCGTCCAGTGTACCCTGCGTGAGCACCTCAGCGAGATTGGGGTGGCGTAGCCGCGTGCCGATGGTAGCTTCACGTCTCAGGCGCGCGGTCGCGGCTGGGTCACTGACCAACTCGGGATGCAAAATCTTGAGCGCGACCGGTTGCGCGCTGCCGAGCTGCGACGCGAGGTAGACCCGCGCCATCGCACCGACGCCGAGCAGCCGCTCGACGCGAAACTGACCCGCAAGCACCCGTCCCAAGTAGGCATCGGGCCCGCTGCCACTGCGCTCGGGACCCGTCGGCGTGCCGTCTTTTGGACAGAACAAAACCGCCGCTTCGTAGCGCTCTCCACAGCTTACGCAGCGGCGGCCGTTGCCGCCATGGGCCGTCATTCAAGCCCCAAGTTAGCATCGCCAAAGCCTTACTGGTCATGTACGCTGCGCCGCCTTCATGACCGACGAAAACCCCAGCGATTCTCCACCCGGCGGGCCGCCTTTGGCTCCCCGACCGGAGGGGGCTGTCTCGGGGTACCAGGTCGTTCTGCCCACGTTCGAGGGGCCGCTCGACCTGCTGCTGCACCTCATCGAGCAGCATGAGCTCGACATTCGGGACATCCCGATCTCGTTCGTCGCTCAGAAGTACGTCGAATACATCACGTTGATGGAGGAGCTCAACATCGACGTCGCGAGCGAATACCTCGTGATGGCGGCGACGCTCACTCACATCAAGTCGAAGATGCTGTTGCCCGTCCCCCCGGCCGATCAGGAGGACGAGGACGAGGATGGGCTGGATCCGCGCGCCGAGCTGGTGCGCCGCCTGCTCGAGTACCAAAAGTACAAGCGCGCGGCGGAGCAGCTGGGCGGAGGCGACGTGCTCGGTCGCGATGTGTTTCAGCGTGGTCTACCGGCACCGAGCGTCGAGGGGCCGGCTCCGCTCGCTGGGCTCAGCTTGTTCAAGTTGTTGGATGCTTTTCAGAGCGTCCTTTCGCGCGCCACCTCCAAGGTCGATCATCAGATCGACCTCGAACGCTTTTCGATCACCGACCGCATCAACCAGCTCGTGGATCTGTTGCAGCTTCACAAGCGGCTGACGTTCGAGCAGCTGTTCGAGGGAGCGACGTCGCGGGGTGACCTGATTGTCACGTTCCTGGCGCTGTTGGAGATGACACGCCTCCGCATGACGCGCCTGGAGCAGGATGCGCCCCTGGAGCCGATCACCGTCGAGCTGGCGCTCGTAGACGCGAGCGCGGTAGAAGAGGCGGCGCTCGCCGCTGAGGCGAGCTTCAGCTCGCGGCCACAGGAAGAAGAAGCTCTCGAGGCCGAAGCCGAGGCTGACGAAGACAATGCGCTCGCCAGCGGCCGCACGTCCGATGAGTCGAACGACTCCGAAGACGTTTCGCTGGCCGACGATGACCACGGCGAACTAGACGAACCCTAGCTCGAAGCACGATCGAAAATGGCAGCGAAGAAGCGATCTCAGGCCCAAGTGTCCGACCCCGTCGCGAAGGGCGACAAGACCAAGGCGCCTGCTAAGGCGAAGGCCACCGTGAAAGCGCCCGTGAAGGCGAAGGCCACCCCCGCAAAGGCGAAGGCGCCCACGGCAGAAGCGGAAGCAGAGGTCTCCGCGAAGGTGAAGGCGCCCGCGAAGACCAAGGCGCCTGCGAAGGCGCCCGCGAAGACCAAGGCGCCCGCGAAGACCAAGGCGCCCGCGAAGGCGAAGGCGCCCGCGAAGGCGAAGGCGCCTGCGGAGACCAAGGCGCCCGCGAAGGCGAAGGCGCCTGCGAAGGCGAAGGCGCCTGCGAAGACCAAGGCGCCTGCGAAGACCAAGGCGCCTGCGAAGACCAAGGTGCCTGCGAAGACCAAGGCGCCTGCGAAGACCAAGGCGCCTGCGAAGAC